>JBCDAQ010000077.1:0-16606 GCA_039185285.1 Pseudomonadota bacterium
GTTCGGGATAGCTGCTGCGCAGTACGTCAATCGCCTGACAGAAATCTGGGACAACGCGAATGAGTTAACCTCAGACGATCTCAATGAATCAGGCGACCGATATGAACTCGCGAAAACCATCGTGAACGAGACAGAGCAGCTCAACGATGAGCAGGCGTTAAACATCGACGCAGCCATGGGAGAGCTTGAGTTCTTAAAGGACAATGACCCAAGGTTCACTGAGGAAGGCAAAGACCTTATTCCGGAATAAAATAAGAACTAACCTGGCTCTATCATCACCAGACTTGAGGGTGTCCGGGCCACAATCCTAGAAAACGGACTCACAGCTGATAGCCTGTTGGTGAAAGAGTTCGATGAAGCCATCGCCAGCCTCAGACCTGGGGCAGAAGAGTTCGCCGTGTAATCGGCTGTGAGCCAAGAGTTCTTATCCACATCGACGATCGATGTGGATTGGACACTCTGCTAGCGCCGCTTGCGAACTGCGGTCGGCTTCATGCCTGGAACGACCACATCTAGACCAAACTGGGACACTAGGGTTGTTTCTCCCTTGAATCTTCAATCAAACCGCGAAATTTGAATATCAAGCTTGATAAGTCGTCAGAGCCTGAGCACACTTTGACGTGTAACGATAATTAAAATTCGGGGAAACAATGAACAAGATTTCGACCGCCTCTGGCGGATGGTGGCCGTTGTCATTTGCCACAACTATCATTTCTCTCCTGTGTTTGGCATTTGCATATCCTGCTGCCGCGCAGAGCGATAAGCCCAACATTCTCGTCATTTGGGGCGATGACATCGGTCAATCGAACATTTCAGCCTACACGTTAGGCTTGATGGGATACCGTACGCCGAACATCGACCGTATTGCCCGCGAAGGGATGATTTTCACCGACTACTACGGAGAGCAGTCCTGCACGGCAGGCCGGTCCTCCTACATCATGGGTCAAAGCGTCTTCCGGACCGGTCTCTCGAAAGTGGGACTGCCGGGTGCGGACCTTGGAATGCAGGAAGAGGATCCAACCATTGCGGGTCTTTTGAAGGCCGAGGGTTATGTCACCGGCCAGTTCGGCAAGAACCACCTTGGCGACAAGGATGAGCATCTGCCGACCAATCACGGCTTTGATGAGTTCTTTGGCAACCTCTACCACCTGAATGCCGAGGAAGAGCCGGAGAATGTCGACTACCCCAAAGATCCCGCATTCCGCGAGAGATTCGGCCCCCGTGGCGTGATGAAGTCGTCAGCAGATGGGTCGATCGAAGATACCGGCCCTCTTACCAAAAAGCGTATGGAGACAGTTGATGATGAGACGGTCGCGGCAGCGATCGACTTCATTAAGCGGTCGCATGAGCAGGGCCAACCTTTCTTCGTTTGGTGGAACGGGACACGGATGCACTTCCGGACCCATGTGAAGGATGAACACCGCGGTATCTCAGGCCAGGATGAGTACAGCGACGGCATGGTCGAGCATGACATGCATGTCGGCCAACTGCTCGATCTGATCGATGAGCTTGGTATCGCAGACAATACAATCGTCCACTACTCCACCGATAATGGCCCGCATATGAACACCTGGCCGGATGCAGCGATGACGCCTTTCTTTGGTGAGAAAAACACCAACTGGGAAGGTGGATGGCGCGTGCCGTCGATGGTGCGTTGGCCTGGCAAGATCGACCCGGGTTCGGTGTCGAACGAGATCATGCACCACATGGACTGGTTGCCAACCTACCTTGCCGTAGCCGGGCGGTCAGACATCAAAGAGGAGTTGAAGAAGGGTGGCGTGCAGGCCATCGGTCGCGAATACAAAGTACATCTCGATGGCTACAACTTCCTGCCACATCTCTTGGGTGAGGAAGAGGAAGGCCCGCGCAAGGAGATCTTCTATTTCTCGGATGATGGTGACCTGACGGCGCTGCGCTATGAGGATTGGAAAGTTATGTTCCTGGAGCAGAAGGAGTACACCACCCTGCGCGCCTGGATCGAACCTTGGACCATTCTCCGGGTTCCCTTGATCTTCAACCTCCGCCGCGACCCCTACGAGCGGGCCTACCGGACCTCGAACACCTACTATGATTGGATGATCGATCGGGTGTTCTTCCTGGTGCCAGCACAGCAATATGTCGGTAATTTCCTGGCAACCTTCCAGGAGTTCCCACCGCGCCAGAAAGCGGCCAGCTTCACGATCGATGAGGTCATGGAGAAACTGCAAACGGCGGGCGGCTCGAAGTAACGAGGCGCCGACGACAATCCGGGCGCCCATTTATCAGCAGGCGCCCGGCTCTCGAAGGAGCCAATATGCCCAAAAACTTTCTTTCAGCGGCTCTTGCCGTTCTTTTCGCTGTAACCGCCCAAGCTGACCCGCTCCCTTCATGGCAAAGCGGTGAAACCAAATCGCGCATTATCGAATTCGTTGATGCTGTAACCGATCCCAACAGCGCTGATTTCGTTCCGCAGAAAGACCGGATCGCGACCTTCGACAATGATGGAAACCTATGGGCTGAGAAGCCTTTCTATTTCCAGTTTCTCTTCGCCATGGACGAGTTGGCGAAACGTGCCGAGGAAGATCCCACGATTCTAACCAGCGATGTCCTCAAGGCCGCTGCAGCGGGCGACATGAAAGGTGCCCTCTCCAACGGTACCGAAGGCTTGCTTGAAGTTGTCGCCGCATCGCATTCAGGCATCTCAGCCGACGAGTTCGAATCCTTGGCTCGCAACTGGCTCGAAGAAACCACGCATCCCGAGACCGGGCGGCCCATCATTGAGCATGTCTATCAACCTATGCTCGAATTGCTGAGTTATCTCCGCGACGAGGGATTTAGGACCTTTATTGTATCGGGAGGTGGCATCCATTTCATCCGGGCCTACGCGGAGGACATCTACGGCATCCCACCGTATCAGGTCGTCGGAACGATCGGAGAGTCCGCCTATCAGGTCATCGACGGCCAGCCAACGATCATGAAGACGCCGGGAATTGCTTTCATTGACGATAAAGAAGGCAAGCCGATCGGTATCGACCGGTCGATCGGCAAAAGGCCGATTATCGCTTCTGGCAACTCAGACGGTGATTTCGCGATGCTGGAGTGGACAACGGCTGGTGACGGCCCTCGGCTGGGCATCCTGCTTCACCACACCGATGCAGATCGCGAGTGGGCCTACGATCGCGACAGTCCCGTCGGTCATCTGGAGCGTGGTCTTGATGAGGGACCCGGCAAAGGCTGGCTGATCGTGGATATGGCGCGCGATTGGAGCGCAGTGTTCCCGGAGCCTCAATGACCGCGCGTGATAAGGTCCTGGAGCTTCAGGGGCGGATTGGTCAATCGATCATCGGCCAGAAAGACGTAATCGAACGGCTGATCATTGGCCTCCTCGCCAATGGAAACTTATTGATCGAGGGGCTACCCGGCCTCGCGAAAACGCGCGCGATCAAGGCACTCGCAAAGAACCTGGAAGCAGACTTCAGTCGCATCCAATTCACCCCTGATCTTCTGCCTGCCGACGTCACGGGCACCGAGGTCTACCACCAGTCAGGCGGCGAAGGGACTTTTAGGTTCGAGCCGGGACCGATCTTTGCCAACATTGTTCTGGCGGATGAGATCAACCGCGCCCCGGCGAAGGTCCAGTCCGCCCTTCTGGAAGCCATGGAGGAACGCCAGGTTACCGTTGCCGGCACCACCCATCGAATGGAGCCTCTCTTCATGGTGATGGCAACCCAGAACCCGATAGAACAGGAAGGAACGTATCCGTTACCCGAGGCGCAGATGGATCGCTTCCTGATGCACGTGATGATCACCTACCCCCCGGTCGAAGATGAAGTGGAAGTCATCCGTTTGGTCCGGGCTGAGGAAAGCGCCGCCAGCGCGGACAAACCCAAGTCCGATCCTGCGCCGGTAATCCCACAAGAAGCGATCTTCGAAGCGCGTCGTCAGATAGCAGACATCCATGTCTCGGACGCCATGGAGCGCTACATGGCCGATCTTGTCTACGCGACCCGAACGCCTGGCGCATACTCCGAAGATCTTGCCCGATGGATCGAAATTGGTGCCAGCCCTCGAGCTTCGCTGGGCCTCGACAAATGCGGGCGAGCGCGTGCGTGGCTGAACCAACGCGATTATGTCGATCCTCAAGATGTTCGCGCGATCTGCCATGACGTGCTGCGTCACCGGATTTCACTGAGCCTCGAAGCCGAGGGCGAAGGGATGACCACGGATCGCGTCATCGATGAGATTGTCGCACAGGTCGCCTTGGTCTGAGCAATGCGGGATCCGGCGGCACGAAGACGGGCAGGATTAACAAGTCAACCAGAGCTCGGTGATGCCCCCGATCCTCGGATCTACACCAGTCTCCACCATCTGCGTGGGCTGCGTAGCAAAGCGACATCGCTTAGGTTTCTTCCACGACAGCCTGCACGTAGCGTTTTGAGTGGGCGTCATGCTTCCCGGCTCCGAGGGAGAGGGCTCAATTTCGAGGAGCTTCGGGACTACCTGCCCGGGGACGATGTGCGCACGATCGACTGGAAGGTCACAGCCCGTACAGGGACGCCTTATGTTCGGGTCTACACTGAGGAACGCGACCGGCCTGCTCTGTTGCTCGTCGATCAGCGCATGTCGATGTTCTTTGGCTCTCGTCTGAACATGAAGTCCGTGACTGCTGCGGAAGCCGCAGCTCTCGCCGCTTTCCGGATCCTCGATCAGGGTGATCGGGTCGGCGGTATTGTCTTCGGCGATCAGACTATCGCAGAGTTCCGCCCGCAGCGCGCTGGCCGCGCTGTGAACCGTTTGATATCGGCGATCAGCACCGCAAACCAGATGCTGCGAGCAGATGTCCCGCCTGCGCCGGTGCTGCCGTTGAACGAACCGCTCGCCGCAGCGGCGAGGATCGCCAAGAAAGATCATCTCGTGATCGTTTTTAGCGACTTCGATGAGATTGACGATCAGACCGAGGCCTTGGTTCGACGACTGGCGATGACAAACGATGTGATCTTGTTCGCAATAACCGATCCGATCTCGAGAGTCCTGCCAGAAGGCTTGAAACTCGTTGTTTCAGACGGTGATCTTCAAGCTGAGATCGACACGAGATCCGGCAATGTTCGAAGCGCGCTTGCCGATATGACCAGTGGACGTCTTGCGCAGGTACTCGATTGGTCAAAACGCTTTGACGTGCCCGTCCTGCCACTTAGCGCAGGTGAACCTACGCTCCCTCAGATCCAACATCTGCTGGGCCACAAGAGATCGGTCCAATGAGCGACGATCTCACAGGCCTAAACCTTGTCGAGTTGATCGATCTTCTCGAGCCAGTTCCAGAACCAGCCCCAATCTCGCTCTGGCCGCAAACGATTGGTTGGCTCTGGCTGGCTTTGTTCCTGCTTTTGGTTATCGGCATTATCGGATGGCGGTGGTTCCAGTCTTGGCGGGCGAATGCCTACAGACGTGCGGCCGTGGCTTCGCTGGCCTCCGCCCAAGGAGATCCCGCAATCATAGCCACTATTCTCCGCCGCACGGCGCTTTCAGCCTTTCCCAGAGGCCAAGTTGCTGGACTCTACGGCGACGAATGGTTGGCCTTTCTAGACCGCACGGGCGGGACGAAAGAGTTTAGCGAGGGCGCTGGTAGGGCTCTCCTGGTTGCACCTTATGGGCGTCAGATGGCGAAAACTGATCTAACGGATCTGGCAAGATCCTGGGTCGAAACGCACCAACCGGCTCAGCCATGATCGAGTTTGCGGCCCCATGGGCATTCCTTCTGCTGCCGCTGCCCATTTTGGTCTGGTTCCTGGTCCCAGCCCACCGCAACAGGATCCCGGCGCTTCGTGTCCCGTTCTTCCGACGAATAGCCGAGGCCGCAGACGTGCCGGCCCGGAAAGGCTCGGTCGTCCTCGCTCGGGGGCCCTTGCAAATCATCACCGCAATTCTTGTTTGGTGTCTTCTGATCGTCGCGATGGCGCGGCCCGAGCATGTCGGTGCCCCGATCGAGATTAAGAAGGCGGCGCGTGATGTAGTCCTCGCGATCGACATCTCTGGCTCGATGGATGACCGCGACTTCGAAGCCGAGGGGGAGCGACTGCAACGCCTTGACGCGGTGAAACGTGTCGTCGGACAGTTCGTCGAGGATCGGGAAGGAGATCGGGTCGCCCTCGTTGTTTTCGGAACGCGGCCCTTCATCCAGGCGCCTTTCACCGAAGACCTGCGCAGCATCCGTGAGCTGCTCGATCAGACCCAGGTCGGTATGGCCGGGCCACATACCAGCCTTGGCGATGCCATTGGCCTGGCCATTCGGACCTTCGAGGCGAGCGAGGTCGATCAGCGCCTTTTGATCCTCCTTAGCGATGGCGCAGATACCGGCAGCCGGATGACACCAATCAACGCTGCCGAGATCGCGCGGCAACGAGGGGTCGAAATCCACACGATTGGAGTTGGCGCACCAGACGCGACAGGCGAAGACCGGGTGGACATCGACGCATTGAAAGAGATAGCTCAGCGGGGTGGTGGTCAGTACTTTTTTGCCGATGACCTCGCTGGTCTCACGGCGATTTATGAACGGATCGACGCGCTGACACCACGCGAAACTCAATCACTCTCCTACCGACCGCGCGAAGCACTTGCACACG
This sequence comes from Pseudomonadota bacterium, assembly GCA_039185285.1. Lineage (GTDB taxonomy): Bacteria > Pseudomonadota > Alphaproteobacteria > Rhodobacterales > Rhodobacteraceae > Thermohalobaculum. The sequence goes on from JBCDAQ010000077.1 coordinate 6,600, forward strand.
CTCCGCTGGCTCTTGCGGCAATCCTCGCTTTGCTCAGCACGGCTGCACTGCAACTCGGCACCGTGAGGAGGCGGTTGTCATGATCACGCTTCCTGATCTTGCTGAGTTTCACTTTATCCGGCCTCTCTGGCTCCTGTTGATTCCCTTGGCGTTGATGCTGTGGTTCTGGGTACGAAGATCACTCCGCAACGATGCGTCTCTCCCGGAAGGAATTGCCCCGCACCTTGCCGAGGCGCTCAGCGTTGGGTCTTCCGGCAATCGCAAGATCATGCCAATCGATGGTGTCGTTGCATTGGTTGTCTTGGGTGCGGTTGCAGCCGCAGGTCCGACATGGAGCCGGATCCCGAACCCATTCGTTGCGCAAACCGCTCCTCTGGTCATCGCCCTGAAGGTGACAAAGAGCATGGAAGAGACCGACTTGAAGCCGAGCCGTCTCGATCGGGCAAAACACAAGATCATGGATCTCGTCACCTTACGCCGAGGGGCGCGCACGGCACTTATTGCCTTTGCTGGTACGGCCCACCGGGTAGCCCCCCTGACCGAGGATCCAAGCGTTCTCAAGCCCTTTCTTGACGGTTTGTCGCCGGACGTAATGCCAAAACAAGGATCTGATGTTTCAGCCGCTTTGGCGTTGGCGAGCGATGTCCTGACCCGGGAGGAAAATCCTGGCTCGATTCTTTTCGTGCTGGATGAGCTCACGGCCGCAGGCAGGACGACACTCGATGCGAACGGACAGACAGGTGCTCCGGTCCTGTTTCTGGCGGCATCGGCGGGTGGCGCGGGCGCGTTGGAGCAAGTATCCTCTTCCACCGTTACCCGCATCACCGCAGATGATCAGGACGTCCGCGAGTTAGACCGGCGGATTACCAGCGCTTACCGGGATGCTCTAGCAAATGATGACCGTCAAAAGTGGGAAGATCGAGGCTGGATGCTGGCTTGGCCTGCAGCGCTCCTGACGCTGATCTGGTTCCGTCGCGGGTGGACCATGCGTTGGAGCGTGGTTCTGATCGCTGCGATATCTAGTCTCTCACCCGTTGATGCCAGAGCGGACGGGATTGCAGATTGGTTCTTCACCCCCGACCAACAGGGCAGATTGGCATTCGACGACAAGCGTTTTGCCGAAGCGGGCGCACTTTTCTCCGACCCTATGTGGCAGGGATATGCACTCTACAGGGCCGGCAAGTATGAAGAGGCTGCAGAGGTGCTTGGCGGCTTGGACACGCCCGAGGCTGCTTTTGCCGAAGGCATGGCGCGGATCAAGTCGCGAGGATACCGACCCGCGATCGCAGCCTTTGAGAAGGCGTTGGAGCGAGATCCAGAAATGGCGGCGGCCAAGCGAAACCTCGACATAGCGCGCGCCATTCTCGACTATGTCGAAACGGCCCGCGAACAATCCGATACGGGCGAGGAAGCTGGTATCGGCGCTGATGACACGGTCTACGACAACGAGTCTGGCCGCGGGACTGAGACGACTGTGACAGGGGACAAAGAAGACGGGATCCAAACGGCCGACCAGTGGATGCGTACCGTTGACACGCGGACCTCCGATTTTCTGAAGAGCCGTTTTGCTCTAGAGGCCGCTGGAGGAGAGCAATGAGGGTGCTTTGTCTCCTTTTCATCATCCTACTCCCAGGGATCGTTTTCGCGCAGTCCGGCCCCATACTTCGAGCCGAGCTAGAAAAGACCGAGGCCGTCCCCGGCCAACCGATCATCCTGCGTGTGACGGTCTTGGTTCCAACTTGGTTCCCCAAACCGCCGGTCTTTCCCAGCTTCGAGATCCCAGATCTGATGGTCCGACTACCAGAGCGGGCGTCAGGCCCGGTTAGCGAGCAGATAGAAGGGGAGACATGGTCTGGCGTCTCACGCGCCTATCGCCTCTATCCGCTGACACCTGGCGAGTTCGTCATACCAACTCAGAAGATCTCGCTCACGGTGGCGGATCCCGGCGCAAGTTCGCCTGAGAGCGTCGATTTGGCGACCGAGGAAATACGCTTTCGGGGAGTAATCCCGGCGGGTGCGGAAGATCTCGATCCATTCATCGCGGCTGAAGAGCTAACCGTCGAGCAAGAGTTCGAAGGTGCGTTGAGCGAGATAGCACCCGGCGATGCTGTAATCCGTACGATAACAGCCAAACTGGCGGGAGCATCACCTGTCTTTCTACCACCTCTGTTGGCAGAGCATCCAACCAGTGGATTATCAGCTTATCCGGACGAGCCAGTCTTGGAAGAGAAATCGAACCGGGGCACTCTCTCGGGTAAACGCGTTGAGCGTGTCAGTTACGTTGTCCAACAAGGCGGATCGTTTGAGCTCACGCCGATCTCGTTGCGCTGGTACAATCTCAAAACAACAAGCATTGAGACAATCGAACTAAAAGGCAAAGTGATCACAGCCACTGCGGTCTCCGCCGCCACGGATCCCGCGAGCTACCGCACACTTCTGATTGTCGTGATTGTTCTAGCACTGCTGGCGATCGTCTTGCACAAGCGCCTCCTCCGCCTGATTGGGTTAGCAACGAGCCGGGTAAAGGCGTATAGGGCGAAGTATCACGCTTCGGAGCTCTATGCGTTTCGCGAAGCCAAAAGAGCAGTCGGAGCGAAAGACTACGCGGCAGCGCTGTTGGCGATCGATGAATGGTGGCATCGCGCGGCCCGCGAAGGGCAGAGCAAGCCTGAGCACTTGTCAAACGCTCTCCTTCCACTTGGCGCCACGATCTATTCCAGACACATGTCCAGCGATGATCATGGAGAGCATTGGAGCATCCTGATGGACACACTTAATGCTGCGCGGCAGGTGGCTCGAGCAGATCAGACCAGTGTCCCGGCGCTCGCATCCCTCAATCCAGTGCAAACTTCTCAGGCTAGCTAGAGAATGCGCACCTGGATCTGCCTAATCCTGCCCCTGGTCTGCCTGCTTCTATCCGAATCTGAACTGAGGGCACAGGCTTCCCCAGAGGTTCCTGCCTATGTTGGGTCGCAGACCTGTTTTTCCTGCCACGCCCAAGAGTACACAGCATGGGCCGGTTCGCATCATCAGCTTGCATGGACCCTTCCGACGCCAGAAACCGTATCGGGCGATTTCGATGACGCGAGCTTTACGCATAACGGGGTAACCAGCCGCTTCTTCCGCCGACGAGACGCTTTTGTGATCGAGACCGACGGACCAACCGGCGCAATGGCAGAGTATCAAATCATCGGTGTTGCTGGGATCGCGCCGCTCCAGCAATACCTCGTCGAGATCGAGCCCGGGCGGGTGCAAGCACTCGATACCGCTTGGGATAACTTGGACGGTCGCTGGTACCACTTGTACCCGGATCAGGATCTCGCAGGCGGCGACGGCCTTCACTGGACGGGCCCCTACAAATCCTGGAATGCACGCTGTGCCGAATGCCATGCAACGGGCTATGAGAAAACCTATCAGCCCCGCAGCCGAAGCTATGCAAGCAAGGTGGCTGAAATCGGTGTTGGCTGTGAAGCCTGTCATGGTCCCGGCGAAGCGCATCTGGCTTGGGCTGCCGATACCGAAAGCAACTTGGGAGAGGGTTGGTCAGGCCTCTCTCCAACTGGCTTTTCCGCACGCTTTGAACCCGGCACCCCGCGAACGGAGATCCAGCAATGCGCGGGTTGCCACTCGAGGCGCGAGCCGATCATGGACTCCAGCCCCTTGCCGGGGACACCGTTTAACGATGCCTATCGGTTGGCACTCCTGCGCCCTGGCCTCTATCACGCCGATGGCAGCATCGATGACGAAGTCTATGTCTACGGCTCGTTTATTCAGTCGAAGATGGCCGCCAAAGGTGTCAGGTGCAGCGACTGTCACAACTCCCATAGCGCGGATCTCAAAGCTGATGGGAATGCCGCCTGCACGCAATGCCACTCGCCTGCAGGGAATGCGCGTTTTCCGTCACTCCAACAGAAGCTGTATGACGACCCATCCCACCATTTCCACGAAGCGGGGACGGCTGGCGCTCAGTGCAAGTCCTGCCACATGATCGAGCGGGTCTATATGCAGATTGATCCGCGACGCGATCACAGCTTCCGTATCCCCAGGCCCGATCTGGCTGGCGCTGCGGGCGCTCCCGATGCTTGTACCGATTGCCATAAAGATCGCGACGCAGATTGGGCAGCGGCTGAAATCACCAGACAGTACCCCGCCGCCAATCGACCAGCTCATTTCGGAGAGGTCTTTGCTTTTGGGCGCATCTCTCCGAGCTTCGCACAAGAAGATCTGGCCGCCATTGCAATGGACGAAACGCTTCCCGGCATTGTTCGTGCCTCGTCGCTCGACCTTATGCGAGATAATGGGGATGCTGGTTTACTTGATCAGATGGCACCGCTCCTCAGCGATCCCGAAGATCTCGTGCGCGTCGCGGCGATCCGGTTGCAACGCAACGCCCCTCCCGCCTCCCGCCTTAGGCGGCTGGCGCCCGCGCTGGAGGATCGAACCAAGACTGTCCGGATCACAGCGGCCCGAGAGTTGCTGGACCTGCAAACATCCATCGAGGATCGAGCGACCGCGGAGAGCTTGGGCCGCGGGTTGGCCGAGCTGCAGCAATCCATGTTTGCGAAAGCCGATTACCCTGAGACCCAGCTGGCCATAGGTGGGATGGCGCTGGTGCTGCGCAACCCGCGAGCCGCTGAACAAGCTTTTACCGAAGCTGCACGGCTTGATCCTCAGTTGGAGGCAGCCTGGAGCATGGTCGCCCGGATTCGCCTCGCCATTTCCGACGTGGATGGAGCCCGAGAAGCCGTCGAAGCAGGCCTAGCGGCAAATCCAGAGAGCATTGGATTGCAAGAGGCTCGCGAAGCGCTCGCCAACTGAAGGTCGAGGCGCCTGCAGAAAATCTGCACATGCTCTGCCCAGGAGATGCACCACCCTCCGCCATCTTGCCCTCCACTCACAACCGAGGGAGAGCAAAAATGAGGTGGAATCCAGGCTTTCATTGGATTTTCGGAAACTGGCCAGCTAAGAGCCCGTCAGCCGTTTCACTGCGACGGGCTTTATTCTTAACACTGCTATTAACTGCGGATGTCCTCTTCTGGCGCGAGGCATTGGGTGTCTCGGTGGTGGTCTTTCTCATCCTTCTCTTTGCAGCGGCCTTGGTTCTGGCGCCATCGCGCAGAGCCGGCCAGGCGCTGGCAATCCTGTTAGTCGGTTGCCTCCCCGTGATCGATCACATGCAAGTATTGTCCTTTTTGATCGCGATCACCGCGCTTATCCTAAGCCTGATCTGGCTCCACCCGCCGGAGGCCCCGAACTGGGATAAGCTACTAGCTCAAGCACTTCGGCTGATGCCGAGGCTGCCGTTTGACGGAATCCGCGCATTGCGTATGGGCCTAGGGGATCTCAAACCAGCACCCCCAGGCTCGCTCTCCAAAAACCTCAGGGAGTGGGCTTTCCCGATTGGCGGAACCCTTGTTCTCATTTCGCTGTTAGTCGAAGCCAATCCAATTTTGGAGAACTGGGTTCTTGCCCTGCCCGAGATCGAGCTGTTGGATTGGGAAACCGTCATGCGGGCCCTTTTCTGGTTCGGGTTAGGTCTCATGATTTGGCCCCTGACAGCGCCGATCAAAGAGCGTTTTCTCCCTTCCAAAGGACGTGGCAGAATCCATCCGAACACGCTCGGGATCAACGACGGCTCTATTGGGAAAGCTCTGATCCTCTTCAATCTGATGCTGGCTGTTCAGACTGTTACAGATGGCGTCGTGCTTTGGGGTGAGTGGGCATTACCAGATGGGATGACCTATGCAGAGTATGCCAGGCGCGGCTCCTACCCGCTGCTTGCGACGGCGGTTCTAGCCGGAGCATTCAGCCTGGCAACGCGCCCGTTTCTTGCGGAAAATCCGTGGCTGAAACCCTTGCTAATGCTCTGGCTCCTTCAAAACGTGATCCTGTCGGGCTCGGCGGCCTATCGCCTAGGCCTTTATGTCGAGGCTTACGGACTGACTTATTTGAGGGTCTACGTAATGATATGGATTTCACTCGTCGCGATCGGCCTTGTTTTGGTCGCGGTTCAGATCTCTAGACAGTGTTCAAATCGGTGGCTTCTATTGCGGTGCGTGGTTGCTGGAGGAGCAGCACTCTACTGCGCCGCTTTTGTGAATGTCGCTGCGCTGATAGCCACGTACAATTTCGCCTATACGCAGAGACTAGACCACCTTTATCTATGCGCCCTGCCAGACACAGCAGAAGCCGCGCTGCGCGAAGCGTCGAAGCACAACCAAAGACACCTGACCTGTTGTCGGTTCTTTGATCACATAGACGGTTGGCGCGACTGGGGCTTCCGGCGCTGGCATGTTTCCCAAAAACTGACCAAGATCGAGGGGCATGAGGCGTACTATGAAAATTCTTGTCGTTGATGACGACCCAGGACTGCGTAACGTGGTTCGATTAGCTCTGGAGCGGGCAGGCTATTCCGTTGTTATGGCGGCAACTGGTCTCGAGGCCGTAACGCATGCGATGCGCGAAGACCCTGCCCTCATCGTGCTCGATATTGGATTGCCCGAAATGGATGGGTTGGACGTTTGCCTGCGCATCCGGCAGCGTTCTGAGGTGCCAATTCTTTTCTTGACCGCACGAGACGATGAGGTGGACCGAATTCTCGGGTTGGAGCTAGGCGCTGATGACTATGTCACCAAGCCATTTAGTCCGAGAGAGCTGGTCGCCCGGATCCGCACAATCCTGAAACGAACGACCGCCGCACAGCCTCTGCCAGCAATCCGCTATGGCGAGATCCTTTTGGAGGAGGCTACGCACACCTGTCGGGTTAGCGGTACAGAGGTAACTTTAACCGGTCGAGAGTTCTCGATCCTTATGGCCCTGATGCGCCAACCTGACCGCGTCCATGCCCGGGCAAATCTGGTTGATGCGATCTGGGGCAACGGCTCGCAAGTTTCAGATCGCACCTTCGATAGTCATCTCAGAAATCTTCGCCAAAAGCTGAGTGACGCAGGTTGCGTTGACGCCATCGAGACGGTCCATGGGATAGGGCTCCGCTTGAAGGCACTCGTCGCGTGAAGGAGAAATGGCGACCTCCGCTCGCACTTGTCCTAGGTGGCGCTTTGACGTCTACGCTCGTCATCGCGCTCCTGGGTCTAATCATCATGCGTTTTCTTGGACCTGAGATTGGCTTTCAAAACGCCGCGCTGAGCATCTCGATAGCGATCGCAATCCTAACACTTGTTCTTGGCATGCTCCTCGTTCGCCTTCTGCTCCGGCCAATAGATGGCCTTTCACAGTACGCGGCACGGGCGCGAGAGATTGATCAAAACCATCCGGAGCCACCCGAACATGTTGGGACGCGTGAACTCTACTCGATGGCCCGATCCATTGTTGCGATGACGGAGACACTTCGAACCCGCGAAACCACCATCCGCGCCTATACGGATCACGTAACCCACGAACTAAAGACACCCGTTTCGTCAATCATCGCCGCGGCTGAGCTTCTTGGCGACAGCACAAGTATCGCTGCGAGTGACCGGGAACTAATCGCCCAGATAACTAGCGGCGCGAACCAGATGCGCGAGCGTTTAGACGCTTTGCGCAGCGTCGCTTTGGTTCGGGAAGCCAGCTACCACGGCAGTTCGACGTTGGCTCAGTGTTTAGCTCCCCTGAATTCTGCTTTTCCGGAACTTCAGCTCACCGCGTCGGGAAGCGACATTGAAATCCCCATGTTAGGAGATGGTGTTTTCCTCATTCTCGAGCAGATGGTCGCGAACTCGCGCGCTCATGGTGCAACTCAGATAACACTATCCGTTAGCGATCAGATATCAGGATCCGAACTTCGCGTGCGCGACAATGGAACGGGGGTATCGCCGGGCAATCGAGATCGGATTTTCGAAGCGTTCTTCACCACCAGACGCGAGTTAGGCGGTACAGGTATGGGTCTTGCCATAGTCATGAGCATCCTAAGCGCTCATCATGCCAAGATCACACTCCTTGAAGAGGTCGAAGGGGCAGAGTTCCAGATAAAGTTTCCGAGGAACTAAGGGAATTTCGGACAGGTGGGAGCCCGATCTTAGAGACGGTCTGGCTCATTTGATCGGTTTGACTTACCTCTGAAGGCCTTGAAAAATTATGATCCTCAACTTATCGGTCGAAACGCTAGGAAGGCGCGATAATCACGCGCCGGCGAGATAGCCCAGCTAAAACGTTTGAAACAGACCGGGTGTACCTGTCTCAACTGGGACGTGCACAGGCGGAAGATAAGCCCGGAGCGGCTCGGTTCCTTGATCCAGACAGGAACGCGTCCTTCGCAGACAGTGAGCCCGCGAAGGAACTGCATGCGCTCTATTCGAAGCTTCGGGAAGAGGCCCGATTGGCCCGCTCGGCAGGGAACGCCAACACCGCCCGGATATCGGATGGGCTCGCAGAGGCGGTGCTGAAAGACTTGGAGGCGGCGCCCGGAATTGAGGGGCCACTGGCAGCAGCACGCGACTACTCACGGGAGCTGAACCAGACTTTCCGGCAGGGGCGCGTTGGCAACATTCTCGGCTTTGAGCGGGAAGGTGGCGTGAGCATCGCCCCGGAGATGACTCTGGGAACAGCGATTGGTAGACCGGGTCTCAAGTCAGCGTTGACTATGGACGAGATCAGAGCGGCGGTCGGCGATAACCCAAACACAGAAGCAGCGGCCTCAGACTTCATCCGCAGGCGCTTCGGCGAGTTCTCGGCCCCGCGTGGTGAGTTTAAACCAGAGCGAGCGCAGGACTTCCTGCGGCAGAACGCCGAACTTCTTGAGCGCTTCCCGGCCATCCGACAGGAAATCACGCAATCGGTCTCAACGGGGTTTGGTGCGCGTAACGCCTCGGCTAGAATGGCCAGACGCACGGAGCGCCTACAGAGCATGCCGGGTGAGGCCTTCATCAACGCACCCTATGGGAGAGAGTTTGAACAGATACTCAAAGCGAAAGATCCGGCATCCTCGGCACGGTCGCTCGTTCGAGAGGCGGCGCGGGACCGCACTGGGCAGGCTACTCGCGGCATTAAGTCTGCTGCTCTGGAGCACGTAACAGGCTCTAACGGATTGAACGGCGCTTCGATCATGAAGGCCCTCAAGGACAAGAGGTCAAGCGCCGCCATCAGGGAAGTGCTCTCTCCTGACGAGATTGGACGGCTTGAGACGGTCGCCTCCAGGCTCGACAGCCTGAACCGGGCAGATGGGCGCTTGCCGGATGTCGGCGCGGTCATGAACGATCCAGTGAACTCCGTCATCTCATTCCTTGGGAGGACCTTTGGTGCGAGGATGGGCGCCCGAGCTGGGCAAGGAACTTCTGGGGCCTCACTGCTCACAGCCAAGTTCGGCTCGGATCGCATTCGCAAGATGCTCGAAAGCCTGACCAACGATACGGCTGAGCGGCTTGTCAGAGATGCGATTGAGGACCCTGATCTCTTCAAGTCCCTGCTTCAGCCGGTGGATACAGCCGCTGCCAGAGCGCGGGTGGAGACCCGCTTAGTTGAGTGGATGTCGGCCAATACAGGCCTGGCCGCTGGTGAGCGGGAGCAGAACCCGCCCTGGCTCTCCGATCCGGTGATCGGTCGATGAAGGATTTGCATCCCCTGATGGCCGAGGGCCTGACGGTTCATCAGTGTTTCCAGGAGTTCATCGACCGGTATGCGCAGGTGAAGGACAAGCTGCCGGTCCTCACGGACGAGGAAGCTGATTGGCTGGCTGAGCCGGTCATCGCGGGGTCCAAGCTCCAGCCTCGCAATGGCTTTGAATGGGCCTGCTGGACGCTGCTGATCACCTTCAATGGAGAAATCGCGCCAGATAGGACTCTCCTATACGAGATGGCCCGCGACGAGGTTCTACGCGGCTCACTCGATACAACGCCCGGGATTGTGCGGAAGTGGAGCGAAGTAGAGCCTGAACCGGAAGCCGACGAGTTGGTTGACCTTATGAGGGAGCGGACGCCGCAATCAATCGAAGGGGTGGCCGCGTTGCTCGGCTACCTGATCAGTTCCGGCGAGCATGATCAAAAAGTACTAGAGCGGGCGCTGGCGGGCGCTCA
>JBCDAQ010000078.1:0-16547 GCA_039185285.1 Pseudomonadota bacterium
CGTGGTCGCCCTGATCATGACTCTGACCGAGGCTGGCGCGCTCCTGATCGAGGCTCTGGCGCGGTCCAACGACCAACAGCTCGCAGGTGCGATCATCTTCCTGCTCACCGCCTCCATTGTGGGGCTGAACTTCATCACCGATGTGGCGCTGGCCGCCATCGACCCGCGCATCCGCCGCGGCGTTATGGGAGGGTGAGATGACCGACACAACGCCAGAAACCGCGCCAGAATCAGCCGAAGACCGCGCCCGGAAGGAGGCCTATTTCACCGCCTCCCAAAGCCAGCTGATCTGGGCGCGGTTCAAGAAGAACCGCTCGGCCATGGCGGGCGCCATCGTCCTCGCCATCCTGATCTTCATGGGCCTCTTCGCGCCGTTCCTCTCGCCTTACAACCCGACCATTGCGGGCGCCGACAAAGACTATCGCAATGGCGCGCCACAGATCCCGATGTTCTGTGACGACAATGGCTGTTCCTGGACGCCGTTCCTGCACGGGGTGAAGATGGAACTCGACATGGCGACGCTGCGGCGCAACCCGGTGATCGACCCGGATGTTCGCCGCTATGTAACCCTCCTGCCGCAGGGGTGGGAGTATCGGGTGGCAAAATTCGATATCGGCATCGTCTCCTTCAACGGTTTCGCCATGACCACGCATCTCTTCGGGGTCGAGGAGGGGGGGATCCACATCTTTGGCACCGATGGGACGGGCAAGGACGTCTTCTCCCGAACCCTGCACGCAATCTGGACATCGCTGGCGGTGGGCACGATCGGGGTTGTCATCGCCTTTGTCCTGGCGCTGGTGATCGGCGGGGTCGCGGGCTATTTCGGCGGCTGGATCGATGGCGTGTTGCAGATGATCACGGATGCGGTGCGAACGGTCCCCGCCATCCCGCTCTTCATGGCGCTGGCGGCCTTTGCACCGCCGGACTGGTCGTCCGAGACGCGGTTCTTCTTCATCTCGTGCATCCTCGGCCTGATCGGCTGGCCGACGCTCGCGCGGCGCGTGCGCACGCATCTGCTGACCGAGCGGACCCAGGAATACGTTCTCGCCGCCCAGCTCTGCGGCGCCTCTTCGGGGCACGTCATCCGCCGCCATCTGCTGCCCAGCTTCACCTCCTATATCATCGTCGATCTGGTGATCTCGTTTCCCTACATGGTGCTCTCGGAAACCGCGCTCAGCTTCATCGGCCTCGGCTTGAAGGAGCCTGTGAACTCCCTCGGCGTGCTCCTGCAGAACGTGTCGAAATCCGACGTGCTCCTAAACTTTCAGTGGGAGTTCATTCCAGTGATCTTCTTCGTCGCCCTCGTGCTCGCCTTCGTCTTCGTGGGCGACGGCCTGCGCGACGCGGCAGACCCTTATTCCAGCGCAAAGAAATGATGAGCATTCCCACCCCTAAATCACCACCAAATCACCACAAAATCATCCCTTGGGTTGGTTGGGGTTTTGGAGGGGTCGCATGAGCCTCCTCTCGGTCGAGAACCTCCAACTGAAATTCCGCACTGATGAGGGGTTGGTGACGGCGGTCGATGATGTCTCCTTCACGCTTCAGGCGGGCGAGGTTCTGGGGCTGGTCGGCGAGTCCGGTTCCGGCAAGTCCGTGACCGCGAAATCGATCATGATGCTGAACGCCGAGAACGCGGTTTATGACGAGAGATCCCGCATCACGCTGAACCTCGAAAGCGGGCCGATTGATGTGCTTTCCCTACGCCGCGCCCGCGATATGAAAGTTGTCCGCGGCGGCGCAGTTTCAATGATATTTCAAGAGCCTATGGCAAGTTTTGCACCTGCCATCACCATCGGCGCCCAGATGATCGAGCAGCTTTTGCTGCATACCGAGATGACCAAGCAACAGGCCCGCAAACACTCGATCGAGATGCTCGACCGGGTGGGGATCAAAGACCCCGACAAGCGGATCGATCAATACGCCTTCCAACTGTCTGGGGGCATGCGCCAGCGCGCGATGATCGCAATGGCGCTCTCGACCAATCCGAAGGTTCTGATCGCAGACGAGCCAACCACAGCTTTGGATGTGACTATTCAGGCGCAAGTCATTGAATTGATGAAGGATTTGGTCTCTGAGTTTAGGATGGCTATTCTCTTCATCACCCATGACCTCGGCGTGATTGCCCAGACCGCAGACCGTGTCGCGGTGATGTATCTCGGCCGGATTATGGAGAGTGGCCCGGTCCGCGACGTGATCCGCCACCCAGCCCACGCTTATACCCAAGGGCTGATCAACGCATTGCCGAAACTGGATGATCTCGATGCACCCTTGACGCCGATCCCCGGCGATATCCCCAGCCCGCTCGAACGCCCCTCCGGCTGCGTCTTCCACCCCCGCAACCCAACGCTTGTTCCCGGCTCGCGCTATGAGCGAGAGGTGCCGCCACTGACCGAGGTCAGCCCCGGCCATTTCGCGGCGCTCTTCCCCGAAGACGTGGGGCCAAGGTCATGAACAAGCCGCTGATTACAATAGAGAAACTCGGTATCCACTACCCGTTGGGCCAAAGTCTTTTCGGCAAACCTCCGGTCCTCAAAGCAGTGGATGACGTGAGCCTGAAGATCGAAAAAGGCAGCTTCTTTGGCCTTGTCGGGGAGAGCGGATCGGGCAAGACAACGCTTGGGCGAGCAACGCTTCGCGCGGCACCGATCACAAGCGGAACGGTGATCTATGACGATGGCGAGGTGGTCTATGATGTTGGATCAATTGGAAAAGCGCAGCTCAAAGACTATCGCACCCGCGCGCAGCTGATCTTCCAAGACCCTTATGCCGCCCTCAGCCCCCGGATGACTGTCCGCGACATTATTGCTGAGCCGCTTGAGGTCATGAAGCTCACCAAAAACCGTGAGGAAACCGACGCCCGCGTCCGGGAGATCGCCGCGAAGTGCCGCTTGAATCTCGAACATCTCCGCCGCTTTCCTCACGCGTTTTCCGGCGGTCAGCGCCAACGGATCTCGATCGCCCGCGCTTTGGTTTGCGGTCCGAAATTCGTGGTGGCGGATGAGGCCGTGGCGGCGCTGGATGTCTCGATCCAGGCCGATATTCTCAATCTTCTCAAGTCATTACAGCGTGATCTGGATTTGACAATTCTGTTCATCAGCCACGACCTTTCGGTCGTTGCCCATGTCTGCGACCACGTGGCGGTGATGTATCATGGCAATATCATGGAGCAGGCGCCGACCCGTCAGCTCTTTGCCAATCCAACCCATGAGTACACGCAATCTCTGCTCTCCGCGATCCCGTCGCTGGACCCTGACGAGCCGCTTCGGGCAAAGGTGTATCGGCCCGAAGAAGCTCGGTGATCGACAGGCTTACCGCCCGCGTTTGTATTCCTTGACTGGGAGGCTGGTGTAATCGGCGAAACGCTTTGCCTCGAGGTTCGACTTCGTCTTTGCGATGGCCAGGGCATTGTAGGACAGGGTGACCGACCAGGCCTGCTCGCGCGTATCCAATACTTGTGTGTCGGCCATGGATTGCCCCCCCGCAACCCAGATCGAGCGCCCCCAATCCTCGCCCGCCCGGTTAACCCCAAGCCAGGCCATCTCGGTCTCCAACGCCCGCGTCAGAAGCGTTTCGTGCCAGGCCTGGAAGGCAAACTTCGTCGAATGCGCCGCGCATTGCAGGACGAGATCAACCCCCGCTTGCCGGAGCCGCTCTGCCAGTGGGGCGAAACGCAGGTCGTAGCAGATGATCGGAGCTACTCGGAAACCGTTGATCTCGAACACTAAAAGCCGATCGCCGGGAATGAAATGAGGCACCTCGCCCGAGCGAATGCCACCTGCGATATGCATCTTGTCATACCGTCCGATCAATCCGCCATCCGGGCCCATAACTCCTTGGCTGATGTGGCGACCCTTTGGTCCGCGATGGGGGAAGCCGTAGACCACGGTCGACTTGAGTTTGCGAGCGAGATCAGAAACCATGTCATAGCTGGGTCCTGCCAGCGGTTCTTCGAGGTCATCGAGCACCTTGAAAGCCTCGTCCGAATACTCGATTGACGAAAGTTCTGGGAGTACGATCAAGTCATACTGATCGGTTTCAGCAACGCTTTGGATCTTCTTGCTCAGCGTCGCGAGGTGCTGATCCCGATCCGCCGTAGTGCGGGTCTGGGGCACCTCGATCTGGCAGGCGAGGATCCGAAGGTCAGCCATCAGAGCGTTTTCTTCCACGCTTCATAACGCGCCTTGGTCTCCTCATTCATCGGATAGAGGCCTGGCAGGGTGGCGTCATGGTCCAGCACCTGGTCCATGATCCAGCCCTCCATGCGTTCCTGTTCCGGCGCATGTTCCAGAACATGGTCCAGCTCTGCCGCGGGGATCAGCACGGCACCGTCTTCGTCGGCGACGATCACGTCATCGGGGAAGACCGCGACGCCACCACAGCCGACTGGCTGCTGCCAGTCGACAAAGGTCAGTGCAGCGATTGAGGGAGGGGCTGCAACCCCTTGGCACCAAACGGGCAAACCGGTACGCCGAACACCCTCGGCATCACGCAAGACACCATCGGTCACAAGCGCCGTGACCCCGCGTTTGGCCATCCGGGCACAGAGGATATCGCCAAATACGCCAGCATCGGTCACACCCATCGCATCGATGACGCAAATCACCCCTTCGGGCATCGCTTCAATCGCCGCACGCGTTGACTTGGGCGACATCCAAGAGGCGGGCGTCGCCAGATCCTCACGCCCCGGAACAAATCGCAAGGTGAATGCCGGGCCAACCAACCGCTCTTGTCGCGCCTCCATCGGCCGGGCGCCCCGCATCCAGACATTCCGCAATCCGCGCTTGAGCAGGATTGTCGTGATCGTTGCGGTCGTCACGCCCTTCAGCGTTTCGATGGCATTGGCATCCAGTGGCATGGGGTACTGTCCTTTAGGTTGTCTCCGCAGGCCATTGGCCCCAATCCCGGCGTAAGGTCAAGGGTGCTTGACAGCGCCCTGCTCGAAGGCAAGCGTGCCGAGGATGGGATTTTTTCTGGAATGGGTAGGTGTGCGGGCGCGTTGGGTGCTCGCGGTCGGTGTAGTTGCTGCCTTTTTCATGCCGCAAGTGAGCGCAGCGCTACGTCCGTTTTTGACCCCTTTGGTCGCCTTTGTCTTTTGCATTGCTATGGCCCGGATCGACTTGTTGGGCATGGCGAGGCGTCTGGCGCAGCCGCAGCATCTCGGTCAGCTTATGCTTTGGTCCTTGACGTTGATGGCGGTCACACCTGTGATTTATTGGCTGATCGGAAACGGTCTGGGCTTGCCAAATTCCTATGTTGCAGCACTGGTCTATTCGGGCGTCACCCCGCCGATCACTTCGGCCGCGGCGCTCTGTTTGATGATCGGCCTGAACGCCGCGTTCGCTTTGGAACTGACTGTTCTGGCGAGCCTTATGACCCCCCTCATCGGACCCTTCATTGTTTTCACCTTGCTGGGCGACGCCGTGCCCATTGACGCCATCTCGCTTGGAGTTCGTGTCGCTGTGATGGTTCTCGGAGGGGCTTTGGCAGCCCTGGCATTGCAGACCGCAATGGGGCGTGACGCGATCAATGCTCGGGCAAAGCGCTTTGACGGAATGGCCGCGATTGCAATGTGGCTTGTCGTCGTAGCCGTCCTTGATGGAGCGGGAGCGAGGATTCTTTCAGCCCCAGGGGATGCCATTGGAATTTTGTTCCTGGCGCTCGCTTTCAACTTTGGCGGGCAGCTGATTTGGGCAGTTGTTTTGCGCCCCTTCGCGCCTGACGTCGCGGGATCGGCCGCGTTGATGTGGGGTAATCGGACGGTTGCTCTTTATCTTGCGGCCCTCCCTTTTGATCCCGTCTTTGCGCTTTATGTGGCGTTCTTTCAAATACCGATGCTGTTTACCCCACTTGTGATGGGCACGTATCTACGGCGGATGGAGCCGCCCAGCTTACCTGGAAAATAGACCTACGGCGCACATCGGCTTATACCGGGGAAGTCGCGAATCAAGGGGTGGTCGTGAACCGGATGGCGTTTTTTTTGATCGGTCGATTAGTCTTGACTGCGGGGCTTTTGGGTCTCTTTGCCGCTGGGATAGCTTTGGCAGAACTCCCGTCGGGAGCAGCTCGACTTGGTCTAATCATCCCGTCTGTCAGCGATTTAGTGTTTGCAGCTCGGCAGCGTTTGCCAGATCTGATCCAATCGTTCCTATTGATCGCTGCTGCGATAGGCGTTGCAATCTTGTTTGCATGGCCTTTTGCGAGAGTGGCATCGTCTAATCCAAGCAGCAAGCTCAGCCGTCTCACTCGTTTCAAGACCGCTCTCGGCCCCGTTTTGCCAACCTTCATTGTCGTTGTTTTGCTTGGTTTGGTCGATCGGACGGGAGTTCTTTGGTCAGCCGAGAGTATTGCTCGCGGATCAGCTGAAGCGCGTTTTGCCTTTGGCGTTGCGGTGCTGAGTTTTGCTCTTCTGCCAGCAGTCTACATTGCGATGGACGACTGGTGGAGATCTGGGGTTAGCCCTCTTTCGGTTGCGGCTACTCGTATTGGTGGCTTGCTCCCTGGTTTGATGGTTGTAGAAGCTTTGCTCTTGGGGTCTGGTCTCGGGGCACGGATGGTTGCAGAACTTCTAGTGAGCGACACGAGTGCGCTCAGCGCTTCGGTGTTTGCAGCCCTTGCGGCAATTCTCGTTGCCGCCATGATCCTTGATGGCGTCGACCGGATCGTCGAGGAACAGCTGGCATGATTTCACATTTTCTCTATGCCTGCCTTTCGAGCGGTTTTGCGGCCTTTATCGCGCTTTTTCTCACCATCAATGCGGGGTTGCGGCTGATCCCATCGGGTCGTCAGTTCCTGCTTGACGCGAGAGCAAAGGGACGGATGACAGCGCCCTATCGCCTCTCTGCACCGCTCTCAGTCCATCTGGTCTTTGTTCTTGCCGGAGTGGTTTCGGCGATAACGGCTTTGATCACATGGGTCGCAATTCGTTCAGGTCTGCAATGACTGGGCAAAGGAGCATGATTTGGGTCGGCGGGGGGCTTCTGCTTGTGCTGATTTACACGGCCGCATCGGTTCTAGTTTGGGACCTTGGTCGCGGTGGAGCCCCGGACATTCCGCCCTTCCTGTACATGGAACACTTCCTTGGGACAGATAGGGAGGGCAGGGACTGGGTGCGGGTGCTGGCCGGAGCCGGCTTTGCTGATGCAGCAACGGTATTGATGTCGACGACCGTTGGCATGTTGGTGGCTTTCTTCCTGGGTTGTCTTGGGGGGGCAGGCCTTCCCGGCTCGCGGGCGTTCCTGCGAAGCTTTAGCGCGGTATCCGTTCTTTTGGTGGTTCTGGCGAGCCTAGCCATCATCGACAGCCACGAAGCTCGTCCCAGCGATCCCCGAGAAGTGGCTCTTCTAATGATCGTGCTCTTTGGGGCGGCGGCAGCGGCGGAGCCTGCCGAGCGATTTCGCCAAGTCCTAAAAGCCGAGCAGAAAACGCCGCATTACCGTGCTGCGGTTGAGCTTGGTGTTCTACCAATGCAACGTTTCATGCGCCACGCATTGCCCGCGATATGGGCTGAGTTTCGCGCGGCCTTCTACCGCATGAGCATCGGTCTGACGGCGGTTGTGCTGACGCTGAACTTCTTGATCCCCGGCGGAGGCGCTGCTTCCCTCGGAGATCTTATTGCCCGAGAGGTTGGCCGGTTCGATCCAGACCAGTGGTGGCACCTGGCCAATCCAGTGGCGGTCGTCATTTTGGTTCTGTTGTCGTTATGCTTGCTCTCGGAAGGCCGGCGCAGATGACACTTCTTTCCATTCGGAACCTCTCGGTTACGCCCAGGCCTGATCGGCCGGGAGAGCATCCGCTTGACAGCCTCGATCTGGACATCGCGCAAGGTGAGCATGTTGCTCTGGTTGGAGGTGCGCACCAAGGACCAGCGTCTCTCAAAGCATTGCTGTCGGAACCGGGTCTCGCCAAGTCGCGGGTTGAAGCGGGGACCGTTTGGCTTGAGGTGCCAGATCAGGGGCGGCTGACCCTTTGGCGACTGCTTGTGAAAGAGCGAGGAGCGATCTGGGCACCCGACAGTGCGATGTTCTTGGGGAAAGGGAAGAAAAGAACCGGAGCCCGCGCTGCCAGTCTACTGACCCAGCTGGGACGTCATAGTGCAGAGAAACGGCTGCAAGAGGGGCTGCGGCGGTTCAACTCAGTTGATCCACACGGATTACTTTCAAAACCAGCTGACGCATTGGATGCTGGGGAGCGTATGATCGTCTCTCTGGCCATGATAGCCGCCGTCTCGCCGCGGATACTTCTGTTGGCCGACCCCACCGTCGCGGACCCCGTTCTTTGGGCCCGCTATGTCCGCGAGTTGAGGTTGCTAACTGAGGAGACGGGAATGGCGGTCCTGTTTCAAACCTCGGATCTGGTGCGCGCTGCGGAACTTTGTCAGAAGACAGTGGTGTTCTACGCTGGTCGGGTCGTGGAAGAAGGAGATGCGGCCAGTCTCAGAGATCACCCACAGCACCCATTAACCAGCTATCTGGGTAAGTGTTTGCCAGAGGCCGTGCCGTCAAAGACCCCATTTCCTATCGATGGAAGGTCAGCGCCAACACCGGGCAATGTGCCGACCGGTTGCCCGTTTCACCCACGATGCGCGCGCGCCTTGGCTGGCTGTTATGTCGAGCCGCCCGAGTTCTCAGGCACATCGAGCCATCGATGGGCTTGTCACAGACCGATGGCGACCGGCTTATGACGGTACTGGCGCTATCGGTTGCAGGACCCAAGGGGCTGATTGAGCTGACGTTTGAGTCCGGCGAAACCATCGCGCTGGTTGGGGATGTCTCGCAACTTGGGCCTGAGGTTTCCTCCTTGTTGACTGGATCAACCAAAGTGGGCCCCAAGCTCGTTATCGACGGAGTTTCCGCCACTCCAGCAGCACGAATGGGGCGTGAGATGATCCGCCGTCACCTCTCCATGCTTCGCCCGGTCGAAGAAGCCCCTTTGAATCCCCGTTGGAAGGTTTTACGGATCCTTGAAGAGCCGTTGCGCGCTCTTCGCCCAGAGATGTCGAAGAAAGCCAGGTTTGAAACGATTGCCAGCTGCCTGGCCGATTTGGAGGTCGATGTAGCGACCCTAAGCGCTATGCCCTCGGCCCTTTCTGCCAGCGAGCGTCAATCCGTTGCTTTAGCAAGAGCTGTTGTCGCAAAACCATCGCTGCTTGCAGCGGTCGATCCCTTCGCCCGGCTGGAGGTTGAGGATCAAGCCCGGCTAGCAAACCAACTGCTGCATCTGGTCAGCGACAGCTCGGTCGCGCTCCTTTTAATCCTGTCTGACCTCGCCATGGCGGCTCATCTCGCAGATCGGATTGCGGTCGTGTCCGAGGGCGCGATCGTCGAAGCGGGATCAGCGCAGGATATGCGTCTCATCCCCAGGATGAACTATTCTCGTATGATCGCGGCTGCGACGCGGTCCTTTTGAGTGAGCGCCTTTCCGGGGCTCGAGCCGTTATTGTCTTTGTATGCCAAAGCGTTGACTTAAAAAGAAATTGCGTCAATCTGATGCTAGGAAAGGCAGAGCATTGTGCGCGAGATTTCTTTGAGAGCATATCGGAGTAGCCGCCAAGTATTTACGGTATGCGCGATGGTTCTGTTCGCCGCAGGCTTCGCTGCTGCTCAACCTGTTGAGTCAGAGATCAACCCAACCAGCGTTTTCGATCGACCGGGCCTGGCTGATCGACAGCGTGAGATTACTGCGCTCTTGCAGATCGGACGGCATGATGAAGCGCGTGCCCGCCTCGAGCCTCTCCTCAACGCGCATCCTGACGTTGAGAGTTTGCACTTCACCCAAGGTCTCGTGTTTCTCGTTTCCGGTGATTCTGAAGCCTCCATCGACGCGTTCGAGACTGCTTGGAAGATGGGCGACCGGCAGCTACGCAAGTTGACGACGTCTGCTCAACTCGAAGCGTTGTTTGAGGACCCGAGGATTGCCGCTCTTTTGGCGGATGTCGACCCTGAGCTGACGCCTCCAGAACCAGCGGATGCGATTGATGGGATCGCAGAAGTGACGGCGGGCAATACTGTTTGGGACTCTGCGCGTGATCGATTGGTAAGTCGGGTCACGCTGCCCGACCGACTGCGCTCAAAACCGGTGATGAAAGGCAACTCACCCACGGCACGGAAGCTACGCTCGTTGCTACGCAAGGGGCGCTCCGCGGGCTTGGCCGGTGTTCTTTACGACAATCGTGATCGGGGTCATGGGCGGATGCGGCTCGGCAAATTTCCCCAGATCGCGTCGGTAGCCTACAGCGAAGCCGCACAGGCGCGCAGTCTAGACTACGGATTGAATACGGAGATCTTTCTTGATGCGATTACGATCGGGAACTCCTCTACTGCACTTGTCGGGAAACAATGGCGTTCGCAAGGACGATTTGGACTGACACAGCCGTCCTATCCGACAAAGCTCTACCAATCCTACCGGGCGAACCAGATCTATTTGTTCCCTGAGCACCGCGATCATGACCCGGTTCGGGAGGGAGGCCAGGGAGACGTCTATCCTGCAAACACGCCCTACATGTTGTTCAGCCAGGGGTCGTCGCGCTCGGAGCTTAGGATGTTGGATGCCGTCGCGGTCATTCTCGCGGCTCTCCCCCCCGGAACCCGCTCAAAGCTCCAGCAGGAGGGGTTGCTTGCACCTATGGTCCAGCAGATCTTCCGCCACGGGCAATCGGGTATTCTGACGACGGAAGACTACCTCTCTCCTCGTGCTCATCCCAGCGTTTTTGACGCCGATGCATCTGAGCTAGAGCGGATGATAGATCTCGCTCAGGAGATCGAGCCTGAGGATATTCCGCCGATCGTCTTGTTGAATGTGATCTCTGAAGCGCAGAATGTCAGCCCGTTTGCCAAGGGCGTGAGCGAGCACCTTTTTACCACCCCATCTGCGATCGCACGCGTCCACCGATCCCTGGATCAAACCCGGAAGATGGAGATCGGCGCGGAGGCAACACGTGATCCGAACGGGCGTGCCCTCTCATTTCGATGGGTGCTGCTGCGTGGCGATCCGTCGAAAGTAAGGATCGTGCCCAAAGGCAAGAATGAAAGCATCGCGGACGTCGAGATCGATTGGCATGATCGGTTCGAAGAACTGGGTATCGAGGCACAGAGGGTCGATATCGGAGTTTTTGCATTCAATGGAGTGCATTGGTCAGCGCCAGCTTTCCTTTCGGTGAGTTTTCCACCGAACCAGCGGCGGGACTACGACGCAGAGGGTCGGCTGGTCGAGATTGACTATCGAGATCCCAGTCTGGAGACACGCTATGCCGATCCGCTGCTCTTCGTCGATCGCGATTGGCGAGATCGTTTTGGTTTTGATGCCCAGGGTAGACGGATTGGCTGGACGCGAACTCGGTCGGGAGTTGAAACTCAGTTTACGCGTCATGGCCTTAAGATCATCGAGCGCGATGCGATTGGTCGACCGTTGATCGCGGAGTTTGTTGACTACTCCTTAGAGCGCTCGGATTCAGGCAATCCCCGTTCGGTTGAGATCGCTTTGGGCCAGAGGGCGGAGTACAGATACAAATCCGATCAAGAAACTCTAGGCGAGCCGATCTTGATTCAGACGGGTCAGTGACTGATTAGCCCGTCTTGCGCTGTTGCTGGTGCGTAGACGAACTGGCTTTGGGCATCGGCTTGGCCGCAGGCACCAGCGCCTCCCTTGCGATGTCGTCGTCCCACATCTGGTACTCTTCTTCTGCTGTGCGGTCGGTCGACAAGAAGACGAGTTCTCGGGTGAATAGGTTCCGGATGCCCGGTAGAGTGGCAAGAGGCAGAACCAAGCCTGCGCCACCTAACCAAAAGACTAAGAGGGATTGCACAGCGGTCAATCCGGGTAGGAAGAGTGCGGCAAGGCCTGCCATGCTATAGCAAACCAAGATCAGTCTTATTGGATGTGGTGACATGGACTAAGCACACCACGACTCAGATTAACAAACAGTTGCTTTGTCAGATCAGACCGAGTGAGCGGAAGCTTGTGTCCGCCTGCTTTCCGATGATTACGTGGTCGTGGACCGTCAAACTCATGGTGCGGCCCGCATCGATAATCTGCTGTGTCATATCGATGTCCTGAGCGCTGGGTGTTGGATCGCCTGAGGGATGATTATGCACGAGGATCAAGGCACTCGCATTCAGCTCGAGTGCGCGTTTCACCACCTCACGCGGGTAGACCGGAACATGATCTACAGTGCCAGAAGCTTGCACTTCATCCGCGATCAGAACGTTTTTACGGTCAAGATAGAGGATCCGGAACTGCTCTGTCTCTCGATGGGCCATGCAGGTTTTGCAGTAGTCCATAAGCTGGGTCCAGCTCGTCAGGATTGGTCGATTAATCACGCGTGATCGAGCGAGGCGTTGGGCGGCGGCTTCGACGATCTTTAACTCGCAGATGACGGCATCACCAACTCCTGCAACTTCAGACAACCTTTTGATGGGCGCTGAGATGACTCCGTTGAAATCGCCAAAAAGGTTGAGCAGCGCCTTTGCCAGAGGTTTCACATCTCGCCGTGGAATTGCCCGGAACAAGACAAGCTCCAACATCTCGTAGTCGGCGAGACTGGCCGAACCCGATTGCAGGAACCGCTGACGGAGACGTCCTCGGTGATTGTGGTAGTGTTTGGCCGCCGGCGGATCATCGGACCGTGTGGATGGATCAGAGGGTTGTTGGCCTTCAGCGTCCGCTCCGGCAAAAAGAGATCCCGCCGCCATGTCCTGAAATCCGCCCATTGCGCCTATCCCCATTGCAACTCTCTCTTAAGTGAGGGCAAAACGTTAACTTCTGGTTAGCCATATAAGCACTGGTGTTCGAAGAGGCCTTGGTCGAGAAACGCCCATGGGTCGGTGTAATAAATTTGGTGGGATCCAGATTGTTTTCGGCGCATGAGATCGCTAGGGAAGCAGCTGGGCCGACCAACGGCCCCCGCAACGCTGTGCGGGCGTGGTGGAACGGTAGACACAAGCGACTTAAAATCGCTAGGGCTTAGCCCGTGCGGGTTCGACTCCCGCCGCCCGCACCATCTGCTCTCAAGTAAAATTCACCGCACTCAAGGGGTTGGTCGAATCCTTTTGAATAAAAAATATGCGATATCAAAAATTCGTGCCGTAAACATAGGCGAATTGCGTTTATTGCAAAACTAATAGTCAAATCCGCTTGTTATTCTCCGGCTCCGTTGCATAGTCAGAAGTGCAGGCTTTCTAGGGTTCCGCCTGGCAACAGGGACTGGTCCGAGAGGAAGCGCCGGGGCGGCAAATTCCGCTTTGGCACACGGCGGGGGAAAAACCCGGGAGGCTCACTGCAACGGTCTTGCCGCCCTCATCTGTTCCGCCAGTGGCAACTCCGCAAGCGTATGGGTGGAACGCGACCGGGAGACAATGAGATGCAGCTGAAGACGCTCGTCACAACCGCCCTCGCAGCACTGATCACCTTCGGCACGCTGCCCGCTCAGGCGGAAGAGAAGAAAGACTTCAAGATCGCATGGTCGATCTACGTTGGCTGGATGCCCTGGGGGTATCTTGAGACCTCCGGCATCATGGACAAATGGGCCGACAAGTACGGCATTGATGTCGAGATCGTGCAGATCAACGACTATGTGGAGTCGATAAACCTCTACACGGCCGGGCAATTCGATGGGGTTTCGGCCACCAATATGGACACGCTTTCGATCCCTTCGGGCGGGGGTGTTGATACCACTGCACTGATCGTCGGCGATTTCTCGAATGGCAACGACGCAGTGATCCTAAAGGGCGCGGGCGATCTGACCGCGTTGAAGGGCAAGCCGGTCAACCTGGTGGAGCTTTCGGTCTCCCACTATCTGTTGGCACGTGGGCTCGACAGTGTTGGGCTGGCTGAGAAGGATCTCGCCTCCGTCATTAACACCTCGGATGCGGATATGATCGCGGCCTACGCGACCGATGATGTCGAGGCGGTGGTGACGTGGAATCCTCTCGTCTCGACTATCATGGAGCAGCCGGGCGCGACCAAGCTGTTCGACAGCTCAGACATCCCAGGCGAGATCATCGACATGATGGTGGTCAACACAGCGACCCTGAACGACAACCCGGCCTTTGGCAAAGCTCTGGCGGGGGCGTGGTACGAGCTGATGGCCATCATGAAGTCCGGCGATGCGGCCGCTCTGACCGCGATGGCTGAGGCCTCCGGCACCGATCTCGCAGGCTATAAGGCTCAGCTCGCGTCGACCGAGATGTTCTGGGATCCGGCGGATGCCGTCGCATTCGTAGAGAGCCCGGAGCTGCCCAAGACAATGGTCAGTGTCGCTGAGTTCTTGTTCGATAAGGGGATCCTCGGCGAAGGGGCGCCGAGCGCCGACTATGTGGGCGTCTCATATCCCGATGGCTCGACCACCGGCGATGCGGGCAATGTGCAGCTTCGCTATGATGTCACCTACATGAAAATGGCCGCCGACGGCGCGCTTTAATCGACTGGGGCGAGCGGGCAAGGGCCGGATATGCGACTGATCAATCGCAAGCCGGGGCGTCTGCTCGCCCTTCTTCTTCTGGTGCTGCCTTTTGTGGCAGTCCTGATCGCCTATGGCATCGGATCGGAGATCCGTCTTGCGGAAAATCCGAAGGACAAGCTCCTCCCCGCACCCAGCCAGGTCATGGCAACCGCCGAGCGTTTGATCACTGAGCCTGACAAACGATCCGGCAGAATTCTCTTCTGGAATGATACGCTGGTAAGCCTTGAGCGGCTGGCTTTTGGTGTTGGGATCGCGGCCTCGATTGGCCTGGTTTTCGGGCTGATGATCGGGTTGCTGCCCTATATGCGCGCGACATTCGCGGGCTTTGTGGCCGTGCTTTCCATGGTGCCACCACTGGCGATACTACCAATTCTCTTCATCGTCTTTGGGTTGGGAGAGACTTCGAAAATCGCGCTCATTGCCATCGGGATCACCCCCTTCCTGATCCGCGATCTCAGTCAACGGGTGCTCGAGATTCCGCTGGAGCAAGTGGTAAAGGCGCAGACGCTTGGCGCCTCCTCGCTGGTCATCGCCCTCAGGGTTGCGATGCCTCAGATCCTACCTCGGCTTGTGCAAGCCGTGCGCCTCTCCTTGGGACCTGCCTGGCTGTTCCTGATCGCCGCAGAGGCAATCGCGTCAGACTCCGGCCTTGGCTACCGGATCTTTCTGGTTAGGCGCTACCTCGCGATGGATGTGATCCTGACATACGTAATATGGATCACCATTCTGGCCTTCATCATCGACTACTTGCTGAAGAAGCTGAGCGAGCGGGCCTTCCCCTGGTTCGGGGAGGACGGGTTATGAGCTTCGTGACCGCACACAACATCTTCCAATCCTATGACGGGCGCCCAATCCTCGAGCGTGTGAGTGTTACGGTCGATGAAGGGGAATTTATCTCGATCGTTGGCGCTTCAGGTTGTGGGAAGTCCACCTTCCTGCGGCTTCTGCTTGCCCAGGAAGTGCCGACCAAAGGCGAGATCCGAATTGCCGATGCGCCACCAGCAGTGGAGCCGGGTCAGGACCGGGGGATCGTCTTCCAGCGCTACTCTGTCTTTCCGCACATGACCGTGCGCGAGAACCTGGTGGCCGCGAAGGCCTTTGCGGCGAGCAGCACTGGTTGGATCCGGGGTGCGACCCGCCGTGCTGCCGAGCAGGAGGCCGATGCCACGCTGGAGCGGATTGGTCTGGGCCATATGGGCAAGGCCTATCCCAAAGCGCTCTCCGGCGGCATGCAGCAGCGCTTGGCAATCGCACAGGCGCTGATGGCAAAGCCCCGGATCCTGTTGCTGGATGAGCCTTTTGGGGCGCTGGACCCCGGGACCCGCCTGTCGATGCATGACTTCTTGCAGGAGCTACGGGCCGAGACCGGCATGACCGTCTTCATGGTCACGCATGACCTTGAGGAAGGTTTCAAGCTGGGCGACCGGGTTCTGGTCTTTGACAAACCGCGCTGGGACCCGCATGACCCTCAGGCCTATGGCGCGACCATCACCTATGACTTCGATGCCCGCAATGGCGGGATCCCCTACCAAACGATCAAGGAGGAAACCCATGCTCTGGAGCCCAGCCGGCCGGACCCGGTCCCATCATCCGAGGCATCAGAAACCGGACGCGCGGCGGTTCCACCATCCTGACCTTTCCAAGTTGCAGGGCTGGAAAGCCGCGCGGGCCGAGGCGGATATCCCCGACACGGAGTGGGAGAAGGAAAGAGCCTGGGCGCTGCGTATGGGGTTGACGGCGGCCGATAGCATCGAGGACCGATCGATCCCGACTTTCGCCCGAGGGGAGCTGCCGCATTACGCCGGTATCAACACCTTTCTAAAAGCGCCTTACACCGAGGATGTGTCCGAGGTCGGTCTCTACGATGTGACTGTTCTGGGCGCGCCGTTTGACGGTGGCACTACCTATCGCCCCGGTACGCGGTTTGGGCCGCAGGGGGTGCGCAAGATCTCGGCGCTTTATACGCCCTATAACTACGAGATGGGGATCGATCTGCGCGAGCAGATGAGCCTCTGCGATGCAGGGGATATCTTCACCATCCCGGCGAATATCGAGAAGACGTTTGATCAGATCTCGCGCGCCGTCTCCC
>JBCDAQ010000079.1:0-16302 GCA_039185285.1 Pseudomonadota bacterium
CGACATCACCATGCCCATAGCCGAGGATCGTTCGTTCCGCCCCCTCGTCTCGAGTTGCGAGCATAACTGGGGCAATTCCAGCAATAGGGTTCTCGAAAATCCGCGTGGTAAATCCCAGCCTATCAAAAACTGCCGACATCTCTTCTTCCAGATACCGCCGCGCATGGGGCAGGCCATCTGGGGTCTGGCTTTCAGTCCGATATCCGACCCGCCGAGCCATATCCGTCTCGAAGCGCCCATCGGTCAGGTAATCTCTGACCTCAGCTCTTGCCTTGTCTCTGGTCACAATCCACTCCTCTACCCTCCCCCGGGCAGACAACCCGGCATCGAGATCGAAATGACCCTAGTGCAGAAGCCGCCCCGCCAGAAGCACCTTGATTTTGCGGTGCCAATCGGCTGTCATTTCAACCAGCCGGTTCACCCGATGGCCCCGGTGAGCAACCTCAAGGAGTTCCCATGCACGGCCTTTCTCGCACGCGCCTCCTCGCCGCGGCCTTTTTGGCCGCCTCCTTGTCGACGCCGATAGCCGCGCAACAGGCCCCCCTGCCCGCCGTCGTCGTGAGCCCCGCCGAGGTGTCCGACTTGCGCGACACGCTCAGCTTCTCGGGTCGGCTGGTCGCCTCGCAAAAGGTTGACGTTACGGCCCGCGTTTCTGGATTTCTTCAGGAAATCAGCTTTCTAGAAGGCACCAAAGTCGAAGCGGGTGCGGGTCTCTATCAGATCGAGGTCGACCCTTACTCAGCCGTCGTCAAACAGATCGAAGGCTCAATTGCCGCGACCCAGGCCGAGCTGCAATTGGCCGAGATCGAGCGCTCTCGCAAGGAAACGCTGGTCGCGCGCGAGACGGTCGCGCAATCGGAACTCGACATCGCAATCGCCAATGTCGGCAAGGTGGAAGGGGAGCTTGCCCGGCTGGAAGGGGAGCTGGATCGGGCAAAACTGGATGTCACCTACACAGACATTACCGCCCCCTTCGATGGGATTGTCGGCCTCTCCAACCATGATGTCGGGGCTTTTGTCGGGCCCAATAGCGGCCCTCTGACGACGTTGACGCGGCTCGACCCGATGACGGTGGAGTTCCCAATCCCGTCGGCGGCCTTCACCTCGTATCGCCAGAACAATCCAGACGACCAGGCGACTGGCGAGACGGATGTCTCGCTGATCCTCGCCAATGGCACGACCTATTCCGAGCTTGGCAAGCTTGACTTCATCGATGCCCAAGTCGCCCGCGGAACCGATACAGTGATCGTACGTGCGGCTTTCGCCAATCCCAATGGGGTCTTGCTGGATGGCGGCCTGGTGATCGTGGAACTGATTGGGAGTGAGCAGCAACTGGTGCTCAACATCCCGCAACAGGCGGTCCAGCGCGATCAGGTCGGTGATTTCGTCCTAGTGGTCGATGACCAGAGCATGGTCGAGCAACGCCGTGTCGTCGTACAGCGCACCACCAAAGGGCGCAGCGTGATCGCGGAGGGGCTGGACGAAGGCGAGGTTGTCATCACCGAGGGCGTCAACAAAGTCCGCCCCGGCATCAAGGTTGATGCCGCCTCGGCAACAGGCGGATAAGCACGTGATCTCAGCTGTATTCATCGACCGCCCTCGCCTCGCGATCGTCATCTCGATCGTCATCACCATTGCGGGCCTCGTGGCGTTGACGCGCCTACCCGTCGCGCAGTTTCCAGAGATTGTGCCGCCCTCGGTCCAGGTCAAAGCCGTCTATCCCGGCGCAGGGTCGGAGGTGGTTGAGCAAACCGTCGCCCAGCCGATTGAACAGCAAGTGATCGGCGTCGATGACATGATCTACATGAAATCGACCTCCAGCGCCGATGGCAGCTACACGCTTACCGTGACCTTCGCGGTTGGTACCGATCCAGATATCGCGACCGTTAACGTCCAGAACCGGGTTTCAGCGGCGACATCGCAGCTCCCTCAAGAGGTTACGGCTGCCGGGGTCAACGTTCGAAAATCGTCTTCGGCGATGCTCCAAATGGTGTCGATCTTCGACACCGAGAACAAATTCGACAGTCTTTTCCTGTCGAACTACGCGACCATCAACCTTGTCGATAGCATCAAGCGGGTACCCGGGATCGGTGATGTCAGCGTCATTGGAGCGCGCGATTACTCCATGCGCGTCACGCTGGATGTGGATCGCCTGACGAACCTCGAGCTGACCCCCAGCGACGTGGTTCAGGCGCTGCGCGAGCAGAATGTGCAGGCCGCCATCGGGCGGGTCGGGGCCCAACCCCTGACCGAGGATCCGATCTTCCAGCTCAACATCGTCACCCAGGGGCGCCTGACAGATGCCGCCGAATTCGGCTCCGTCGTCCTGCGTGCCCTGCCGGATGGCTCCTTCGTGCGCGTGCGCGATGTGGCCGAGATCGAGCTTGGCGCCAAGAACTACGATGCCATTGCGAACTACAACGGCCAGCCGACGGTGCTGTTGCAGGTCAGCCAGGCCCCGGGTGGGAACGCGCTGGAGATCGCCGAAGGGGTCAACGAGGTGCTGGAGCGCGTGATGCGCAACGCGCCCGGTGGTGTAAGCTATGAAGTCGCCTACGACCTCACCAAGTTCATCACCGCCAGTATCGAGGAGTTGCAGACAACCCTCTGGCAAGCCTTTTTGCTGGTGATCATCGTGGTCTTCCTATTCCTCGGCAGCTTCCGCGCCACAGTTGTGCCTGCAATCGCAGTCCCCGTCGGCCTGATCGGCACCTTTGCGGTGATGCTGGCCATGGGCTTCACGCTCAACACGATCTCGCTCCTAGCGCTGGTGCTCGCCATCGGGACCGTGGTCGATGATGCGATCGTCGTCGTCGAGAACTGCGACCGCGTGCTGTCGGAGAACCCGGAGCTTACCCCCCAAGAAGCCGCCCGCAAGGCGATGGAGGAGATCACGGGGCCGGTGATCGCGACCACCCTGGTCCTTCTCTCGGTCTTTGTACCGGTTGCCTTTATCCCCGGCATAACGGGGCAGTTATTCCAGCAATTCGCGGTGGCTGTCTCGGTCTCTGTGGTGATCTCCACGATCAACGCCCTGACGCTCAGCCCCGCGCTCTGCGGTCTGCTGCTGCGCCGGCAAGAGGGACCAAAGACCGGTGTTCTCGCCAAGGTTTCCCAGGCAATCGACTGGACACGGGATCGCTACACACTCGTTGCCGGCGCCATCGCGCGCCGGGCGATCATCGGCCTATTGATGCTGGGCGGCGCGCTTGGGCTCAGCGGCTTCCTGTTCCAGGCCGTGCCCACCGGCTTCCTGCCATCCGAGGATCAGGGCGCCCTGATGTTGGAGCTCCGCCTGCCCAAAGGCGCCTCGGTCAACCGCACCGAGGCCGTGCTTGAGCCGTTCCAGGAAAGGGTCTCCCAGATCGAGGGGGTGCGCTCGGTCATCGGGGCCAGCGGCTGGTCGATCCTGGACGGCGCGGTGACGCCAGACAGCGCTATGATGATTGTGGTCCTCGATGACTTCGGAGATCGCGCACCTGGTGTGAATGTCTTCGACATCCTCGCCCAGATCCAACGCATGGGCCTGGGCGTGCGCGAGGCGCAGGTCCTTGCCTTCAACCTGCCCCCCATCATCGGCCTCGGCACGGCCTCGGGCTTTGAGTACCAGCTCAATGACCTCGAAGGGCGTCCGGCCGCGGATCTGGCAGCCGTTGGCGGTGGGATGGTGATCTCGGCCAACCAGGATCCGCGTCTGGGGCCAACCTTCACGACCTATTCCGCGAACACGCCGCAGCTCTACCTCGAGCTGGATCGGGAGCGGCTACAGACGCTCGGCGTCTCGGTCAGCGATCTTTTTGCAACCATGCAAGGTACCTTCGGCTCGCTCTATGTGAACGATTTCAACCTCTTTGGCCGGTCCTGGCAGGTGAACATGCAAGCGATCG
This sequence comes from Pseudomonadota bacterium, assembly GCA_039185285.1. Classification (GTDB taxonomy): domain Bacteria; phylum Pseudomonadota; class Alphaproteobacteria; order Rhodobacterales; family Rhodobacteraceae; genus Thermohalobaculum. The sequence goes on from JBCDAQ010000079.1 coordinate 3,888, forward strand.
AGAGCGACCGCGACGCCGTGCCGAAAATCGACCGGCTGCATGTGCGCAACAAGGATGGCGAGATGGTGCCGCTGGGCGCTGTCGCCACCACACGCTTCGTGGTTGGGCCGCAATTGATCATTCGCTACAACAACTACCGCTCGCTGACGATCACTGGCTCACCCGCGCCGGGTGTCGCCTCTGGTACCGCGCTCCAGGCGATGGAGGAGGTGTCCGAGAACACGCTGCCCCCTGGCTATGATTACGAGTGGACGGGCACCGCATTGCAGGAGAAAGAGGCCGCGGGTCAGACAGTGGCGATCCTCGCCTTCTCGATCCTCTTTGCCTATCTCTTCTTGGTTGGTCTTTATGAGAGCTGGACGATCCCGGCCCCGGTGCTTCTCTCGGTCGCCTTCGGGGTGGCGGGTGCCCTGGGCGCACTCTTCATCGCGGGGCTCTCTTTCGACCTCTACGGCCAGATCGGGCTGGTGCTGCTGATCGCGCTGGTCGCCAAGAACGCCATTCTGATCGTCGAGTTCGCGAAACAACGCCGGGAGGAAGGGGCCGAGATCATCGACGCCGCGATCGAGGGGGCGCAAACCCGCTTCCGCGCCGTGATGATGACGGGGCTCTCCTTTGTCGCGGGCATCCTGCCCCTGGTCTTTGCCGCTGGTGCGGCCGAGATCACGCGGACAACGGTCGGTACCTCAGTCTTTGGCGGGATGCTGGTGGCAACCTTGGTGGGGATCTTCGCGATCCCTGCTCTCTATGTGGCCTTCCAAAGCGGCCGAGAGCGGATCAAGGGCCTCTTCGGCGTCAAACCAGGGCCCAGCAGCGAGGACTGAGACCGGCGATCAGAAAATCGACGGCCCCTCGGGCAACTCGGTACAAAGCGCCCGCGCCCAGCGGTAGTTCGCGATCGCCGGGCCGTTGTCATGATCGCTATCGGTGAAGATCGCGAAGACCTCAATTTCGTCTTCCGGCTTCTCGCCAAACGCGAGTTCGTAATCCGCGACGATGTTGCGCCGCTCGGTGATCCAGGTCTCAAGATCGGCGGGGCCACTGCGGACCACGACCGTTCGGATCACCCCGGGGAAATAGGGGCTGTCGACCACCTCATCGACCGGGTTGGTCTCGGTCGCCCAGGCATAGCGGATGGTCGGCACAGGGTCCGGGTTGGTGAACGCGCCCGGATCGCCAAAGGCAAAGAAAACCGAGGCCGCCACATCCTCGGCCTGACGGCTCGCCAGATCTGCCTCAAGCGGCATCGCATCGACGCGCCAGAGCCATTCGACCTCCGGGCAAAGCCCCGGGTCGATCTCCACGCCCCGGATGAGAGCAATCGAGGATTTGTCCGTCTCGGCCCGGATCGCAATCTCCCCCTCCTGCGCGACAAGGCGGATTTCAGACTCACCCCAAACGGTGACCGCCCGCCAGTTCTTCTCGACCGCGTCACCAGCCGAGAAAATTGGGAGCGGGAGGAGTTCCGCCTCCACCGCTGTACCAGGGTCCGCGACAACGCGCGCCGATTGCTCGACACAGCCGACCAACGCCCCGGCAATAAGGAGCGACACCACAGGGCCCACGCGGCTCAAAAAGCGATCGGTCATGAACGATCCTACCCCGAGATGCCTGATCTTCCTAGAAGTGCCAGGGGACCAGACATCCCAGCACGCCGCCACCCGCACGCAGATCATGAGCCAGATGATTGCAACCCAAAGCGGGCAAGAAAACTTTGCCTGATGCGGTCTCTGCAAAAGCCACCCCAATTGCACCACCAAATCACCCCCGCTCTTTCTCGCTTGTTGGAGCAGGGTTCAGGTGGCCCGTTCGATCAAATGCGCGAACGAGCCCATGACCCGGCCATCGCGCAAACCTATGTCGGGAAGAGGGGCGCCAGAGCCGTCTCGAACCTGCGTGAAAAGCGGCTCACCCCTCTCCTCATCCGTTGTCGCATAATGGAACTCATGGGCCGAAAATGCGCCTGCCAACGGCCCGCTTCCCGTAACTGAGCGATAGCCTAAATGCCTCTGTCGATTATGGAAATTGGTCGTGAGGCGAAGCAAGCCTAGCATCGGGTGTGCCACCCCATCGGCATCCACGATTGCGTCGCCCAGAAACATATATCCGCCACACTCCCCATAGATTATTGCGCCGAGGGCAACGGCCCGGGCAATGCCTTCTGACACCTCTCTGGCCCGGGCCAACCGACCCGCATGGAGTTCGGGATACCCTCCAGGTAAAAAAACGGCATCAGCGACAGGATCTGGAGCCTCGTAAGCTATTGGCGAAAAGGGATAAATCTCTGCACCTTGCGACCGCCAATCCTCCAGCAAATGCCAGTAGCTGAAACTAAAGGCTTCATCTCGAGCAACCGCGATCCGTTGGCCCAAAGGCGCCACGCGCGCCGGCGTCTTGGCAGGCGGCAGTTCCTGCGCCAAGTCGACCAATTGGTCAAGGTCGCAATGCGCCGAGATCACCGCTGAGATCGCTGCGATTCTGTTCTCCAATTCGTTATGCTCGGTCGCTTGAACCAACCCGAGATGGCGTGACGGAAGCTCAAACTCTGCCGCTCGCGGGATCGCGCCGATCACTGGGCATACCTGCTCCACACCCTCGCGCAGCATCGCCTCATGTCGCGCGCTGGCGACCCGGTTCAGGATGACGCCAGCGATGCTAACACCCTTAGACCATTGTATAAATCCAGCAGCGATCGCACCCGCACTTTGCCCCATACCGGTTGCATCGATGATCAGGACAACCGGTGCTGCCAGAGCCCGAGCAACTGCAGCAGTTGCTCCGTGCCCTTCCGCATCACCCCGGCTCGCACCGTCGAACAAGCCCATTGCGCCTTCGACGACCAAGAGATCACCAGAAAGCATCGCGGCCCGCGCGCGGAGCTGTTCAGGACCCGCCGACCATGCATCCAACGAAACACATGGCGCACCCGTTGCAGCAACATGAAAGGCGGGATCGATGTAGTCTGGACCTGACTTGGCGGAGACAACGTTCACGCCGCGATCCCTGAGCGCGCGCAGAAGGCCCAGCGTGATCACCGTCTTACCCTGGCCAGAGGACGGGGCCGAAAGGACCAGCCCACGCATGGTTCAGCCGGTCTCAGCCACGTGCCGCGCGCCGAGCGGATCCATGTTCCGCGGCGGCTCACCGGCCATTTGCGCCATCCAATCAAGACATTGGCGCATCCGGACAACCTCGCCAATACAGACGATCGCAGGCGGGCCAATCCCTGCCGTTTTCGCGTCGGCGACGGCGGTGGCGAGAGTTGTCTCAAGGACTTTCATATCCGGTCGGGTGGCGTTCATGACGATGGCGACAGGCTCCGATCCCTGCCTGCCCGCTTCGATCAAGCGAGAGGTGATCACCGGCAGCGTTTTCATCGCCATGTAGCCGACAATCACCGGTGATGACTGCGCCAGCCCCTCCCAATTGATCGCGCCAGGTGCGTCTCCTGACTGGTCATGGCCCGTTAAGAAAGTTACCGCCTGATTGACATCGCGATGGGTCACCGGGATGCCCGCATAGGCAAGACCACCGATTCCCGCCGAGATCCCCGGCACAATCCGCACTGAAACACCAGCGGCGACGAGGGTTTGTGCCTCCTCCCCGCCCCGGCCAAAGACAAAGGGATCACCGCCCTTGAGACGCAGAACCCGTTTACCCGCGCGGGAGAGCTCGATCAGACGCAGCGAGATATCGCGCTGTTTCGGGCTGGGCTTGCCACCACGCTTACCCGCGTATTCAAGATCGGCACCCGGCTTGGCCCATCCAAGGATACTGTCGTCGACCAGCGCATCATAAACCACATGGTCAGCTTGGCGGAGCGCATTGAGAGCATGCAGTGTGACCAGACCAGGATCTCCTGGGCCAGCCCCAACGAGCCATACCCAACCGGGCTCAAGCACAGGCCAGTCGCCACCTTCGGGCATATGGATCTCACCACTCATAGCCTTTGTATAGGTAGCTTTGCTGCAATTGCTAAGCCCCTTTGCGACATTTTCGCGTCTTACATCGGCCCCAAAGCTTGTAGCCGCGTCGTTTAGGCTGAGCGCCGCGCCCGCAAGGGCGCTTAACAAAATGGTGTATGCCCCGGCTCCTGCAGGGAGGCGGGGCATTCCGTTTGGTTCGCCTAGTCATCGCTTCCAACCAAACGGAATGCGCGCAAACGCGCATACACCATTGCTGACGCCCTACCGGGCGTGTTGGCGCGGGAAGTTGATGGATTGCGTGAATGGCTTGGGCCTGCCATTTCTGAGCCGATGGCCGAGAAAACCGCATCGCTGCGCAGAGGATGGACCACAGGGGCTTGTGCCGCTGCGGGAGCGAAAGCGGCAGTTACCGCGCTCCTGACTGGTGCGTTCACCAAGAGCGTCTCCATTACCCTACCTCGAGGCGAGACACCGATTTTCCACTTAGCTGAGACCTCACATGGTCAAGGCTGGGCCGAAGTTTCTATTGTGAAGGACGCAGGCGATGACCCGGACGTCACTCACCTGGCCTCGATCGTGACACGTGTGGCTCATGGTCCATCTGGCATCCGTTTCTTCGCGGGTCCCGGTGTGGGCACGGTCACGAAGCCAGGATTGCCCATTCCCCCCGGCGAGCCCGCGATCAATCCAGTGCCACGAGAGATGATCACCGGCGTTATTCGCGAGGTCGCTTATGCCCTAAATGCCCCCGCTGACTTTGACGTGACCGTTTCGGTCCCTGGGGGAGAGGAACTTGCGCTCAAAACCTGGAACCCACGCCTTGGGATCGAGGGCGGGATCTCGATCCTGGGCACGACTGGGATCGTCCGCCCTTTCTCGTGCGCCGCCTGGATCGCCTCGATCCACCGAGGGATTGATGTTGCCCGGGCAAATGGTCTCGACCAAGTCGTGGGTGCAACCGGAGCGACGTCGGAAGGACTGGTCCAAAGCCTCTATCAGCTGCCCGAGATTGCCTATCTCGATATGGGCGACTTTGCCGGCGGCTTGCTCAAATATCTGCGCCAACACCCCGTACCCCATCTGACCCTGGCAGGGGGGATCGGCAAAATGACGAAGCTGGCTCAGGGCGCTTTGGATCTGCATTCGGGGCGCAGTCAGATCGATTTCTCTCAGCTCGCTCAGATGGCCGGAACCGATGCTGCGCAGGTGGCTCGGGCCAATACGGCCTTGGAAGCCCTCGAGATCGCAGGCCCTGCCCTGGCCGAGAAAGTCGCCGAAGCAGCTGAGAAAACAGTAAAATCAACGCTCCGCGGCGCGCCCATCAAGGTGGAGACCCTTGTGATCGACCGAAAGGGCACCTTGCTGGCTCGGCGGCCCTTCTCATGAAGCTGTTGCTACTCGGCGGCACGATGGAAGCCCGCCACCTCGCAGCCCGTCTTGTGGCTTTGGATTACGACGTCACCGTCTCTCTGGCAGGGCTGACACGCACCCCGCAGGAGTACAAAGCGCCAACCCGAACGGGCGGCTTTGGTGGTATAGAAGGCCTGTCGAATTGGCTGACTGGGAATGGGATCGGTGCCGTTATCGATGCCACCCACCCATTTGCCGATCAAATGCCCTGGCACGCCTTCCAAGCAACTCAAGCCCTGGACGTCCCAAGGTTGCGGCTCTGCAGGCCGCCTTGGCCCCTGAGTGCGGATTGGCACGCCCATGAGACGCTCGCATCAGCGGTTGCAGCCCTTCCCAGTGGCGGGAGGATCCTTGCGACAACAGGTCAGGATCAACTTCAGCCCTATATGGACAGGACGGATCTGGCAGTCTGGCTCCGGACGATTGAGGACCCGGGCCCGCTTCCAGGCCATATCTCGCTGGTGCAGGCGCGGCCACCCTTCACCATTGAGGAGGAAAGGGATCTTCTGGCCAACCACGGCATCACCCATTTGACGACCAAGAACAGCGGTGGAGACCGTTCTAAGCTCGATGCGGCAGAGGCTGTTTCGGTGGCGATCCACGTCATCGCACGACCAGCCCCCCCTCCAGGCCCAAGCGCTGAGAGCTTGGAGGAGGCTGTCGCATGGCTGGCGCAAACGGTCGCCTCCAACCCTTAAGCGAAGTTCACGCGTTGTCCCCGAGCGGAAACGCTTGACACCCGCAACCGATGCGCAGAAGCGTGGCGTGTCTGGTTCCACATTTCTCTGCTCGAGCGGGGTGTGGATGAAAAGGGAACGCGGTTGGTGCCGACCTCCATCGGGGGCTCCTTGCCGCGGCCGCCCCCGCGACTGTGAGCGGAGAGGCCCCCTCAACCCACTGGCCGCCTATCGACACGGGCGGCTGGGAAGGGAGACGGGCCGCGGCCGAGAGGCCACATCCGCGAGCCAGGAGACCTGCCAGGCGCGTTGGAACCCAAGCTGCCGTCGGGTGTGACGGCCAAAGGAGATCAGAATGGTACCCACTACCGGCCGCGCAGCCGCCCGGATGAGCTAAACGGATCTGGAGCCGGAGCCTGCAGCAAGATCCGGTTCTTCTTATGATGCCGAGTTTCTCACCGACCTTTCGAGAGGAGTTGGACCAACTCTTCCAATGGCGCCGAGACGTGCGCCGCTTTCGCAGAACGCCTGTCCCTGCGGAGACGGTGAACCGTTTGCTCCACCAAGCCGGGATGGCCCCCTCGGTTGGTTTGTCCGAGCCTTGGCGGTTCGTCATGGTCGACAGCCCAAAGGCACGTGCCGCAGCCCTTGGCAATTTTCGCTGCGCGAATGCCAAAGCGCTCGAAGGGTATGAGGGTGAACGCCAGCAGATCTATGCTGGCCTCAAGCTCTCAGGCATGCAGGAAGCCCCCGTTCAAATCGCCGTTTTCTGCGATGAGAAGAGCGAGAAGGGCCATGGTTTGGGCGCTGAGACCATGCCGGAGATGCGCCGCTATTCCTGCGTATGCGCAATTATGCAGCTTTGGCTTTCAGCCAGAGCCGAAGGGCTGGGCCTTGGCTGGGTATCGATCCTCGATCCTTTGCTTCTGGCCCGCGACTTAGAGGTGCCCGAAGATTGGCGCCTGATTGCCTATCTCTGCCTCGGCTATCCCGAGGAAGAGCACACCGATCCTGAACTTGACCGCGCTGACTGGGAAACCCGTCAGCCTCCCGAAACAATCACTGTTTGAGGCATACCATGGGCAAGATCCCGACAACTGTTATCACGGGCTTTCTTGGGGCCGGGAAAACCACGCTGATCCGCAACCTTCTCGCCAAAGCCGATGGCAAGCGCATCGCCCTGGTCATCAATGAGTTCGGCGACATTGGCGTCGATGGTGAGGTTTTGAAAGGCTGCGGTGATGCAACCTGCAGCGAAGATGATATCGTCGAGCTCTCAAATGGATGCATTTGCTGCACGGTCGCTGATGATTTTATCCCAACGATGGAAAAACTCCTCGGGCGTGAGACACCACCCGACCACATCGTCATCGAGACCTCTGGGCTGGCGCTGCCACAACCCCTGATCCGCGCCTTCAATTGGCCCGAAATCCGAACTCAGGTGACGGTTGATGGCGTTGTGACCGTGGTTGATGGCCCTGCGACCATGGCTGGGCAATTCTCCGCCAATGACGCGGCTCTCGAAGCGCAACGAGCAGCAGATGAAAGCCTTGACCATGAGACCCCGCTTTCCGAGCTCTTTGAGGATCAACTCGCCTGCGCCGATATGGTGGTCCTGTCGAAGACCGATCAGTTGGCGTCCGGGCAAGCCGATGATCTGCGGCAAGGTCTTGGGGCGCGTACCCGATCCGGCGTTCAATTTCTGCACTCGACCGCCGAGGGATTGGGTGCTGATCTTCTGCTCGGCCTCGGCATAGGGGCGGAGGGCGACCTTGAAAGCCGTCATGAAGTCCACCATCACCACCATGACCATGATCATCATGTTCATCACCACGACGAGGACGAGCATGAGCACGGCCATCATCACCACGAGCATGAGCATGGCCATGATCAGTTCGAAAGCTTCCACGTAGCCCTGGGCGAAATCGACGACCCTGCAGACTTCGTCGCGCGATTGCAAACGGTGATCGAAACGCACGGCGTCCTGCGCCTCAAGGGTTTCGCCGCAATAGCCGGCAAGCCGATGCGGCAAGTCATCCAGGCCGTGGGCCCTAGAATCGACACGTATTTCGACCGCCCCTTTGGGTCAGAGACCCGCGAGACAAAGCTTGTGGTGATCGGGCTCCAAGGCCTCGACCAGGACGCGATCAAGGAAGCGCTGGCGTGAGAACCACTACCCCACCGCCCACGCCCTCCCCAGAAAAGTCAGCGCTGGAAGTCACCGCCGTGGCAGCCCACCCACCCGGGCGTGGGCGCTTGGGCAGTGGTCTAGGGTCATTGGATGGATGACATTGTTCTGAAACGTGACGACGCGCTCGGCCCGGATGCGCTGACCATGATTGGGGAAAGTGAGGCAGAGCTTGCCAGCCTCTACCCTCCAGAAGTGCGTTATGCCTTCTCGCCCAATGAGTTGCGGGATGCCGGCGTTGCGTTTCTGACTGCCCACCGGGATGCCAGACCGATCGGATGCGGGGGCGTGGCATTTATGACCGATTATGCAGAACTCAAGCGCATCTTTGTCACCCGATCGGCACGAGGCACAGGTGTCGCCGATGCCATCGTGACGGCGCTTGAACAAACCGCGAGAGAACAAAATTTGCAAGTTATGCGGCTGGAGACTGGTGAAGCCAGTCCTGAGGCAATCCGCTTTTACATGCGGCTGGGCTATACGCGCCGCGGGCCGTTCGGCAGTTATGTCGAGAACGGATCCAGCGTTTTCATGGAGAAACACCTATGAAGGACGCGCGCGGACCGGCCACGCCCGGGTGGGTGGGTGACCCCGTCCTCTCCTCCAGGCTTTGGCCTTGCATGGGAGGGTGTGGCCGGTCCATGCCTGCCCCGTTCTAATGCATCTCCTTCTTGCACAGCCAGGCGAAGTAACCGATGGGTCCGAGGCAGTTGACCTCAATCAGTCCCCCGCAGATCTCATCGTCATCACCGCCGCCGACACCGAGCTTGCAGCACTCTCGCAAGCAAATGCCGAGATGATCAATCCGCCGACGCTGCGCCTTGCATCGCTCCTCCACCTCACCCATCCGATGTCAGTGGACAAGTATCTCGACGACACCGCTTGCAAGTCACGCCTCGTGGTCGCTCGGGTTTTGGGAGGTGAGGGGTATTGGCCCTATGGTCTGGAGCAGTTTGCCGCGCGGCTCCACGCGGCGGGCATTCCGTTCGCAGCACTTCCCGGCGATGACAAGCCCGATCCTGCTCTCGCACGCGTATCAACCATCGGCGAGCAAAACTACGCCCGGCTTTGGTCCTATCTCGTCGAAGGCGGTCCTGAAAACGCCACCAACTTCCTGCGTTCGTGTCAGGCCATCCTTGAGAACACGCCAATGCCCGAAGCGGCCCGGCCACTCCTCCGGGCTGGTGTCTATTGGCCCGGCGCAGGTATCGCCGATCTCACGACGGCCCGTGCATCTTGGAACACACCAGACGCCCCGATCGTTCCGATCGTCTTCTACCGCGCTCTGGTCCAAGGGGCTGGGCTTAACCCGATCAACCGTCTAACCCGGGCCCTCATCAGCGAGGGCCTGAACCCGCTACCAATTTTCGTTGCATCCTTGAAAGATCCGGTGTCGGCAGCCACCCTCTCACAGCTCTTCGGAGAGGCCCCGCCTGCAGTTATTCTGAACGCGACGTCCTTCGCGGTCTCGTCGCCACAATCGGGTTGGAGATCGACGCCCCTGGATGCGCCCGGTGTTCCTGTGATCCAATGCGTTCTCGCCGGCGGAACCGAGGACGGCTGGCGCGAGGGTCAGAGCGGTCTTTCCGCGCGCGATATCGCCATGAATGTCGCCCTGCCCGAGGTCGATGGGCGGATCATGTCTCGCGCAGTTAGTTTCAAGGGCGAGGCCTTCTTCGACGAAGCAACACAATGCCGGATCGCCAGCTACAGGGCCGAAGGCACGCGCATCGCTTTTACCGCGCAGCTCGCAGCTGCCTGGTCGCGGCTCGCCGCCAAGCTCCCCTCTCAGCGAAAAATCGCCGTGATCCTGGCGAACTATCCCAACAAGGATGGCCGCTTGGCCAATGGTGTCGGCCTCGACACACCGCAGAGCGCTGTCGATGTGCTCGCAGCGCTGGAAGACGCCGGCTACACCCTCTCCAATCGGCCGAAGACGGCCGCGGCCCTTATGTCAGAAATCCAGAAAGGGCCGACAAACTGGCTGGCCGATCGCTCGAGCCGACAGGGCGGCGAACGGCTATCTGCGGACCGGTATCGTGCATTTTGGTCTGACCAGACTTGGGAGGTGAAAGAACCCGTCGAGACCCGCTGGGGGCCGCCTGACGCGGATCCATTTTGCGGTGAAGACGGCTTCGCCTTGTCAATCCTCGATTTTGGCAACGTCGTTCTCGGGATCCAGCCTGCCCGCGGCTACAATATCGACCCGGTCGAGAGCTATCACAGCCCTGACCTTGTCCCCCCGCACAACTACTTCGCTTTCTACGCCTGGATCCGCCAGGAGTATGGCGCCGATGCAGTGGTCCATCTCGGCAAGCACGGCAATCTCGAATGGCTGCCCGGCAAGGCGGTCGCGCTCTCCGAGACCTGCTACCCTGAGGTTGCCCTCGGCCCGATGCCACATCTCTACCCCTTCATCGTCAACGACCCGGGCGAGGGGACACAGGCCAAACGCCGCGCCCAGGCTGTGATCCTCGATCACCTGACACCGCCGCTGACCCGAGCCGAGACTTATGGGCCGCTGAAGGAACTCGAAGCCCTGGTGGATGAGTATTACGAGGCCGCTGGGCTCGATCCGCGCCGGCTCGATCACCTCCGCCGCCAGATCCGCTCGGCCGTTGCTGCCGCCCAGCTGGAAGAAGACGCAGGCATCACCCCCGACATGGCCGAGAACGACGCGCTCGCCCGGCTGGACACGTATCTTTGCGAGCTCAAAGAAGCGCAGATCCGCGATGGCTTGCACATCTTCGGTACTGCCCCCGATGGTCGGTTGGAAACCGATCTCCTCGTGGCCCTCGCCCGTGTCCCCCGTGGGGATGGCAAAGGACCGAATGCCTCGCTGATCAGAGCACTTGCCTATGATCTCGGCTGCGATCCCGAGACGTTTGACCCCCTGGATTGCGATCTCGGCGCTCCGGCACCTGATAATCCAACCCTGGCAGAGATTGCCCCTCTCAGCGCGGACGGGCCGCGCCCGGGTGGGTGGGCAAGCGCGGCGGCGACACCCAACTCTGATCTCTCAGGGGAGGGCGCGGCCCGTCCGGCCTATCGCACCAATGGCGATGCTGTGGAGCGGCTCGAGGCCCTCGCCAGTGCGCTCGTCTCAGGTACGGATCCTGATCCCGGCTGGGCGCAAACAAAACCCGTCCTTGACTGGATCAACGGTGATCTCCGCCCCACGCTGCGCTCCTGCGGCACAGGGGAAATGGAGTCTCTCCTGACAAGCCTCGATGGGCGCTTTCTGCCACCAGGCCCCTCTGGCGCGCCCACAAGGGGCCGCCCAGACGTGCTTCCCACCGGTCGCAATTTCTACTCCGTCGATAGCCGCGCCGTGCCAACGCCTGCCGCCTACACGCTCGGCTGGCATTCCGCCTCTCTCCTGGTCGAGCGGTTCCTGCAAGACCATGGCGACTGGCCAAAGACGATGGTTGTCACCGCCTGGGGAACGTCCAACATGCGTACCGGCGGGGATGACATCGCCCAGGCGCTCGCGCTTATGGGCGTGCGCCCGCAATGGGACCAGGCGAGCCGCCGGGTGACGGGCTTCGAGATCATCCCCCTCGATCACCTCGCCCGTCCCCGCATCGATGTCACGCTGCGCGTCTCCGGCTTCTTCCGTGACGCTTTCCCGGCTCAGATCGCTCTGGTGGACAGCGCCGCCCGCGCTGTCATGGCGCTGGACGAGCCGGCAGAGATGAATCCCGCCGCCGCCCGCTTCCGCGCCGAGGGTGGCGATGAACGCGCAGGCTTCCGCGTCTTTGGCTCAAAACCCGGCGCCTATGGCGCAGGTCTGCAGGCCATGATCGATGAGCGGCTCTGGGACAGCGAAGCTGATCTCGCTGACGCCTATCTCGAATGGGGCGGCTATGCCTATGGCGCGGGCAAGGAAGGCCTGCGTGAGCGCCAGCTCTTCGAGACCCGCCTCGGCCAGGCCCAGGCTGTCATCCAGAACCAGGATAACCGCGAGCATGACCTGCTCGACAGCGACGACTACTACCAGTTCGAAGGCGGGCTCTCCGCGACGGTCGAGACCCTGCGGGGCGCCGCGCCCACCGTCTATCACAACGACCATTCCCGCCCGGAGCGCCCGGTGATCCGCACGCTCGACGAGGAGGTCGGTCGGGTGATGCGCGCCCGCGTCGTCAACCCGAAATGGATCGCCGGCTGTAAACGGCACGGCTACAAGGGCGCGTTCGAAATCGCCGCGACGGTCG
>JBCDAQ010000080.1:0-16289 GCA_039185285.1 Pseudomonadota bacterium
CCAATCGATCCACTTCCGCGATGCGGGCACTCATCGCGTCGGCATAAAGAAGCGAGCGTCCTCGGCCGGTCTCCTTCGCACGGTGCAAGGCGATCGTTGCTCGACGGATGAGTTCATTCTCACTCTCCCCATCGCGAGGAAAGAGCGCCCCACCGACAGAGGCATTTGGGTAGATGGCACGCCCATCAATCATCGTAGGCTCGCTCACGGCGTTTATGATCTCATTCGCCCGATCCAAGATTGATTGAGGGTCGGTCTCCTTGAGCACAAGCGCAAACTCATCGGCCCAAAGCCGCGCTACTTCATCTCCTAACCGAACAGTTTCGCGCAGCCGCTGAGAGACAATCTGTAAGAGTTCATCTCCGGCATGATAGCCGATGCCATCATTCACGTTCTTAAATCCATCCAAGTCGAGCAATAAAACGGCAAAGCCTGACCCGTCCTCCGAAATCAGCTCACGTACCTGGCGGCCAAAGACCGATCTGTTCGGAAGGTCAGTCACAGGATCGACAAAGGCCATCAGCGAAATTTCCTCATGTGCCGCATGAAGATCATCGACTAACTGGCTCAATTCAAGATTTGAAACTTCTTGATCTTTTCCAATCCTGGCGGCCAAGAAAGAGAACGCCGCCAGAGATACCCCATAGAGGAGTGCATAAACCGCAACAGGCCACATTTCTTCGTGGCCTCGTAGCAAGAAAGCAACCACCACAGAAGCCAAGACCAAGCCAATGTAACATAGCGCGGCCAACAAGGCCCGGTGGAGCGCAAAGGCACCTCCTGCGCTCATACCTGCACAGATCATAAGCGCAATCATCTGCTCGGGCGGGTCCGCTCGACCTAAAACCATCAGCGCAAGCGCGCTCCAAGGTGTGGCGAGAACCAATGCATATGCGACAATACGAATGGCGCCGGAACGCGACACGTACTCGACATGGCGTAGTGACGCGCGGCGCCCACGCAGGTAGATGAAGAGGCTCAATAAAACCGTCGCGCCAGCCCAACCATAAATACCGGGCGCATCCGACAAGCCACCATAGATCAAGGCAAATGTCGCAGATAGAACGGCTGTAATGACGGCACCTAGCGGGCCTGATTGAAGCACAGCTCGAAAATCATCAGGCGACGGGCGCCTGACCAGCGTATCCATAAAACTGGCGAAGAGACCTTCTCGCATCAGTCAGCGCCGCCCGGCTCCCACTCAATTCCAGCCCCTGCGAGAGAGCACATCTCTCGCAACTAGAAGCCAGGTGTCGAGGAAATGAGTTACATTTCGGTTGCTTTATGCGTGAAAGCATCGGCGCATCTGCTTTAGTTCCAGTTGATTTTCACACGATTGCCCCGCATCGTTGCAACGGAAGATTAAACACCCGGCTTGAAATGACCGGGACCCAAGGGAGGATACTGATGACGAAAATGAGCGCCTTGAGCCGCCGAACGATGCTCGGCTTGACAGTAGTAGCAGCATCGATGGTCTCGCTGCCCGCTATGTCGGCTGATTTCTCTGGCGAAACAATTGAATGGGTTATCCCTTTCAAAGAGGGCGGTGGATCTGACAAATGGTCTCGGTTCTATGCTCCGCTTCTCAGCGAGGCGCTTCCAGGAAACCCCAATGTCATCGTGAAAAATATGCCCGGTGCCGGGTCAACGAAAGGCGCCAACTGGTTCGCGAAGAATGCCAAGCCTGATGGGCTGACCATTTTTGGAACCTCAGGGTCGACACAGTTTCCTTATCTTCTCGGTGATCCACGGGTGAAGTATGAGTACAAGGACTGGAACATCGTCCTTGCCACCGCGACGGGAGGGGTTGCTTACCTCCCCCCTGATATCGCCGAGAAGTGGGCCGCCGATAAGAACTCGATCCTCGAGGAAGACTTCATCTATGGGAGCCAAGGGGCAACGCGCCTGGATCTCGTCCCTCTCCTAGCCTGGGAAATGCTGGGCATGAATGTCGAGCCGATCTTCGGCATCAAAGGCCGCGGTGAGGGCCGGCTGATGTTTGAGCGCGGCGAGGTGAATATCGACTATCAGACCTCCTCGGGTTTCTTGGGCAAAGTGACCCCGCTGGTCGAAGCCGGCCAAGCCGTCCCGATGATGACCTGGGGCGCGCTGGATGAGCAGGGTAATATCGTCCGCGATCCCACCTTCCCTGACATCCCAACCTTCAAAGAAGTCTATACTGAGATGAAGGGCGAAGAGCCTTCCGGCGATGCCTGGGAGGCATGGAAAGCCTTCTTCGTCGCCGGCTTCCCAGCGCAAAAGATGGTGTTCCTGCCTAACGGCACCTCGCAGGAGATTATCGATGCCTACACGGCTGCCTTCAACGCCGTCATCTCCCGTCCTGACTTCGCAGAGATCTCGAAGAAACGCCTCGGCGTTTATCCGCAGTCAACCGGGCAAGCAGCTCAGGTGAAGCTAAAGCAAGGCACCGAGGTCGCCGATAGCGCCAGCGCATGGGTCAAAGCATGGCTCAAAGATCGCTATGGTGTTGAGCTGAACTAATCCAGACAGGGGCGCTCATTCAGCGCCCCTCTTTCTGGGGGGACATCGATGGATTTTGCAGCAACCGCCCTGCCCGCGCTTTCCGAAGCGTTCGGGCTGATCCTTCAGCCGCAGCAACTGCTGTTCCTATCCATCGGCGTCATGCTCGGCCTGAGTGTTGGTGTCTTTCCGGGCCTCGGAGGGATTGCTGGCCTCAGCTTAGTTCTTCCATTTGTCTATGGCATGGACCCCGTCTCGGGTCTGGCCTTGATGGTCGGTCTGGTGGCTGTCATCCCAACCTCGGACACATTTGCCAGTGTTCTCATGGGAATACCCGGATCATCTGCCAGCCAAGCGACTGTACTTGATGGCTTCCCCCTCGCCAAACGCGGTCAGGCTGTAAGGGCCTTAGCCGCAGCATTCGTATCCTCGCTTTTTGGCGGCCTGCTCGGCGCCTTGGTCTTGACCTTCTTCATCCTGATCGCACGACCTCTGGTACTCGCGTTCAAGACGCCAGAGCTGTTGATGGTCACGATACTTGGCCTCTCGATGGTGGGAACGCTCGCGGGCCGAATTCCACTAAAGGGGATTGCTGCCGCGGGCCTTGGATTGATCGTCGGCACAATAGGTGAAGCACCCGCACAAGGCTCCGCACGGCTTAGTTTCGAGGACTGGCCTTATCTCTATGACGGGCTGCGCCTCGTTATCGTCGGCCTTGGCATCTTTGCGGTGCCAGAGATCATCGCTCTCCTGCGCCAAGACCGATCAATCTCACGCGAAGCGAAGCTCGGCGCGGGATGGTTCGACGGGATCCAGGATTGGTTCAAGAACATCTTTCTGTCGATCCGATGTTCGGTGATAGGCGTTATCGTGGGTGTGATCCCAGGGCTGGGCGGCTCAGTCGTGGATTGGATCGCCTATGGGCACACGGTCCAATTCGCGAAAGATAAATCTAAGTTCGGCTCCGGCGACATTCGCGGGGTCATTGGCCCAGAGAGCTCAAACAACGCCAAAGAAGGAGGCGGGTTGGTCCCGACCCTACTTTTCGGGATACCCGGCTCCGGCTCAATGGCGGTCTTCATCGGCGGAATGATCTTGCTCGGCTACGAGGCCGGGCCGCAGATGATCACCAATGATCTCGGCATTACCTACACAATCGTCTGGTCACTAGCACTCGCAAACGTCCTGGGTGCAGGTCTCTGCATCGCGCTCTCGGGGGGCATCGCAAAGCTGACGACGATCCGCTTCACGTTGCTGGCGCCCTTCCTCTTTATGCTGATCGCTTTCGCCGCCTTCCAATCCCGTCAATCGCTGGGAGACCTCGTCGCTCTCGTCGCGATCGGGCTTTTGGGCATCTTCATGCGCCGGTTCGACTGGTCGCGGCCCGCGTTCTTGATCGGTTTCGTCCTGTCGAGCCAAGCCGAGACTTACACCTACCAAGTCGCACGATTTGCCGACCTGAAACTCCGCAAAGGTGTCGGAGAGATGATGGAGTACATCTTCTCGCCGATCGTCATTGTGCTCCTGATTATCACGGTCGTCTCAGTCTGGCTCGGGGCGCGTCAGGCCAAGCAAATCCTGCCCGAAGGTGCCGGTGGCTCAGGCGGTAAGACGGCACCGCTCCTCTTCACCGTTTTCCTGACGGGGTTTCTTGCTCTGGCTTTTGTCGACGCGATCACAATCGATGCGTTCAATGACAAAATCTTCCCCGCCATTGTCTCTGGCATTGGATTCTTAGCCTCGGCATTCATTCTCCTTAGAATGGTGACCGCTGGCGAAGGAGACGCGGTGTTTGCTGACCGCGAAGCCTCAGGGGAAGACGCTGAAGCACCGCATGGCCTTTGGGGAACGTTGGCTTGGTTCGTTGGTCTGCTCGGCCTTACCGCGCTGGTTGGCTTTGTCCTCGCCCTCGTGATCTTCTTCATCACGTTCCTGAGGATACGTGGACAGGTCGCTTGGACACAGACCCTAGCCCTTGCTGGGGCGGGTCTTGGTTTCATCCTCTTCATGGCGGGTGTTTTGAATCGGGATTTCCCGCCTGGTCTGCTTCAGGAGCTCATCGAGTTGCCATGGCCGCTTGGATGAGGTGAGTCTCTTTCCGACGTTTCCCGTCGCGAATGGAAATTCGCAGCTGCGCACCACTCATGCGACATTGATCACAAAATTTTCCCCAAATCGAAGGAAATGGATCAAAATTGCTCTTGGCGCGTCGGATTTCGCGTGTTTAGCATCGGGATGCTTTAAGCAAGAAACCCGAATGGGTTCAGGGAGAGATCGATGACCAAACACATGCTCACCAACCGTGAGCTGCACCCAATGGCGGAAAAGACCGCCGAGCAGTTCAAGGCCGGTAAACTGAACCGTCGCGAGTACTTCGCGACGATGGCTGCCTTCGGCGTTAGTGCCGCTGGTGCCTTTGCGCTGGGCGGCCTCACGCCGACACCAGCTAGCGCCGCGACGCCTACCAAAGGCGGCGTGATGAAGATCTCGATGCAGATCAAAGCGTTCAAAGACCCTCGGACCTTTGATTGGACCGAGATGGGCGCGGGCCTCGCATCGGTTTGCGAATACATGGTCCGCTGGAATGCCGAGTTCAGCTTCTCGCCATGGCTGCTGGAAAGCTGGGAGACATCGGACGACGCGACAACTTACACTCTGAAAGCACGTTCAGGTGTGAAGTGGTCGAACGGTGACACTTTCAACGCCGAAGACATTGCCCACAACATCGCGCGCTGGTGTGAGAAAGAAGTCGAAGGTAACTCGATGGCAGGCCGGATGGCGGCCCTGATTGATCCAGATACCAATAAAGCCGCCGATGGCGCAATTGAAGTTGTAGACGACAGCACAGTGCGCTTGAACTTGCTCCGTCCAGACATCTCGATCATTGCCGGCATGTCCGACTATCCTGCAATGGTTGTGCACCGTTCCTACTCGGGGTCGAACGATCCGTTCGAAGCCATGTCGATTTCCACCGGTGCGCTTGAGCTCGTCAGCTACGACGTCGGCGACAGCATGGTTCTGCAGCGCAAGAGCACCGACTGGTGGGGCGGCGATTTCTGGCTCGACGGGATCGAATACTACGATCACGGCACGGACCCAACCGCGATGATCTCGGCTTTTGAAGCTGAAGAGATCGACGCCAACTACCTGACGCCGCCCGACGCGATCGAGCAGCTCGACTCGGTTGGGATCACCACCTCGGATAAGGCAACCGGCTCGACCATCGTCATCCGGATGAATATGGACAACAAGCCCTATGACGACCAGCGCGTTCGTCAGGCTGTCCAAGCTTCGGTTGACAACGAGGTTGTCTTGCAACTCGGTATCAACGGCACCGGTATTCCGGCAGCCAACCACCATGTGGGCCCGATGCATATCGAATATGCCGATATCGGTGAGCATGTGCGCGACGTTGAGAAAGCCAAGAAGCTGCTCGCCGAGGCAGGTCAGTCCGACTTCGAGTTCGAGATCATCTCGATCGACGATGACTGGCGCCGTAACACGACAGATGCCGTTGCAGCCCAAATGCGGGATGCTGGCCTCAACGTGAAGCGGACCGTGATCCCAGGCTCGACCTTCTGGAACGACTGGTCGAAGTATCCGTTCTCGTCCACCAACTGGAACGGTCGTCCATTGGGCGTTCAGGTTCTGGCGCTGGCCTACAAGTCGGGCGAAGCGTGGAACGAGACCGCGTACTCGAACCCGGAGTTCGATGCCAAGCTTGACCAAGCGCTGGCGACACCGGATGTGGAAGCCCGCCGGAAGCTCATGGTGGAAGTCGAGACGATCCTGCGCGACTCGGGCGTGATCATCCAGCCCTACTGGCGCTCGATCTTCCGTTCCTACCGCGAGGGTGTGAACGGTTATGAGATGCACCAGGCCCAGTTCCAGTTTGCAGACCTCTACTGGCTGGACAGCTAAGACACCTCTCCGAAAACCGGTTGGCCCCACCTCTGGGGCCAACTGAACAACGGGTCGCAAGTACCTGATCAAAAAAGGCCTACCAACGCGAACCATCGCTAGGCCGACGGGGAAGCTCACAATGCTAATGTTCATTCTGCGGCGTCTCGGCACCATGTTCGCAACCATGGTCGCCTTGACGTTCATCGTTTTCTATTTGGTGAACCTGCCAGGAAACCTAGAAAAGCTGGCAAAGACCGAAGGCAACATGCGTATGACCGACGAGCAGGTGGAAGCCTGGCTCGAAAAAGAAGGGTTCAAGAGGCCCTTCCTGGCTCGGTACGGCGAATGGCTTGGCAACACCCTACAGGGCGATATGGGTTATAGTCGGGTGTTCCGTAAACCTGTTGCCGACGTGGTGGGTCAACGGCTGGGATATACCGGCATCCTGATGTTCTGGGTGATGATGGTGATGGTCCCCGGCGCGTTGATCGTCGGCGTCCTGGCGGGGATGCGAGAAGGATCAATCCTAGACCGAAGTTTATCGGTCGGCTCAATTACATCCACTTCTGCGCCGGAATACGTGACCGGCATTATCTTCACAGTTATCTTCGCCAGCTCACTCGGTCTTCTAAAAGGGATCGCTTCGACGAGATCGATAACGATCGAGAACTTCACCCTGCCCGTCATGACCATGGCGATTTACGGGATGGGCTACATCGCAAGGATGACCCGCGCCTCGATGGCCGAGGTGATGACCTCGCAATACATTCGTACAGCAAGGCTCAAAGGTCTAAATTTCCGCTCCGTGGTCCTGAAACATGCTCTGCGCAACGCCCTGATCGCTCCTTTCACGGTGATCATGCTCCAGTTCCCTTGGTTGTTGACCGGGGTCGTGATCGTGGAGACGATGTTCAACTACAAAGGCTTTGGTTGGGCACTGGTTCAAGCGGCGGGCAATAATGACATCAATATGTTGCTCGCGATCTCTTGGGTCGCCGTGATCGTGGTTCTAGCCACGCAGCTGATATCCGATATCGGCTATGCGTATCTGAACCCTCGGATCCGTGTGAAGTAAGCGGCAGAGGGGGGATAAGAGAATGGAACCGCTCTCAACCGTTGAGATCATCATCCAGACCATCATCCGGTTCTGGCCCACTTGGACAGCCATCGGCTTAACGATCTTTGGCTGCTACTTCATCCGCGAAAAAATGGGCGTCGTTGGCCGCCTCTACGGCTCGACTGTGGGCATGTGGGGCGCCGTGTTGGTCTTGTTTTGGATCTTCACGGCGATCTTCGCCGATTTGATCGCAGTGCAGCCGGCCCTCGAGCAGTCTTTTGCCCCAGGTATGAAGAAGTCTGCTCCCGGCACTGGTTTTATGAAGGATCTGGAGGATGGCACGCAGGTCGCTGTTTACTACCTCTGGGGCGGGGATAACCTCGCTCGAGATCTCTTCAGTCGGGTCGTCTATGGCAGCCAAGTCGTTCTGATCATTGCGCCAGCCGCGACGCTGATCGCCTATATGGTCGGCTCGACCCTTGGTCTTCCTGCAGGCTACTATCTCGGATGGATCGACACGTTGATGTCGTTCCTGGCCAACCTGGTCCTGGCCTTCCCAGTGATTTTGCTCTTCTACCTTCTGGTGACGCCGGAGGTGAATGAAGTGAAGTTGATTCCGATAGGGCCAATTAACCTTCCCTGGTCTCTGCCTATTGGGATGGCGGCGTTCTTCTTCTTGTTCCCCATCATCTTCCTCTGCACCATGTGGTACACGAAGTATGAGAAGAACCCGCAGAGGCTCGCCACCTATATCGGTGTGACGCTGGTGGTCGGCCTCTGGCTCTACTCCGGTCTCGCCTTCAACTCTGACCCTCTGGGGATCGTGGGCATGGCACCGAACGAGTTGAACGTGTTCGCAGCCGTAATCCTCGGCTCCTCGCCCGGTGTATTCCGGATCGTTCGGGGCTTGACGATGGACATCAAGACCCGCGACTACGTGGCCGCCGCCCAAACCCGTGGGGAGCGCCCTTGGTACATCATGCTTTGGGAGATCCTGCCTAACGCCCGAGGCCCTCTGATCGTCGATTTCTGCCTTAGGATTGGTTACACGACGATCTTGCTCGGAACTCTCGGCTTCTTCGGCCTCGGCCTAAGCCCAGAGAGCCCGGATTGGGGTTCAATGATCAACCACGGACGTGCCTTTGTGCGCCTGTCCTCGACAGTGCACCTATCACTCTTCCCAGCGATTGCGCTCATGACCCTCGTGCTCGGCCTGAACCTTCTGGCTGACGGTCTGCGCGAAGAATCGCTCAAGGATTAAGGAGCAGGAAAATGACCCAACCCATCCTTGATATCGAAGACCTCAACATCTCGTTCTACACCCGTGCGGGTGAGATCCCGGCGGTTATGGACTTCTCTATGACCGTCATGCCCGGCGAGACCATGGGCCTGGTTGGCGAGTCCGGCTGTGGCAAGTCCACCGTCTCACTCGGCATCATGCAGTATCTCGGCAATAACGGGCACATCAAATCCGGTTCCATCAAGTTCTTGGGCGAGGATATGGGCTCCATGAGCGACGATCGGCTGCGGGAACTCCGCGGGTCGAGAATCTCCATGGTGTATCAGGAGCCAATGGCCTCGCTGAACCCTGCGATGAAGATCGGGAAACAGCTGTCAGAGGTGCTGACGGTGCATGAGGGCATCTCCGAAGAAGACGCCCTGGCCCGTGCGGCAGAGATGGTGGATGCTGTGCGTCTGCCTGATCCCGACCGGATCCTGGGCGCCTATCCGCACCAGCTCTCAGGCGGTCAGCAGCAGCGTGTAGTCATCTCCATGGCGCTTCTGTCCAAGCCGCAACTCCTGTTGTTGGACGAGCCGACGACCGCGCTTGATGTGACCGTCGAGGCCGGAATTGTCTCGCTAATCAAGGATCTGGCGAGCGAGTTCGGCACGTCAATGATCTTCGTTAGCCACAACCTCGGCCTAATCCTCGAGACATGCGACCGGATCACGGTGATGTACTCGGGCGAAGCGGTTGAAGAAGGCGATATCGATACCGTCTTTAACAACATGCGCCACCCTTACACCAAGGGCCTGCTACGCTCGATCCCGGTACCGGGTGCCGACAAATATGCCCGCCCTCTGGTCGCGATCCCGGGGCAGCTTCCTCTGCCCCACCAGCGCCCGCATGGCTGCAACTTCGGCCCGCGCTGCTCGCACTATGATGAGCAAACCTGCAACACCCACGCGGTCCGGATGCACCCCGTTGGCTCGAACGAAGATCGCCACCGCTCCCGTTGTGAGAAGATCAACGATATCGACTGGAATGCCGAGATCGATGCCGGTGAGATTGACGAGCCGATCGAGGTCGGAGATGTTGTGATCTCGGTCGACAATCTCAAAAAGCACTACTCCGTCTCGACGGGCATGTTCGGCGGCGGCGATAAGCGCACGGTCAAGGCAAACGAGGAAGTCACTTTTGACGCACGTGAAGCCGAAACCGTTGCAATCGTTGGTGAATCCGGTTGCGGTAAGTCAACCTTCGCCAAAGTGCTCATGGGACTGGAAACAGCCACGGACGGCAAGGTCCAGCTCGGCAATCTCGACATCGGCAGCCTGCCGGTCGAACGCCGGAATGCGAAAACCGTCAGCCAGGTGCAGATGGTCTTCCAGAACCCGTTTGACACGCTGAACCCGTCGATGACCATTGGCGATCAGATCTGCCGGGTGCTTGAGCAGTTCGAGATCGGCAAAGACGATGATGATCGGCGGAACAAGATGCTCGAGCTTCTCGATCTGGTGAAACTGCCCCGCGAATTTGCCCGACGCATGCCGCGCCAGCTATCAGGTGGACAGAAACAGCGGATCGGGATCGCGAGAGCCTTTGCGGGACGGCCGAAACTCGTTGTAGCGGACGAGCCTGTCTCGGCGCTGGATGTGTCGGTTCAGGCGGCTGTCACGAAGCTGCTCACGGATATCCAGCGTGAGAGCCGGACGACGATGCTGTTTATCTCCCACGACCTCGGCGTCGTGCGGTATCTGAGCGACCGGATCGTCGTGATGTATCTCGGCCGGATCATGGAGCAGGGCAATACCGAGGACATCTTCGCCCCGCCCTACCACCCCTATACCGAGGCGCTTCTCTCGGCGGTTCCGATCGCCGATACCAACGTCAAGAAACGCCATGTGGTGTTGGAGGGCGAACTGCCATCGCCGCTCAATCCGCTGCCGGGTTGCCCATTCCAGACGCGCTGTCAGTACGTCATGCCGGGCAAGTGTGATCAGGGTGAGTTACCCGTCCGCGACATGGGTGATGGGCACAAAATCGCCTGCCATCTGAGCGAGGAAGAGCTCAACAACATGGAGCCGGTGATCGTGGTCGAAGGGGCAACGACGGCAGCCGAGTAGTCCAGCCCTTAGCCGCAGCAGGTAGACGCTGGCTGCGGCTCCGCCTGGGTATCCACCTCAAATGCCCCCCGATGGGGTCCGCTGGGCTGTTGGAATTCAAACCAAGGCGCGTAGCGGCTCTCCGTCAGAATTTTTGCTGTGTTTCCATCGACTTGCGTCTCGATCCCGCGATCGAAAACCATTGTTTCGTCAAACACAACACGGTCCTCGGCGCCGACGATCCCGCCTGTGTAGACGACCGTCTGACCGTAATCCTCTCGCTCCAGTTCCAGCCCGTCGACCTTCACAAGGCGCCAGACTTCCGAAACGAACCGGATCGGGCCCAACTTCTCGGAAACTGCCGGATCCGAGATGTCGAGCGGGCGCGAGGACACCCGGCGCGGATCGCTAAACCCAGCTTCCCGTGCCAAAGCGAGGAAGTCGCGAGAATAGAGGGCCCCTGACAAGCACTCTCCATAGAGCACTGGATCGGCGCGCAACTCATCCGAGATCCGCCGATCGGCATAGACATCCGAGAAAAACATCTCCCCGCCCGGTTTCAGCAGATCATAGACACCCCTGAGCACCGCCGCCTTGTCGGTCGCCAGGTTGACCACACAGTTCGAGATGACCAGATCAAAGGACCCTGCCCCTAACCCCAGATCGTCAAGATTCTCAATATAGCCCTTCTGAAAGTCCACATTCGGGATGGCATAGCCAAACTTCTGCATCTGCCAATCGAGCGCGTCCTGCGCCACCGCAAGCTGCTCCTCGGTCATGTCGACCCCGGTCACATGCCCCCCGGCTCCGACAAGGCCTGAGAGCAGGTAGACATCCCTGCCCGTGCCACAACCAAGGTCTAGAATACACGCGTTTTCAAGCACTTCCGGTGCGACCAGACCGCAACCATAGTAGCGCGCTGTAACCTCGGGATGCAGATCCTTCAGCACCGTTTGGATATGCGCAGGTGGGGGTGTGATGTCACAGCATGCGCTCGTCTTGAGGTCCTCGCTGCAGGTCAGCTTGCTGCCGTAGTAGTCCTTGACGATCTCGTGCTGCATCATCGGTCTCCTGATTGCCCACTTCCCCACTTACCAGGATCATGTAGCGCGGCAAGTGACGATCTCGTAACGATTACTTCTTGATACGGCTCTAGACCGAATAGACCGCTACTGGATCTCCTAAGCTCTTGAAATCAGGGGCGACACCCAGCCCGGGCGCATCGGACGCATAGAGCTTTCCATCCGCCACTCGCGGCCCCGGCTGGCCGGTCGAAACCGTGTTGTAGTTATGCAGGTCGGTGGCGTTGACCAAGAACTCGTCTGGCGTCGAAGCTGCGAAATGCGCCAGCGTCGCGGTTACAATCTCTCCGCCCCAAGTATCCTCAGCCACCACGGGCATGCGGTTATCGACCAGGTAATCCCGCATCTTCCGCGACTTGGAGAGACCGCCCTGTTTGGAGATCTTGAGGCAAACCGCCTCCGCCCCGCGATCTTCACAGACCTGGCGGACTTTCTCCCATGAATCTATGCATTCATCTAGCTTCATCGGCAGGTCGGTGCGCCGCCTAACCTGTTGGCATTCCTCATAAGTTTGGCATGGTTGTTCCATGAAGAAGTCGAGGTCACGGGTCGCGCGCGCCACCCGGATTGCCTCATCCACATGCCAGCCCTGATTGGCATCTGCAAACGCCTTCTCGCCCGCCTGGAGCATTGGGACCGTTGCCCTAATCCGCTCCACGTCCGCCGCCCAATCGGCCCCAACCTTAACCTGGAATTGGCGATAGCCAGTGGCTCGATGTGCCTCCATCTCCGCGATCATCTCGGCGGGTGGTTTCTGTGGGGCAACCCGGTACATCGGCGCGCCATCTGTGAGCTTACCGCCAAGCAGCATCCAGACCGGCACACCGAGCGATTGGCCCAGGATGTCCCAGCACGCTGCGTCGAACGGTGCCTTGGCATAGCCGTGCTCACGGATGGTGTTGTCCATGATCCGCTCGACCACCGCGACTTGGCGCGGGTCCTCTCCGATCAGGCGGGGTGCGAGCATACGAGCCGCTGCCTCCACCCCTTCGGAATGGGCGATCATGTAGTTCTCTCCACAGGGACAGAATTCGCCACAGCCAGAGAGGCCCGCATCCGTCTCGATCACAACGATCGAGGACTTCGCCACCTTAATCGCATTCCCCCTGCCCCAGGCGTAAGTGCCTCCAATATAAGGTAAATCGCATTTGTAGACCGAGATTTTCGTGATCTTCATATCAGGCCTCCTTTCGGCTATAGAGACCGACCGGCCACCCCCTGTCGCCCCTAAACACGACCTCTGTTGTCGCATTCATTCAGCGCCCAGGCGCCCTATCGAATCCCTCGTAGTTCAGGGAAAAAAGCGCCGATCCCTTCGAGGATAAACTCGATGCCGAGGGCTCCTACAATCATGCCTAGGAGGCGGTTCATGATGTCTTGGGTGAGGGGGGAGATCAGGCGGGAGACGGCGCTGGCGCCGGCCATCCCGATTACGATGGCGGCGGAGACTGTGACGATCAGCAGCATGATGATCAGATCGTGGTCGGAGTGGAACTCTTCATGGCTGTAGACCATCACGGCGCTAATCGTGCCGGGACCGGCAAAAAGCGGCACGGCCATGGGGAAGATCCCGACCACCACCGGATTGGTCTGGTGCCCGCCATGGGCATCCGAATGCCCGCCCGGTCGCAGGCCCAGCATCTCCAGCGCGATCAGGAAAATAACGACACCGCCCAATATCTTAAAGGCCGGAAGCGTGATCCCGAACGCGTCCAGAACCGCATGCCCGAAGAAGGCAAAGAGGAGCAGAATCGCCGCCGTCGCCACCCCCGCCGTCAGCGCCGCCAAGAGCTTGCCCGCGGTCGACATCTTCTGCGTCTGCTGGAGGAACATCGGCACATTCCCCGGCACATCGACAATGGCCAGAAGCGCGATCAGGAGCTTGATGTACTCGGCCGTGTCGATCATCGGGAGGCGGTGCCTTTGGCAGGGAACAGCCGTCTTTTACCCTAGGAACCGGAGGGCGTCACTCCAGCAAAATCGGGCAAAGTAACAGGGGTGATTTAGGGGAGATTTGGGGGTGAAACGGGAAAACACCGGATTTTAACCAAATTGCGATCAAATCCGTTGCGGTGGACAAACGCGAGGACCCGATGACAGACCGCAAACCCTCAATCGCCGAGCGCAAATCAGCGCTCGAATTCAAGCTCGAAATCCTGCGTCAAAAGCGCGAGTGGGACGAATGGATGATCGAGCGGGAGATGATCCCCAAAGCGTGGCGTAAGATGGAGGAGATCGCCCCCTGCTCCATGCCCAAGAAGAAACTGAACCTCTGCCTCGACCAAGACGTCGTGAAATTCTACCGCGGGCTGGGCCGCGGCTACCAGGCCCGGATCAACGCCATCCTGCGCACCTGGATGCATGCAAGGATCGCGAAGGTCATCGAGGGCCATGGCGACAGCGACTGGGATGGAAAGCCCCTCTGAAGATCCGACAATGCCAATAGGCTCGGTTGACTTGGATCGGACAGCGCCCGATGCTGATCGCGTTTAACGATGTGTGGTGTTTTGCGATGATCCCTTTTCTCCTTTTCAAGTTTTCGTCGGTCGATGAAGGCGGCGCACTGGCACTTCTGATGACAGCCCCGTTCATCCTCTACTCGCTCGGTGGCGCGGTCGTGGCGATTTTGCTCTCGGTGGTGCTGCGGCTCGAGCTGAACAACATCGTGGTCTTGGTGATCACAATGATGGTTGTCGGCAATGCCATGCCCTTTGTGTTCGCTGAACTGATGAAGTGACCCCAGGGTCAGAGGGCAGCGCCCAACGTGAGGTTATTGCTGAGAATATCTCTCGAAGAACGCTGCGAGGTCATCGACGGACTTGCTCCGCCCGATGACTGCCATGCCGATCTCGAAAGAGGCCTGCTCCGGCGCGTCCAGATAGAACCCGTTGAGGTCCAGGAAAACGACCGCCCCCAACCAAGCCAACCGCTTGTTCCCGTCGATCAAGGCGTGGCGCGTGGCGATCCCGTCGAACATCAGGGCAGCGAGGTGGAAGGGCGTGGCATCGGGCTGGTATTGATGCGCAGTGCGGGCGCGGTCGAAGCCCGCGATCAGGTCGTCCTCGCTGGCGATCTGGAGCGCCGCGCCTCGGCTCGCCATCAGATCGCGGAGATAGGCGAGGATGCCCTCGGGCTCCGGCCAGGCGTAGTCGCTCACTTACCGAAAAGCTCCAGCGTGCGGGCGTAGCGCGCGCCCATCTTCTCGGCCGAGCGGCGGGTGCGTTCAAAGCTGGAGTCAACCTTGGCGACGGTCATGCGGCCATCGGTGATCGAGACCTCGACCTCGGTGCCGATCTCAGCCTCCATGGCGGCGAGTTCCTCGCGCGTCACAGGGATATAGGCGCCATTGCCGGTCTTCTTGATCTGAGTACGCTTGTTCATACGGACGTATATACACGCCCGCCCCCGGAAGTCAACGCGCAGAGGGCAACGCCCGACCCTGGGTGGGCGGTGGCGCGGGTTGGGCTGAGGCCGCGCGTGAGAGCATGGAGGCCGTGTGAGCTGCGAGCGGCATCGCCAAAGCGCCCTCCCGTGGCTGCGCAAGGGACCATGGCCCCAGTGGGGCCGCGAAAGCCCTGAAGCAGGGTCGGGCGCTGCCCCGCGGTGAAGTTTTGCGAGGAGTATTAGCTTAACCGTTGGCGGACCAAACCGGGAGAATCAGTGGTCGGCGATCAGTCATTGGATGGTTCACAACGTCTTCCATCGCAATCGCTTGTGTTACGCCTTCTCGCAACAGCGACTTCTGCTCCGCCCGGTGCTTCTTGTCGATTTCATTGAAAAGCGGGTAATCAAAGCGCTTCTCTGGATCTAGAGCATCAGGATACATCTTTAAAAATCATACTTGAAAAACTTGCGCCTCAATGGGCGAAGGCTCGCCAATCTTAAAGTAATTAAACCAACCGTAGAAAATAATGGAGTCATTTTTGCTATCATCGAAAACTTTTAACTCTTCCTCCAATTCTATATCGTTTCCCCTGAAGTCTTTTGGGTGCTTTATGACTCGCCAGAACTGGTTTCTAATTTTTAGAAGTTTTTGCTCAGACGAGTCTGTATAAGTAGAAAGTATATGCCCTTTGAGGCTACCGCCTGTCCCTGCTTCCGCAAGTTTATCAGAGTGGTCAGCAGCGGTTGCAGCCAAGCAGTGAACTGATATCGGATCAGCATCATCTAAAAATAGCTGCGTAGCTGAACCTAGTAGTCGTCTGACCAACTCGCATCGAGGAATACTCATCTTGGTCGGGTTACCTCGTAAACTTCTTGTACTTGATCCGCTTCGGCTCCACTGCATCCGGGCCGAGGCGTCTGATCTTATCCGCCTCGTAGTCCTCGAAGTTGCCTTCGAACCATTCCACGTGGCCTTCGCCTTCGAAGGCGAGGATGTGGGTGCAGAGGCGGTCGAGGAAGAACCGGTCGTGGCTGATCACCACGGCGCAGCCGGA
>JBCDAQ010000081.1:0-15851 GCA_039185285.1 Pseudomonadota bacterium
AGATTTTAGAACAGAACGCGATCTCAAGTTCGAGCGCGATTTTCGTTTGGTTTGAAGTCCTCAAAACAGTTTCGGCCTCCAGTTTGAGTTGCCATCCGACAGAGAAGAGCATGCCGATTGTTAGCTTCTGTACCTCTTGGCTGCTGGTTGGTGGGGGTCTAAGCGAAGGGCATAGGACGACCAGCCCCAGCAGCGCTGAGGTGGTTCCTAGCCTTTCACGATCTTGCCTGCTGGCCGGAGCCGGGCCGTCGCTTCGGGCGCAGCACGTCGCGAAGAGATCGCGTGCTACTAGGCTGCTACTTGCGAGGGTATCTCTGCCCCCGGACACCGCGCTTCAGCCTTTCGGACTGCGCTTGGCATATGGTGTCGCCCCGTGGTGTGCCTTACTCGATCGCGCGCCACCGTCATGGAAACCGTCCGCGCGACCGGATGTTCTCAATCCTCCTCGATGACGCTCATGTTCTGGTAGGCAGCTTCAAGGAGGATACGATCGACCACGGCCTTTTGCTTTGTTGTCGGATACCAATTCGCGTCCCTGGCTCCCTTAAGAAACCCAAGGACGAAGCCTGTTTCCCAGTCTTTCAGTCGCCCGCTTTTCAGAGCGTTACGGAGCCGATAGGCCATCTCATCGACGGTTATTGGCATCCCTCCGATCTGAGAGGCGGGAAAGTTTCAGCGATCCTAAGTTCGTCGATCAGCTTGACCGCGAAAACACAACTGCCTTCCCGATTAAGCCACTGGTCAGCTGTGTTAGCCTGATCGTCTCGTTTCTTTGGACCCAAGTACCAACGCGGAACGCGCGTCGGTTCTGGCGTCAAGATCCGCCGATTAGTGATCTGCTTGAACTCGGCAAGATTGTTCAAACTGGCCCACGCTCCGCGCCAAGCCCGCTTTGAAACTTTCTGCTTTGGTTCTTGGTTTCTCAGTGGGGTATTTGAAACGTTACTCCACTGTTTTCTTTGAACTTTTAGTCGGATTGCAAATCCGTGTACGCCGGTTCGATTCCGGCCGTCGCCTCCAAATAATTTCAATCGCTTGCGAGATCATGCCACTCCACAGGCCTGCGCCGTTTACAGGTTCGTTTACAGTTTTGTTCATTTTCCACCCGCTTTTGGCTGCGCGAGCTTGACCAAAACCGCACCGGATACGCCTCGTTAAACCCGTGCATAATGCTCACCCCTGGAGCACTCTCTCGAGATCCCAGGGGCGGCAGCGTTTAGAAGTAGCGTTTAGTGCAGGTGCACCGACCTTAATCTGGGCACTCACCATTATGGCAGGGACACAGAGGTCGGATGTTTGTCTCGTCGCCATGTAACACTGCACCTCCAACTGGGACACGGCGATCACGTCTTGCGACCAGTGATCCGCTCGAAGCAGTGGTGCTTCGCATTCCGCCGGAGATGATGTCTAGCTCGTCGTCTGTGATTTCGACGGTGTTTACGTTGGTGCTCATTTGACGTGTCCTTCGTTCATCGGAGCTGCGTTATCTGGTTAACGAGGATCGTATTGGCGCACCGGGTACCTGGAGGATTCCGAGAAGTGTCTCAATTGTATCCGCTGGGCGCTGAGGGAGGGCTCCAAGTGGCCCTATTGAACGCAGAATCTTAGATGATTGAGCACTTCGGTTTCCAGTTCGATCGGACCGAATGCCTGAACACCCACTGGTTCATGAGCCTTACCGATGCACGGGTAGAAATGGAGGACTGGCGCAGAGACTAAAACAAAGTTCGCCCCCTAGCGCGATCGGGAACAAGCTCCCAGTCTCGCTGATAAACGGCTCAAGTCGCCGTCAACCGCCCTGAGATCAACTCCCGGGAAATTTTCATCCGGGTGGTGCGACCAAGGGGAGCAGCTCGAAAGGCGGAAGATCCCATATCAAACCGGCCCTAGTCGAGGGGGAAGGTCAGATCAGTTAGAAATGTCTGCCGATGTGAAAGAACGGTCGTTTGAAGCTGAACCGAGGCTTCATAACGCTCTTTAGGCGGGCAGCTTCCTGCCTCCCTCCTTTGTGCTTTTAGAATTGGAAGGTCGCATAGGCGCCGAGCGTGAAAGGCTCGCCGCTCCGAGCGTCCTCGCCTCTGATAGAGATAATCGTTATCGAGAAGGTTTCTCACATAGAGAAAGGCGCCCCAGTTTTCCTGCTGGTAGCCAACCCATGCATTAATCAGAAACCGGCCCTCGGCGAAGGTTTCGGATGAATTGTCAACACTCGAGAAGGTGCCACCAGTGTAGCTCGCATCGCCATGGAGCTCGATAACATTCTCAAAGAAGTAAGAGCCTCCAAATGCGGCGGTGACCTCCGGTGCATTGGGAAACCTTTTTCCAGAGAAGTCTTCCCCACCATCGATGAACTCGGTGAACTCAGAAATCGCGACACCAACCGAGCCAACGACATCAAGGTTGCCCATTGGTGTTGCAGCCAGCGAGAGTTCTCCTCTCCAAAGTTCGGATTCGCCGGCGTTGACGGTATTGGGGTCAAAGGAACTGCCGCTTGGCCGGAGAATGCTGACCTGCTGATCCTGCCAGAGTGTGTAGAAAACATTTGCATTGGCGGTGAGATTTCAGTTGAACCATTGCGATCTCAGCGAAAGCTCAAAGTTCCAGGTCTTCTCGGGGTCGAACTCGTTTACTTCGCTGGTAAAGCTGTTTCGGGAGGGACAGCCAGTTCCTCGTAATTGCCCGCCTCGGATACGAGACCGACAACCGGAACGTTTTCCTGTTCGCGGACAATCTCTTCGACAATGACTTCATTACCGACACCAGAACGGCAGGCCCAACCGGCACAATCACTGCCGGTAACCCACGTTCAATCGGGCTTATCAGCTCGTTCCGATCTTGACCCGGGGACGTGAGCAAAGAGACCGACCGCTAAAGCCTTTCTTCGGAGGCTTCGCGGGTTCGATTCCAACCGTCGCCTCCAAGGCCAGCTACAACTCAGTTCTTTCAAGCCTGATTCTAAACATGAACACCCTTTGTGCGGTCTTGAGGCTTTATCTTGGCGCGGCTGGCTCTTTGTACTCAATCAATGCCATCTTCCTGCGCGTCAAACGGGCGAGAAGATAGCCAACTATGCCTGCAAACTCGGCAAATTTGCCGAGTACCATCGAGCTGGCCCAAATCCACGAAATCCGTTCCGGGTGACCTTTTTTTCGCGCCAAACGAACAACTTGCATAGGATAAAGCGCAAGCAGTAGGAGCGCCCAAGGAGACAAACCAATTGCTGCAGTTAAAACCAAAAACGGAAACGCAAAGGCCCATGCCACCGCTCGAAGAGCGCTCTGCACACCGTGGTACTCGGGCGGCGCGCCATGCAGTGCCACGGCCTCTGCTGCCGCGAACCCACCTCTGCGCGTGCGTGTCCACCACTGACCAAACCGCGTCATAGCCGCGTCGTGGTGTGTCATTTCATGGTCTAGACGCCAGACCTGCCATCCCGCCGATCTCAAGCGAACACAAAGTTCCGGCTCTTCACCCGCAATCAGATCCGAACGGTATCCGCCCGACGCAATAAGAGGTTGGACGCGCATAAGGGCGTCTCCTCCACAGGCTTTCGTTTGGCCACAGGGTGTATCCCATTCCAAATCACAAAGCCGATTGTAGATGGACGCGTCGGGAAAACGCTCTCGCCTGCGCCCACAAACGACGGCGACAAGCGGGTGTGTGTTTAGAAACTCTGACGCAGCTTGGATCCAACCGGACCGTAGTTCACAGTCTCCATCGACGAACTGCACCAATGAAACAGCGGCGATCTCCGTTAAGCGTGCCAACCCGGCATTTCGTGCCCGGGCGGCGGTAAAAGGCTCGGTCGTGTTGAGCTCGACGACCTCAGCCCCGGCTGCGAGAGCTGCCTCGACCGACCCATCGGTCGAGCCCGAGTCGACATAGACGATCGCACCAATGCCACTTAGAGAGTCGAGGCAGCGGACAAGCCGCTCACCCTCATTTCGCCCGATGACAACGGCACCAATCATGACGTCTGCTCTGGCGCTGCCTTAAGTATACGCGCCGGAACGCCACCAACAACCGCGCCGGCAGGCACATCGCGGCGGACGACCGCATTTGCCCCAATAATTGCTCCTCGACCGACACGCACACGGCCAAGAATAACCGCGCCTACGCCGATCTCAACGCCACTCTCAATGATTGGTCGTCCATGAAGATCGTTGAGCCCCGAAATTCCAAACGTGGTGTTCTGCCGGACGATTACGTCATCGCCAATCGTATGAGCTACGAGGATCATACCGCCGAAATGCTCAAGCTTGACCCTCCTGCCCACACGAACCGTATAGGGAAGCATGATCCCGCAGATCCATTCGGTCAGTTTCGCCATTACGCGGTAGATCAAGGTCAATGGCGCGCGGAAGAGGCGGGTTTTCACCCCCATCCGCCAGTTGCCAAAACGATGCCAGAACAGCGCCCAGAACCCCTGAGCAAACACGTCACTTTCGTGGGTTTTCAGATCCTCGGCCACCAGCCCCCAAAACCTGATCCCCGGCGGGTTACCGTTCTCTGTTCCTATGTTCGGATCGAAATCCGAGGGATCAGTCATAATGCTTCGCTTTCAAACCAAGGAGAGGGCGGATCACGATGCCATAGAAATCTCTATAGAACATCAGCGGCGCCGAGGGCCGACGACCGCGGACGCTAAAAATCACATGACCGAGCGAGATCCCGAGCACTCGGCAACAGGCGGTGAAGATTGCGGAGGCCCGCCCGAACTGGGAAAGATAGTAGATCCGCCAGCTTTCATAGAGATAGAGCGGGAGGCGGCGGCGCTCGCTCTCCCCGCTTTTAACACCGGTTGATCTGCCCTCTTCATGCACCGCGATCGCCTCTGGCACGAACCAAGTCTGCCAGCCCGCGAGTTTCAGCCTGCGCATCATGTCGACCTCTTCATAGTACAAGAAGTAGGCGGGATCGAAAAAGTTAACCTGGCGCAACGCTTTGACCCGCGCGATCATTGCCGCTCCAGCGACCCAATCGACTTGTCGCCTCGGCAGATCGGGGCTCAACGGCACCCGCCAGCGAGCAAGTAGCCGGTCAATAGGGCCAAAGGCAACGCCGCTGCTAAACTCGCTGATCGTGGAGGGAAAATTGAAGGCTGCGGTAACGGCGTCGCCCTCCGGGCTTTCGATCCTGGCACCCGCGACGGCAACGCTTGGATTGGCATCCATGAAGTCGGCCAAGATCGCGATCGCTTCGTTCTCCAACGCTGCGTCCGGATTGAGCAGGAAGACGAACTCTGGCTTTTCATCACGTTCCAAAAGCGCTGAAATCACGTGATTGTTGCCGCGGCCAAAGCCTAGATTCTCGGTCTGGCGATAAAGCGTTACCCGATCGCCCCAGCAGCTCTTCTCCGCAGCGCTCTGCAGGACATCCGCGTCGCCCAAAGGCGACGCATTATCCAAAACATGAATGTCAACGACATGCCCTGGGTGATCGTGCTTCAGAACACTCTCGATGCCACTTATCGCAAGCTGAGCGGCGTTGTAGTTCACCATGATCACCGCGATGCGCGCCATGATCTCCTCGCATAGACCCTAACCGACATTGCGTTTGAGGTTTGCAGGACCAGAGGTCAAGGAATTGCTCACAAACAAGGGGTATTCCATGCTAATTTCCACGTGGCGGTCCACACGGTCCTGTTACTGGTAAGTTACGCGTCTCGGTGCATTTTGGAGCGTATGTCGTAGTCGAGCCCAGGACACTCATGATGCTCTCCCGCCGAACTGCCCTCACGGGCCTCGCCGCCACAGCCACCCTGCCCTTTGCGCCGGCACTTGCCGCTGACGACGCCACAGCGAAAGCTCTCAAAGACTTGCTGATCGCAAGCAACAGCCGATACGCGGCTTCGATCAGCCACCTGGCTGAACGCAGAGGGGCGGACATTATCGCTCCGCTGATCTTTGCTCTGCGTTACACGCCCAACCCAGAGCAGCCGATCTTGGCGCTGCTGCACGAGATCACGGGAAACGACGCTGCAAACACATGGCATGAGTGGATGTTGTGGCAGGAGCGTCATCCAGAGAACATTCCTCATCCCGCCTATATCGACATGAAGCGCGAGCTGTTCCTCTCGATCGATTCCTATTTCGATGTGTTCCTAAAACCAGAACATCTGCAGCCTGAACGGATGAAGATCCGTTTCGAGGAAGTCGCCTGGGGTGGTGTGCGCAAGGATGGTATACCGTCGCTCGACAACCCGATTGTGGTCGATGCGGATGCCGAGCAAGCCGACTACCTGATCGACAGCGATCTTGTGTTCGGCGTCTCGATCAACGGAGACACCCGAGCCTATCCGCTGCGGATCATGGGTTGGCACGAGATGTTCAATGACGTGATCGGTGGCGTGCCTGTGGCAATGGCGTATTGCACGCTCTGCGGATCGGGCATTCTGTTCGAGACGGGCGGGATCGAGGGGCAGGATGAGCCGTTGGTCTTCGGATCATCGGGTTTTCTGTACCGCTCGAACAAACTGATGTTTGATCGCCAAACCCATTCGCTCTGGAACCAATTCACAGGCAAGCCGGTTTCCGGCGTTTTGGTCGACAGCGGTATCGAGTTGAAGCAACGGCCAATCGCAATTGCACCTTGGGGAGATTGGAAAGCGCAGAACCCGCAGACAAAGGTCATAACGCTACGAACGGGCTTCAATCGCGATTACGGCTCGGGTGTTGTCTACAAAGACTACTTTTCCTCACCCAATCTGATGTTCCCGGCAAATGTCGATGAGAGCAGGTTGAAGCAGAAGGAGTATGTCTTCGGCATCCGGACCTTTGGTGGCGCAAAGGCATGGGCTTTGAAGGCTTTCGAGGGTGGTCGTGTTCTGAATGACGAACTCGCCGAAAAATCGCTGGTTCTCATCGGCAATAGATCTGGCCGCACGGTTCGAGCCTACGAACGCGGTGGTCTTCGCTTTACGGCAGGTCGTAAACCAACCGAGCTTTTGGCCGAGGGCGATCAGCTTTGGACCGTTACCGAAGAGGCTCTGATCGGCCCCGCTGGCGAGAAGCTGCCCCGCGTCGCCGGGCACATCGCCTACTGGTTCGCGTGGGATGGCTATATGGGAACTAAGTCCGAGTTCTTCGCCGGATAAAGGCAAGACTTGCATTCTGCTGTAATCAAGGGCTCTGTCGGGAAAAGCTGACGGAGCAGCACCTATGACATTCGAAGTTTGGATCGCCTTCGCCATCGCGAGTGCCGCGATGTTGGCAATCCCTGGCCCAACTGTGATGTTAGTCGTCTCCTATACTCTGGGACACGGAAGACGGTCCGGTTGGGCGACGGTGCCTGGCGTCACGCTTGGCGATTTTACAGCGATGACGATCTCACTTGCCGGCGCCGGAGCTATTTTAGCGACCTCCGCTACGCTGTTTACCGCGTTGAAGCTTGCCGGTGCTGCCTATCTCATCTGGCTCGGGATCGGGTTATGGCGCGCCAAGCCCAAAGCACCTAACGCTGCTCCGGCAGGCAAGGCGGATATGCGCGGGATGTTCCTAAACAGCTACGTAGTGACCGCGCTCAATCCAAAGGGCATTGTTTTCTTCATCGCCTTCGTTCCCCAGTTTATCGAACCGGGTGAGCCACTTTTACTTCAGATGGCGGTTCTTGAGGCCACGTTTCTCACACTTGCAGCGTTGAACACGCTGCTTTGGGTTCTGCTGGTAGGAGAGATGCGATCACGGTTTAGCAATCCGGCGAACCTAGCATGGGCTAACCGGATTGGCGGCAGCTTCATGATCGGGGCTGGTGTTTTGACCGCGTTTGCACGACGCGCTTAGCGCATCAGCGATCAACCCGAGTGACGTTCTCAGCAAACCGCTCGGTACGTCCAGCGTTGTTTGCAAACTCCAGTCGGAAGATGGATTCGCCCAAGCCGGTAAGGTCGCAGAGTATTCCCTGATACGCGATCACTTCACCAGACTGATCGCGGACGCATTTGTCTTCGACCGGCTGAGACCGTTGTGGTCGTGGCTCTGGAACAGCTTTCGCAAACTTTGAAACACTGTTTTCACGCTGCCAATTCGCATAGGCGAGATCGGTGTCCATCTCCAGAACGGTAACCAAGGGCGCGTCTAAATACCCGCTCTCGGGTAGGCCAAGTTCAGCTTGAAATGCTGCGATCGCTTCTCTCGTCGCAGGACCGAAAACGCCGTCTATCCCGCGCGGATCATGACCTGCGAGTGACAGGCGCAACTGAATTCTGCGACGCTCAGTTCGGCTGAGCTTCATCATGCTTTCAAGCAAGCTGAAATCGTAGCCACGTGGCGCCTGGCTTTGTGCTAGCACTTCCAAAGTGTCAAAGCGGGATGGCGCCAGGACTGAACGAGGGCCAGCTCGGCGAATGAATTTATCAAGTTCGGCGACCACAACAGTTTCCTCACCCATCTCAGGATCTGGCAACTGGGCGGGGCCGGTGCGCGCAATTCTGCGAGGATCAGGCTCTAGCAGAACATCGGCGAACGCGAACTCTATGCGATCTTCTTCCTGAAGATCGATCTCATCATGGCTGAACAGCTCAGCTACAGCAGTAGTTGTTTCGTCGACCGGTGTTCCAATCGACGCAAGCTTCCAATAAGGGTCGGTCAGCAGAAACACGGTCACAAGAGCAGACGCCAAACCAACACCCGCGAATGCAAATAGCCATTCACCACCGATGGTAGATCGGTCATTCATTCCCTTGGACATCGTCCCATCCTCTCCCTGCCGAAATACGGCCCGCTCAAAGGAACACTACTGGAGACTAGTTAGATCGCGCAAGCATCAAACCCAGAGCCCAACGTCTACAAACGACCATTTTGTCGCGTTTTTGCTCGACTTCCCCGTCCTTTGCGGGAGACTCAACAAAACACGGGAGGGTTGTTATGCCGCGCCGCTCAAGACGGGAATCGCGAGAAATCGAATCGCGTGTTACTGCATATCGCCAAATTACCAATACCCTGCCCCGTTCTATCGTCTTTTCAGATGATGAAGTTGAACACATTCATCAGACCAGCCTGCGCGTGCTATCGGAGCTTGGGATCCGCATCCTAAATGCCGAAGCCCGCCGCTTGCTCGCTGCAGAGGGTTGTGAAGAGCGAGACGATATGATGATCCATTTCCCAGCCGATCTGGTTGAGGAGAAGGTCGCCCTCGCACCTCCGACGTTCCTTTGGCATGGCGCGCCTGGGTATGCCGTAGATGTCGGACCGAGCACATTGCTTTTTGGGCCCGGCGCTGGATGTCCGAACGCAAACGATCTCGATCGGGGAAGACGCCCCGGCAGTCTCCAAGATTTCAAGGAAGCCACACAGTTAGCGGAAAGTTTTGAAGTAATACAAAAGCTCGGGCCATCGGTCGAAGCCCAGGATGTTCCGGTGGCGATCCGCCATCTGGAAACGCTGCTTGTACAGGTGCTCGAGAGCAGGAAGATCCCATTTATCTTCTCACGCGGCACCCGCCAGGTCGAAGACTGTTTTCGCCTCTTGATGATGGCCCGGGGGGTCGATGAGGCAACGTTTAAGAATACAGCCTACGTCTCGACAGTGGTTAACACGAACTCTCCCCGGCAGATCGACGTGCCGATGGCTCAAGGAATCATCGACTTTGCGATCTGGGGCCAGGTCAATGTGATCACCCCTTTCTGCCTTTCAGGTGCAATGGCGCCGATCACGCCAGCAGGCTCGCTCACCTTGAGCCACGCAGAAGCGATGGCCGGCATCACTCTCGCTCAGGTTGTGCGCCCTGGCGCACCAGTGGTTTACGGCGCCTTCTCCTCGAATGTCGATATGAAGTCCGGCGCGCCTGTTTTTGGCACGCCCGAGCACATTCGAACCAATTTTGGCGCTGGCCAGCTGGCGCGTCGGCTGGGCATTCCCTGGCGGTCTGCGACGGGTACCGCCTCGAACGCGCCAGACGTCCAGGCCGCGATGGAGACGCAAGCCGGGCTATGGGGAGCGGTGCTGGGAGGCGCCAATCTGATCTATCATTCAGCGGGTTGGCTCGAAGGGGGACTGACCTTCGGCTACGAGAAATTCATCACCGATCTCGAGATTTGCCAAACGATTGCCGAAGCGATGCTACCTGTTGAGACCACCGATGAAGCGATCGGGTTCGATGCGATAGCCGAAGTCGCCCCTGGCGGGCACTTCTTTGCGGCCAGTCAAACCATGAACCGCTACGCGACCCAATTCTATGAACCGGTCATCAGCGATTGGTCGAACTTTGGGCAGTGGACTGAGGAAGGTGCGGTCAGTGCAACGGATCGGGCGCATGCACTGTGGAAAAAGACACTTGCAGAGTTCGTTCCACCCAAGATGGACGCAGGGCTTCGCAGCCAACTCGAAGACTTTGTCGCCCGACGCAAGGCGGAGGGTGGCGCGCCGATTATGGAGTAGGGGCACATGATGGAACTTACAAAGCTGCACACAAGATTCGGTATGGAAGTCAGTGGAGTAGCGCTGAGAGACGCGACTGAGACGCATCTCTATCCTCAGATCCGTGAAGCCTTTGAGCGGCACTCGCTTTTGCTATTTCGAGGGCAAAACCTGACCGACGAGGAGCAGCTGGCCCTTGGTCGGCTGTTTGGTCCATTGGAAGACCGCATGGATCGACCAGAGCCTAAGATTGCTGCCGTCTCAAATGAGACTGAAGATGGCGGTGTGACGGCCGAGGAGGCCACGCATACGAAGAACCTTAAGGCCAACCAGCTTTGGCACACGGATTCGACCTTCTTACCTGTGCCCGCCTTGGCCAACATCCTCCAAGCCCGTGTGGTGCCCAGCGAGGGTGGTGCGACCGAGTTCGTATCCACGCGTGCGGGGTTTCAAAATCTACCAGAGGCACAGAAAGAGCGCCTTCGAACGGCTGTCTTTCATCACCGGTACGCTCATTCACGCGCGAAGATTGACCCAGAGCTTGCCAAGGGCGACCTTTTCACCAAATGGACAGATCAAAGCTGGAAGGCCCTCTGGACTAATCCGCTAACCGGGGAAGAGGCCATCTATATCGCCAGCCACGTTCATGCGGTCGACGGAATGGAGCTTGAAGAGGGCCGAGCTTGGGTCGACGAGCTGATCGCGGCTATGACCCGTCCCGAAGACGTCTATTCGCATCTTT
Organism: Pseudomonadota bacterium; assembly: GCA_039185285.1. GTDB lineage: Bacteria > Pseudomonadota > Alphaproteobacteria > Rhodobacterales > Rhodobacteraceae > Thermohalobaculum. Next base: position 11,098 of record JBCDAQ010000081.1, read on the forward strand.
GGGAGCCGGGAGATGTAATCATTTGGGACGAACGTGCCACGCTGCACCGAGGGACGTCGTGGCCATACGATCAACCCAGGACCCTCGTATCGATTTGCGTGAGCGTCCGGGATCAGGACGGCCTGCAGCGCATGAAGGTGGCCTCCTAGCCCGCTAAGGCAACTACGCGGCTCTCGACCAGAATAGCGGCGTAGAAGACAAAGCTCGCTGCTAGAACGAAGCCGTGCCAGATCGCGTTATGAAAAGGCAGGCGGTGCCAGAGATGGAAAGCGACACCAAGCGTGTAGAGCATCCCCCCCGTTGCAATCAGAACGATCGTCGCCGTTGAAAGCGCGCTCAGGATAGGCCCACCAAACAAGACGATAGACCACCCCATCCCAAGATAGAGAACGATCGCTAGCCATTCCAGCTTACGATAGGCAAGGAATTGAAGCGAAACCCCGGTCGCTGCGGCCGTCCAGATCCCGATCAAAATCCAAACAGCTCCCTCCCCACCGGCGTAGATTGAAAAAGGCGTGTAAGTACCCGCAATCAAGATATAAATTACTGAGTGATCGAGTCTTCTAAGCACATCCCGCCAACGCCAGTTACCGCCAATGTGATACGCTGCAGAGATACTGAACATTGCGATCAGACTGACACCGTAGATCGAAACAGCTGTCACGTTAGGCACGTCACCATGCCAGATCGCGACGAGTGTAATGAGCACTGGTACCGCCAACATCGAAACGGCAACCCCTGCGAAATGGATAACACCATCTGCGATCCGCTCTGCACGGGTATAGGCCGGGTATGGCTGAACGTCAGTCATTCTTGAAACTTATGGCGTTCCAGTTACCCCAACAATAACAAAGAGATAACAGTTTCGAGCGACTACGAAACACAGACTACCGATCCCAGGTCAGTTTCATGTGTCGGGGAAAAGGCGTACCGCCCATCTCAGGTCCACTCCAACCGGGTGCATAGCGCAAGCCGGGTTTCTTCAATAACGGTTTGAGAATTGCGGGAATTACTTTGAGGTTGATCGCTTCACCAAAGCAATTGTGCATGCCATAGCCCCAGGTCATGTAGTCCTCCCGCGGGCGGTTTACACGAAACTGCTTGGCATCGCGCATGGCTTGAAGGTCGAACTGGCCGGAGATTGTCATGGCGAAAACCATCCGACCTTTGGGGATCATCGTCTCACGCGCCGTCCCTCTGGCAATCGTAGCATCACGCGTCGAACGACGGTAAACGAGGGGCTGATGAGGGTTGAACCTTAGGGCTTCCCAAATGTATCGGGCAAGTAGATCATCATCGTCGTTTTGTGCCGCAACCTGAACACTACCAAACTCGTTGCGTCTGCTCATCAGCTCTTGCAAGGCCAAGCAAGACGCCTTTGAGAGGGTCGGCACCGCCCCAATTAGCAGACCCACAATGTTGTTTCGGATGCCCAGATCGGACATCCCAGGAACGCCAGCTGATTGAAGATCTAAGCACCGATCTAGAACATGCTGAGGGCTCGCGCCCTTCTTACGCTCCGCTTTGCGCCGCGCGATCGTCTCATCCAGATAGCTTCGAGCGCCGGCCATCGCGGAATGTGCTTTATGACCAACTTCGGGATCAGCTCCAAGATCGCCAAAGAGATACCAGAACATGATCGTCGTCCAGTCGATCATCGTCGCTTGATTTGGCCCGGGTGTTCCAAAGTAGTGACCAACCATATCGGATGAGACAATCAAGCTAAGGTCCTGCGGTAGATCAATAATGCCATTAGCGTCATCGACTATTTTATTGGCGATCTTTTGGGCGCGAGGAAGAACGATCTTATCTACATCGCCGGCACGGGCCGCGAGCCGCATGGCTGAAACATCACGAGTGTAGTCCCAACCCGGCTGCATGCCGAGGAAGAAGTTCTCGCCCGCCGTGATCTCACGCATTCGAGGGCCATAGACGACTTCGAAATCATCGTTCCGGTTTAGCACCTCGGTAATGTCGGTTCGCCGGGTGACGATCGCGGTTCCGTTGTTTTCGTAGGACTTCACGAACGACAGATCGAGAACGATATTTGGCCAGAAGGCCCGCAGGAAGCTCATCACATCCCGCATCCGCTTTGGCTGCGTCAGCTCTGCGGCCAATCGGGCTCCGAGACCTTCTTTGCCCTTCAGTCTCACGCGGATCAGGATGTGGATGACCCTTATGATCCCCGCAATCCCGTTGATCCAATTCACAACGACGCCGAAGATCGCTTCGAGGAGGGTGACGAGCGCTGACATACCTCTTCTCCGCGATCAGGTCGGGTCGACGGAGCCGTTGGCGATCATCCGAAGAGCCGTCATCGAGGGGATGAAGAAGTACTCTCCCCCCCGCGGCTCCACAAATGTCGGCATCCCCGCCATAATGAACGGACAACCGCCTTTCGCCGGATCGGCCGGGACAGTAAAGCGGTTATGCTTGTCATGATTGCCGACCAGCGGACAGGTGTTGTTCCCTGAGTTAAAGTCGAGACCGTATTCGATCCACTGCTGCTGCACGAACTCGAACTGGCGGAATAGGTTGGCGCAGATGATCATCATAGCGACGCCTTGCTCGGTCTCGTCCGTTTTTGTGCCTTTGTCATAGAGGTTCGAGTCGCCATAGGGCAGCCCTCGACGCAGAATACGGCGGCGCTTGTTCAGCTGTGTCGTCGCGTTTTGATTGATCCGAGGATTGGGCTTTCCGTATTCATCCTTGTACGTCTCGGGATGCATCTCGTTTAGCGGATCCAGATAGTCGCGCGTGTTAACTCGGCGTAGATGCGACGCGTTTGGGTTCTTGTACCCCTGGATATCATCGCCGAACTTAAAGTCCGAAGCATGCGGATTGCGAAGGTAGTTTATGCGCTGCACCCATGCCGAGTAGGTGTTTTCCTCGGTGATGCTGAAGCGGCGCTTTGTCTCAACCCAGGCTTTCCATGTCGGCGCTTGGGTCATCGAGATCCCATCGGGCCAACGCCCTACGATTTTGGACTTGAGGATAATTTCAGCCCGCTCGAGGTGCTCTGGGTTCTCGGGGTCCAGCTCCTCCTCACTGCCTTGGGTGCTATTGGCATAGGCTTTTGCCTGGCTCTTGATGTACCCAAAAAAGCTTCCGACATTCTCATGGAGCTTGCGGAATGCCATGAAAGTGCCGTTGTTGGAGAACTCAGGCGGACGCGCAGCGGGGGGAAGCTCTTGGCTCTCATCCGGGTGACCGAGCAGAAACTCACCGGTTGCCAATGGCTCCCATTCGCGGTCCGGGCTCATCCATTTGCCGCGGCCTTTAACCTTCGCAGCCATCTCGGCATCAGGGAACTGACCCTCAAAGACCGGGTCGCCGATCCCATCCGACATTTCGAAGTGCTCATAAGGTGTTGGGAGACGAACTTCTTCTCCCTTCTTATGCTTCTTGCGGTCGACGATCTCGGGCACCCAAACGCCGTCCTTCTCAACCGGTGCGACGATGGGGATCTCCAGATCCTGATCCAGCACGATATCCTCGAACACTGCGCTGCCTGGAATGAAGGGCGAGTCGACCTTCTTGCCTGACTTTTCGTCAGGAACCTGGCACGCGGTAAGAACCTTGATCTGTCCTCGAGGGTCCTTGAACCTCTCTAGATACTCTGCGGTTGCCTCTTCGCACGCTTTCTGGATGCGATCGGTATAGTCTTCGAGAACGTTCTTCTTCGCGCCCATCTGCGTCACAGGTGTCTCTGTTCCGAAATCCACCTTTGCATTGATCGAGATCCAAATATGAACATCCGTCGATCCGATGCGAGAGCGGTTCTCCTGCCAGATCGGATCCCATTCGCCCATCCAAGCTGGCGGATCGTCGCTCGGCAACTCGGGCATTGGCGCCTCACCGAACTCTTTCTTGAAAAGCATCTCCTTGACTGCCGAATCCATGACTGGCTGTTGATGCGGTTGGATGTCCTCTGCCGGCTTGTCACCCAGGATAAACGCCCGCTTGCGCATACCATCGATGAACTCATCGGGCATGCCTTGCAGCGTTCGCGTTGGCAGCTCCATGAGGTAGAGGCCCATGAAGCTGAACCCCATATTCATGGTGATATCCGGGCCGAACGGCACGGTCTTGCCGGGGTTCAGCGGATCTGGCACGCGAACCCAACGTTGGGCCGTTGTGACAATCCCCTGATCCAAGATTTTTTTGACAAACCGACGACCTACCCAGGCATTTGTCAGGTTCAAAAAGAAATAGCGGGCTTTGGGGTAGCCAAACTTGCCGTACGCCCGGATTACATTGCCCTGGATGTCTTCCAGATTAAGCTGCTTCGTCATTTTTCCGTGGCCTCGCTACAGAACCGATCACGCCGGGGAGCTGGGTGGTTTCAGGGTCCAATTCGTCGGACGGTTTGTGCGCCTTGAGAAAGGCGCCAAAATTCTTGTGCAGGTCTTTCGCCGAGGCGCCCTGGTTCGCGATCACAAAATCAGCGAAGTGCTGCTGGGTGTAGAGGCCTTTCAGAACCGCTGTGAGGCTGCCAAACTTGGCTGCCGGCCAGCTTTGACGCCCTAACTCTAGGGCCGACTGATACGCCCATCGTATCGCCATGCCAGATGCAATGCCAACGAGCGGGACCCCAGCCCAACCCCACTCACTGATCCAGTCGGTCATAAAGACCAGCTCTAGGAAGCTATCGAGAAGCCCAAGCGTGAGGGAGAGAACTGTCAAAACAACTGGAATGCCAACGATATAGCCGATCTTCTTCAGATCCAGCTTCTTGAGGTCTTTCAACTCAG
>JBCDAQ010000082.1:0-15638 GCA_039185285.1 Pseudomonadota bacterium
GCGCTCCAACCCGTCTGAAAGTATCACAACCGTCGCCCCGCGTAGGAAACCAGCATAGCGAGGGATGGACAGAAGCGTGTCCAGCGCCTCTCCAATCCGGGTGCCACCGTCAATGTCCGCGATCAAGGCTGAAGCCCGCTCCAGTGCTCTACCAGCATCTGGGTTTCGCAATGCCGGCGTGATCCGGGTCAAGCGGGTACCCAAAGTGAACGCTTCCAGCCGTTCAGCAGTGCGTCTGAGTGTATGCGCAAGTCGAAGCGCGCTATCGGTGCGCTCCTTCATCGATCCCGAAACGTCGATCAGCAGGACGATCTTTCGTTGACGGGTCTCACGTTTGAGCCAAGGCAAGCTCAACACTTCGCCATCCCGACGTGCCGCATCACGTAGAGCGCGCCGTAGGTCGAGTACCTGTCCGGACCGCGCCCGCCGCAGCCGCCGCGACACGCGTCTCGGCAGTCGACGAGCGCCTTCGCGTCTGAGTTGTAACAGTGCAGTTTCCGGCTGATCGAGCAGCGCCCGATGACCGAGGCGTTCTGCGGCGGTCGCCTCTTCTCCGGGATCGTCCGATGGCTCGACGGTGATCTCTTCGCTCCTTCCAGTCGCTTCATGAGCCTCTGCCTCCTCTTCATCGGCAGGTATGGCTTGAGGGAGTGTTGCGCCCAGGAAATGGGCGTTAAAGAGCTGGTCGAAGTCATCGCGGCGATCCGGCGGGATGGCCATCAAAGCCAAGGCCGCATTGCGTATATCACCGATCCCACGCGGCCCCAGAATTCCCACCGCTTCCACAAACCCCATTGTTTGGTCCGGAGAGACTGAAAAGCCGTTCGCTCGCAACAGCGTTGGGAAACTGACAAGAGGACGGGTCGCAGCCGGCAGCATCACGCAGCCTCCCCGGGAAGCAACTCGCCCAGACGCGGTTCGAGGTAGGCCAGATCATCCTGATCCTTGAGCGCTACGCCAATCGCCCGTCTGAACGCGTCAGGCCAGGGCGTACCCTGATCAGCCAATAGGGTCGCGGCTTCGGCCCACTCGACGGTCTCGGCCACGCCTGGAGGTTTGACGAGTGGCTCTGATCGCAAAAGCCCTACCGAGGCGACGACGGCATCAGCGGTTGCCTGGACTACCGACGATGAGCGGGCCAGTACGATCCGAGCTTCCAGCGCCGGATCGGGATAGTCGATCCAGTGGTAAACACACCGCCGCCTCAACGCCTCATGTAGATCACGGGTCCGGTTCGAGGTCAGGACGACAACGGGATGACTGCGCGCCCGGACGGTTCCTGTTTCGGGGATAGAGATCGTGAAATCCGACAGGAACTCCAGCAGGAACGCTTCAAACTCGTGATCCGCCCGGTCAATCTCATCAATCAGAAGCAATGTGCCTTCCGGATCTCGTAACGCTTCTAGTAGCGGTCGTGCAAGCAGGTACTCATCCGAATAAATGTTGATGTATCCGTCGCCCGCCTGTCGGATCGCGAGCATCTGTCGGGGGTAATTCCACTCGTAAAGCGCCGCGGAGGCATCGATCCCCTCGTAACACTGCAAACGGATCACCCGACGGGAGAGGACGGATCCGATTGCCTTGGCAGCTTCGGTCTTGCCGACGCCGGGAACGCCCTCAAGCAAGAGGGGCTTGCCCAGTGCAAGCGCTAGGTAGGATGCCGTCGCCAACCCTTCATCAGCCAGATACTGAGCGCCCACCAACGCTTCGCGCAGCGCTTTAGCCGAAGCGATGCCGCCGATGCTGGTCTTCACTGCCATCCAGCGCCCCTCGTTTCAGCGCCGCGCGCGGGTGGGTGGGCGAGCGCGGTTTTGTCATCCCGCACGGACTTGCATGGGAGTGCGCGGCGCATCAAAGCCTTCCCTGCGGTCGAGCGCCGCCATTGGCCCGGAGCCCGCGTAAGACCTTTTCCGGTGTAATCGGTAAGCTGTCACAGCGAACACCTACCGCATTGTAGACCGCGTTCGCGATCGCCGGCAGAACTGGGTTCGCGCACATCTCTCCGGGACCTTTGCCGCCATAGGGTGCGTCGGGCGCCGGTCGCTCTAGAATTGAGATGTGATGCGGGACCGCATCCCCAGGACCGGGCTGGAGGTATTGATTGAAGTCCTCTGGCCCATGCGTTCTGTCGGGGTAGTTCGGTTCGGTGGTCTCATAGAGCGCATGAGAGACGCCCATCCAGGCGCCTCCGATCAACTGCTGCTCGACAAGTTTTGGGTTCAGCGCGCGACCGACCTCATAGGCCGAGTTGATCTGCGTGACTTCGACCTCACCAGTCTCGTCATCGACGGTCAGATCAACCACTAGGGCCGCATGAGCGAAACATGAAACCGGGGTCATTTCACCAGTCTCGGGATCGACATCTGACATGGGTACTAAGAAGATACCGCGCCCAGATAACGTCCGGCCCTGGCGGAATTGGGCCGCTTGCGCGGTCTCTTCCACGGTAATCGACCGTGAGGGGGCGCCTTTGACATGGATGTTGCCGCGTCCGTCAGTCGTAAGATCAGATGCGTTGACCTCCAACTCCTCGGCAGCGGCCTCGAGCATCTGGGTCCTTGCCTCGGCCGCCGCCCTGATCACCGCATTGCCCATCCGGTGTGTCCCGCGGGACGCAAAAGAACCCATATCATGCGGACCTGTGTCCGAATCCGCGGTATCCACATAGACATCTTCGATCGGCACGCCGAGCGCCTCCGCCGCGATCTGCCGGGTCACAGATTTCATGCCTTGGCCTAGATCAATGGCCGAGAGCGCCACCTTGAACTTCCCGTCGGGCGTCGAATGCACCAAGGCCTGGCTTGGATCTCCACCCAGGTTCATGCCAATCGGGTAGTTGATCGCGGCAAACCCGCGTCCGGAATGCAAGGTCATCGCCGCCCCCTTGGTCCCGAGATAAAGCGCGACACGCCTGGCCTGCGTGGCGGTCTCGGCCCGCCCGGTGCTTGATCAGCCGATGTTGGTTGCGAGGGTGATGGCGGCGGTGTCACTGCTGCCGGAGGCGGTGCCACAGGTCTTTGAGGAACGGTTTCCCTGGGTAAAAGAGGCTCGGCGCTGCGAGCGGCAGGTGGAAGCCCTGGGCCGGTTGACGCATCTCGGTCAGGCTGCTCGGGAGGGCGCGCGTTGTTTGGATAGGGCACCGGAACGCCGGGAGGTGTGGGCGGCGCAATGGGTGCGCTTGAGACGGGTACTCCGGTTGAAACCTTGAAGCCAAGTCGCTCGGCCTCTATCACCATGTCCTCACGCTGAGGCGCATTACCCGTCGCCGGATGCTCGTTGGCTGAGCCTGCCGCAACGGTATGGCGTTGAGAAACACCAGCAAATGGTTCGGGCGCCAGCGCGCGGCGCTTACGCTCGCCGATCTGACCGCCTTGATCTGTGAGCGTCTCCGGGATCTCGGCCCGCCAGTCAACCCCGCCGCCACGAAGGCTCGAAGCCGCCCTTGCATCCGCACTAAGCGCCCATCCCGACTTTTCTGCCACCACCTGACAGCACTCGATCAGCGCGCAGTTCTTAGCTGAACGCCGGTGCGCTTTCATGTCCCCATCGCGATAGGCATTGAGGATGCGCAACTCGATTGGATCCATTGCGACCTGCTCGGCCACCTTGTCCATATGGCACTCAATGGCGAAATCGACCCCGGTGATCCCAAAGCCGCGCATTGCCGTCGAAGGCGTCCGGTTGGTAAAGACGCAATAGACGTTCGAGGCGATGTTTGGGATCGTGTAGGGGCCTGGAATATGGCCTGTGCATTTCTGTACCGCGTAACTCGAGAGCCGCGTGTAGGCCCCCGCATCGAAGAACCCTGTGAACTCCCGCGCGACGATCCGGCCGTCTCGCATCACCCCATCCTTGATTCGCCAGCGTTCGGCCCCGCGGGGTGCGCCGACCTGCATCTCCTCGGCCCGATCCCATTGGTACTTCACCGGGCGCCCAGTTAGCATTGCCCCCAGGATCGCCAGCGGCTCGTGATGGCTGTCGACCTTGCCACCGAAGCCACCGCCGACGGTGCCGCCGATGAAATGCAGACGCGAGCTTGGCAGTGCCGTCTGCTTCGCCGCCACGGCAACAGAGAAAAACAGAGCCTGGGTCGAGGTGTAGCAGACAAACCGGTCGTTCGTCTCAGGTGCCGCGATCGCCCCGCAGGTCTCCATCGGGGCCTGTTCGATGGGCGACATCTGGTACTCGCCTTCGACGATATGATCCGCCTGGGCAAAGCCCGCCTCGACATCGCCAAAGCGGAGCTTCTGATGGTCGTAGCGGTCGTGATAGTCAAAGGTGTTGTTGGGGTAAGTCTCATTGACCATAGGCGCTTCGGGCTTCAAAGCCTCCTCGACATCGAGGACGAAAGGCAGTTCTTCCCAATCCACCTTCACCTGAGCCACTGCATCGCGGGCGGCCCGCTCGGATGTCGCTATGATGGCGATGATGGGCTCACCCTTATAGGCGCATCTGTCGGGCGTTAGCAGCGGCTCGTCATCCCGCCCGAAATTCAGGAGCGCCAGCAGAGTATTCAGGTTAACCGGCACGTCCTGCGGACGGATGAGACGGACAACACCAGGCACGCGTTCCGCCGCCGAAGTGTCGACTGAGCGAACCCGAGAATGATGGTGCGGCGAGCGCACGCAGCGCATGTGCAGCAAGCCATCGAACAGGTGATCGTCATAGAAAGGCGAGCGCCCGGTGACGTGGCCAAGAATGTCTTGCCGTATATGCGGCTTGCCAATCTCGGCGAGATTGTCGTCGCGTTCGTCGGCGAAGAGATCCTTGCGGAATTCGACGGGCATCAGACGGTGCTCCCCACGGAGTTCCGAGGCGCGCGCGCGGCGGTTAGGATCGCCTCCACGATTGGCTCATAACCCGTACACCGGCAGAGGTTACCAGAGATCGCCTCGATCACTTCGTCGCGTGTCGGAGAGGGATTGCGGTCTAGAAGCGCCTTCGCTGCCATCAGCATACCCGGCGTGCAATATCCGCATTGCGCCGCGAACCCTTCCACGAAGGCCGTCTGCAACGCGTGAAGATCGGGACCGTTCGCCATCCCACCGGCCGTTTCTACCGCTCGCCCTTGTACAGTTTCCGCGAGGACAAGGCAGCTCAAATGCGGCTCCCCATCGATAAGCACGGTGCAGGTACCGCAGGTTCCCTGGCCACAACCGTACTTCGGTGAGAGATCTCCGACGCCCCTGCGCAACACGTCCAAGAGGTTCTGGCCGGGATCGGCGAAGGCTGCCGCGTCTGCTCCGTTGAGGGTGAAGGTCACAGGGGTCTTCATCGGCGATCCTCCCCAAGCAGAAGACGGCGGAGATGGACGGGTGCGACTTCGCGGCGGTACCAGGCTGAGGCCAGCGCATCATCGGGCGGTGAAAGACCTTCGGTCGCGGCGTTGAGGGCGGGTGTCACCCCATTGAGGTCCAGAGAAGCGCCTTCGAGCGCCTGCTCGACCGCCGCGACACGTATCGGGGTCGCGGCCATCGCCCCATAAGCCACGCGGACATCCGAGAGCCGACCCGCGCTTCGCTGAAGATGTGCCGCCATACTCATGACCGATACGCCCTTAGGTTTCACTCGGCTTACTTTTCGAAACCGAAACTCATCGCCAGAAGGACGCTGGATCGAGACTGAGCGGACCAAGCCCCGGCGCGTCTTCAGATACTGCTCCAGCGGCTGGCTAGTTCCGTCCGACAGCGCCACCCGCCCGTCCAGCGCCAGCAGGGCGACGGCAAGATCTCCATACGGATGAGGCGCAATAACGTTTCCGCCGATCGTGGCCATGTTGCGGATAGCAGGCCCTCCTACCGCGCGAGCGGCTGGTGCCAGGAATGCGAGGTCCCGCGAGCCCATGATCTGAGCCATCGTGACACCGGAGCCAATCATCACCCGGCTGCCATCTGGACGGATCTCATCTAACCGCTCCCGGCATCGAACGATCCGGTTGAATCGTTGATCGCCATAGTTCACCTGGCGCATCACGAGTGTACCTCCTCCCAGGAACCGCGCCTCTTCTGACATCGCCGCAGAGGCTTCGGCTAACGTGTCCGCGACCACCACTTCAAGCATGACCCAACCCCATATGCGTGCGGATGGCTTCGAAGCCCGCCGCATAGATACCGTCGCCAACCAGATCCGAGAGTTCCTCCGAACGACCAGCGGGCGTGTCGAACCGGCTCTCCCATTCCCAGAAGGTTGAATCTGTGTCGGTCACCGGAAAGAGCCGGACATGGGCGACGTAGTTGAAAAGCGGCACCGGTGTGTCGAGCAAGCAGTAGGAGAATGCCTGCTCCATGTCGCTCAGGGCCAAAAGCTGCTCGCGCAGGTTCTCACCACCCACCAGCCGAAAGTTGCGCACACATCCTACCTGGTCCGAGGGTTGGCCACGCTCCACATGGCTTTCGGCCACGGCAGGATGCCAACGGTCATGCCCGTTGAAGTCCCGGATGACCTCCCACACCGCCTCGACCGGCGCATCCAGAACGATGCTGCGCACGACATGAGGCATCAGTAGCTTCGACAACGGATCATGCCGTCCCCCCGAAATGGCGTTTCAGCGCATCGAAGCCGGTCTGGAACACATCCGTGCCGATCCCGTTGACCAGATCGCTCTCGGCATTCGGATCACAGGAGAACTCCGCCGACCATTCGATAAAGGTCCGATCCCCCTCGGTTATCGGCGTCAGCCTGAGGGTCGCGATGTAGTCTTCCAGGGGCATCGGGCTCTCGAGAATCGAGTAGGTGCAGAACATGTCGTAGTCGCTGAGACCTAGAAGCTGTTCGCGAATGGTCTCACCGTTTTGCAGGTTGAAGTTCCGGATGCAGCCGACCTTGTCGGCCGGCAGGGCGTCCTCAATACGGCTGTCGCGGATCCGAGGATGCCATCGGGGTAGGCCGTTGAAGTCCCTTACCCGCTCCCAGACGCGGGCAGCAGGGGCGCCGATCACCGAGCTGACATAGACGCGTGCCATCTACTTGTCGTCCTTCTTGTCGCTCTCGGCCTTCTTCGCGTCGGCGAGTTTCTGCGCCTCGTTGGCTGCGCGTGCCATGTTGTTGGCATCTTGGAAGACAGCGGATTTGGCGAGGTTCGAGCCATCGATCCCGATATCGTTCATCAGGCTGTCGATCATCGGCCCTTGAACCCGGTAACGCAGCGCCGAGTTGATCACCTCGTCGGTTGGACTGCCAGCAGGCCCAACCGAGGCGCCACCGCCCGATCCACCCCCGTCGGCCCAGTTGAGCCCCGTGGCTCCAGCCCCGCCGAGCTGCATGATCTTGATCTCCTCGATCTTCTCAAGCGGCTTGACCTGCGCGGCGATGATGCCCTCCAGGCGGTTCAGCATGTTGCGCTTGAAGAGGCTTGCGCGGGCCGCATCGGTGAGGATGTTTTCGGCCTCGTTGATGAGCTTCTGCGCCTCGGCCTCCACTGCTGAGCGAATCCGAGCGGCCTCGGCGGCAAGCCGGGCTTCCTCGGCTTCTTTCTCCGCACGGACGACGTCGACAGTTTTCTCGCGGGTCGCCTCTTCGACGGCGCTCGCAGTTTCGACCTTCGCGGCCATCTCTGCCGCTGTCGCGCGAGCCTCGTCCGCCTTGATCGCAGCAGCACTTTCCTCGAGCGACTTCGAAGCGATGGCGATGGCTTTCTCCATCGCGGCCTCCTCGACCTTCTTCTCGCGTTCGATCTCAAGGCGGCGGCGCTCGGTCTGCTGTTCAATCCGCACATCGTCGAGAGCGCGTTCTGACGCCACCCTTGCGCGTTCGATCGCGTCCTGTGAGGCGATCTCGACCTCGCGCAGGGCCTGGGTCCGCTCGACTTCAAGCTGTTCTAGCGATTTCCGACGTTTGATGTTGCGAGCCTCGATGGCCTCTTCCTTGGCGATCTCAGCCGCGCGAGTTTTGGCTTCTTCTTCGATACGGGCGGCGTTGATCATCTCTTGTGCTGCGATGTTGGCTTCGTCTACTGCACGGTTCCGGGCAATCTCGCGCTCGCGCATGTCTTGTTCGTAGGCGATGCGTTCGGCCGCGAGTTTCTTCTCTTTTGCGATCCGAGCAGCCTCAACGGCTTCAGCCTTGGCTTGTTCGCGCGCCTCGACGCTTTCCTCTGTCTCCAGCCGATCGAACGAAAGAACCTTGTCCTGGGCGATGCGCGCCTTCTCGACGGCCTCCCGAGCGGCTATCTCAGCCTCATCAAGGGAGCGGTTTTGAGCAATCTCCAGCTTCCGAGTTTCCTCAGTCGAGGAGATCCGGCTCGCTGCAACGGCTTGTTCCTGCGCGATGCGGAGTTTCTCGGCGGCTTCGCGCGCAGCGATCTCTGCCTCCTGAACTTTCAGGTCGCGGGTTACTTGCCGCTCCCGCTCGTCCTGTTCGAACGCAATTCGTTCTGCGGTAACAGCCTGATCCTGAGCGATCCGAGCACGCTCAACCGCCTCGCGGGCCGAGATCTCGGCCTTGTCGACCGCCTCATTCTGGTCAATCTCCAGCGCGCGCACCTCCCGGGCCGAGCTGATCCGAGCGGTGTTAACCGCCTTCTCCTGCATGATCCGAAGTTTCTCTGCCGCTTCCCGCGCTGCAATCTCCGCTTCTTGAACCGAGAGGTCGCGGGCCACTTCCTGCTCTCGGGTTTGCTGTTCTTTGTCGATCCGCGCGGCTGTCAGCGTACGTTCTTGGGAGATGCGGGCTTGCTCAACCTCCTCGCGTGCAGAAATCCCGGCGGCGTCAACGGCCTTCTGGCGTTCGATCTCGTCGGATTGCGTGGTCCGGTCTCGGGCGATCCTGGCCTGTTCAACGGCTTGTTCTTGGGCGATCCGAGCGCGTTCAACGGACTCGCGGGCCGCGATCTCTGCCGAGTCAGTCTCTTGTTGGGTTCTGATCCGTTCCTCAGTGACGACCTTTTCCTGAGCGATCCGAGCTTTCTCAACGGCTTCTCGGGTGGCGATCTCGGCCTCTTCAACCACGCGCTGGCGTTCGATCTCCCGTTGGCGAACCTCGCGTTCCGAAGCGATCCGCGCTTCGGAGATTTGTCGCTCCTGCGCGATACGGGCGGTCTCGATCGCTTCTTTGCTAGCAAGCGTTGCCTGCTCGCCATCGCGTTCGCGTTCCGAGCGTTCGCGGGCCAGTTCGGCGCGTTGTTGAGCGCGGCGGAATTCGATATCGCGTTCCTGCTCAAGGCGCGCTTCTTCGGATTGACGCTCGATATCCAGCGCTTCTTTTTCGGCTTGTAGGTTCCGAGCGCGGATCTGGATCATCGCGTCCTGCTCGATGTCGTTGCGCAGTTTGCGGCGACCCTCAACCGCCTGAATCACTTGCGTGAGGCCTTCTGCATCGAACCGGTTGGAGGGATTGAAGTACTCGATCCCGGTCTGGTCAATATCCGTGATCGCGACGCCTTCCAGTTCCAGCCCGTTCGCGTCCAGACCCTCCTGCGCCATCTCCTTGACGCGGGCGACATAGGCGTTGCGATCCTCGTGCACCTCTTCCAGCGTCATCTGGCTCGCGACCGTACGCAGGGCCGAGATGAACTTGCCCGAGAGCAGAGAGTGGATCCGCTCCGGCTCCAGCGTTCGGCGACCTAGCGTCGAGGCGGCGAGCGACACGGCTTCGCGTGTCTGTTTGACCCGTACATAGAACTCGGCATCCACGTCGATGCGCATCCGATCCCGAGTGATGAGCGCCTCGTCCCGCTCTCGCACGACCTCTAGCTGGAGTGAGTTCATGCTGACCGGTGTAATGTCGTGGATGATCGGCCAGACGAAGGCACCCCCATTGATCACCACCTTCTCGCCCAGGAAGCCTGTTCTTACGAACGCCACTTCCTTGGTCGAGCGTCGGTAGAGCCAGTGCATCACCCAATAGAGGATGAAGATCACGATCACGGCTACGATGAGCCACAGGATCAGTTGTCCGATGAGTTCTCCGGTCATTTCCTTCTCCCTCAGCGCCCGATCTGTTTGAACTTTCGGGTCTGTTCGGTTAGCGCGACTTCGGTCGGCAGGCGCTCCATCGAGGAGGCGCCATAGAAGCCGTGGCAGTTCTTGGTGTTCTTCAGGACGAAATCTGCGTCATCCGGCATGGCGACAGGACCGCCATGAACCAGCACGATCGCTTCTGGGTTCACCTCCAGAGCAGCACCGGCCCAGCGATCAACAGTCTCGGGACAGTTCTCAAGCGTGAGAGCCGTCTCAGCGCCAATCGCACCACCGGTGGTCAGCCCCAGATGCACAACGATGATATCTGCACCGGCCTTTGCCATGGCGGCGGCGCTGTCTTCGTCAAAGACATAAGGCGTTGTCAGCATGTCCTTTTCATTGGCCATGGCGACGAGATCGACCTCGTGGTCGTATCCCATGCCCGTCTCTTCCAGGTTAGCGCGGAAGGTGCCATCGATCAGGCCGACGGTCGGAAAGTTCTGAATGCCAGAGAAGCCTGCCGCCTTCACTTCATCGAGGAATTTGTCCATCAGGCGAAACGGATCCGAGGCGCAGACCCCGGCAAGGACCGGCGTGTTCTTGACGACGGGCAAGACTTCACCCGCCATTTCCATGACGACCGCGTTGGCATCGCCGTAGGGCATCAACCCGGCGAGCGAACCGCGCCCCGCCATCCGGTAGCGACCGGAATTGTAGATCACGATCAGGTCGATCCCACCCGCCTCCTCGCATTTCGCCGAGAGGCCGGTGCCCGCGCCGCCGCCGATGATGGGCTCGCCACGGTCTCGCATGGCGCGGAATTTGGTCATGAGGTCGTTACGGTCGAACATTTATTCTCCTGCTGCGCGGGCGCGCGGGTTGCCATGCAAGCTGCGGAAGGTCTGGACAACCAGGGCCGCAAACTCTGGGTCGTTGATGTTATGTGGCGTGCTGATGAGCTGCCGGTTTGAGGTTTCATTCACTGTCCGGCGAAGCGCGGTGAAGAGCGCACGATCCGCTTCGGGGTCGTGGAACGCCATGCCGGGCGCGTCGAGCAGGCTGACGCCTCCTTCGGGCAGGAAGAACCGAACAGGCCCGGTCATCTGGTTGAGCCGCTCACCAATCCATTCGCCCATCTTGGTGTTCTCCTCCGGCGTCGTTCGCATGAGGGTGATCTGCGGGTTATGCTCGTAAAGGTTCCGGTGGCGGTAATGCTCCGGCACCGTCTCTGGCGCGTTGAAGTTCACCATGTCGAGCGCCCCGCAGGCGCCGATATAGGGCAGGCCCGAGCGGATGGCGGCGCCAAAGCGGTCCTGATCAGCGGCAAAGACCCCGCCAGCGACCATATCGCAGATCTCGGTGGTTGTGAGGTCGAGCACACCGGCCAGCATGCCGCTGTCCAACAGCTTCTCCATGGCCCGACCGCCCGTGCCGGTGGCGTGGAAGACCAAGCAGTCGTAATCCGCATCAAGCTCAGCCATCACCTGCTGTACGCAAGGCGTTGTCACGCCAAACATGGTCAATCCGATTGCTGGCTTATCAACTGCCGGTTCCGCGGCATTTGCGGCGGAGGTGCGGGACTTCACCATTCCAGCCAAGGCCGAAGCTCCGTTTCGCAGGACCTCTCGTGTGATCGAGTTGATGCCCTGAACATCCGCGACCGAATGCAGCATGAGCATGTCGGATGGGCCGACGTACTGGCTGACATTGCCACTCGCCACCGTCGAGATCATGACCTTAGGCACTCCGACGGGCAGGGACCTAAAGGCAGGAGATACGAGAGCTGTCCCACCAGACCCCCCCGCGCCAATAACTCCGGCCACGTTGTCCTGCGCTTGCATCCAACGCTCGAAAGCGAGGGTCATACCCGCAACGGCTGTGCCACGGTCATCCGTGAAAACACCGGCGCTGCCGCGAGGGTGCATCGAGGCAACAGCCTGAGCCGAGATTTCAGCTTCCCGCGCTCCGCTGGTGGTCGAGAGGTCGACGAGGGCGACATTCAACCCTTCGTCCTTCAGAATATTGCGCATGAAGCGCAGTTCCGGACCCTTCGTGTCCAGCGTTCCACAAACATAGACGGTCATGCGTCCTCCCCGCGCTGTTCGGTGAATTGGTGTGACATTCGAGTTGGCGGCAAGGCCGACCAGGGTGACCGTGCGGGCCGAGGCCTCAATGACATGCACTGGAACCGGTTGAGACCAACGTGTCGGAAGCTTTGGATTTGAGACATAGACCCGATCGGGCGCCTTTGGCTGCACGATCCCGGTTGGTTTCGCCGCAGTGATCGGTTCGGGTGTCTCGTCATGCGCGTGTCGGCCCACACCAAGCAACGCTTGTTGTAGATCTCGATCGCCCGCCAACAGACTGGAGTCCATGACACGGTTGATCCGGCCGTTCACCATGATCGCAACCTGCTCGGCAACGCTGCACGCAACGCCGATGTTTTGCTCGATCACCAGGACGTCAATGTCACCCTCTTGCCCAAGGCGGATCAGCATCTCCTCGACCTGAGAGACTATGACGGGTGCAAGCCCCTCGGTCGGCTCATCCATCACCAAAAGGCGAGGGTTCAGGAGAAGTGCGCGCGAGATTGCCAGCATCTGCTGTTCGCCGCCAGAGAGCTGCGCGCCGCCATTGCTGCGCCGTTCTGCAAGCCGCGGGAAGGTTCCGTAGATCCGCTCGATCGTCCAGGCACCACCGCGCTTCTCAACCAAGCGCAGATGCTCGTCAACAGTCAGCGAGCGCCAGAGTCGACGCCCTTGCGGGACATAGCCGATGCCCATCCGCGCGATCTCAGCGGGGTTACGTCCATTCAGCACCTGTCCGCTCATGGTGATCGTGCCCGATGCGACTGGCTCGAGCCCCATGATCGCCTTGCACAATGTGGTCTTACCCATACCGTTGCGCCCTACGACCGAGAGGACGCCGTGATCGAGGGAGAGATCCACCCCCTGCAACGCATGGGATTGGCCGTAATAGACATTAAGGTCGCGAATTTGGAGGTTGGCGGGATTAGGCATGGCCATCCCCCAAGTAGAGGGCCTGGACCTCCTCATCCTCCTCGATCTCGGCGGGTTTTCCTTCTTTGAAGATGCGCCCATTGTGCATCATCGTGACGCTCTCAGCGACGCGGAGCGCGACGTCCATATCGTGCTCGATAATGATGAAGCCCATGTGGCTGGGCAGACCCGTGAGGATTTCGATGAGCTCGGACCGCTCTGTCGGCGATAGGCCTGCAGCAGGTTCATCAAAAAGAATGAAACGCGGTGCTCCGGCAAGTGCCATCGCGATTTCTAGCTGGCGCTGCTGACCATATGCCAGCTCAGCCACCACCGTGTCACGTACGGCGTCTAGATGAACAACACGAACTAGGTTCTCCGCCGCCGCCATCAATGCATCGTCCCGACGCGCTCTTAGGAACGAGAAACGCGACCGCGAGACACCGACCGAGGATAGGTAGACATTGTCCAAAACCGAGAGCCCGGTGAACAAAAGACTTATCTGATAGGTCCGCCTGAGACCACGCCTGATACGCTCGTGGGGTGGGAACTCAGTAATGTCTTCACCGAAGAACCGGATCGACCCGCTGTTTGCTGGAAAATCGCCCGTCACACAGTTGAATAGGGTCGTTTTTCCAGCGCCGTTAGACCCAAGGACGGCCCGTCGTTCACCCGGCCTGACTGTCATGTTGATGTCTTCCATCGCCGCGAGGGCGCCGAAAAACTTCGATAGGCCGCGTAACTCTAGGGCATTGGCGGTTCCGGTTGCGCCCAAACGATCAGAGATGGACATCGGGGCGTTCATGGCCGATTTCCTCCGCGATCAAGCAGCGGATCACGGTCGCGCGTTGCGCGCAACTTCTCCCAAAGGCCGAGAATCCCATCGGGTGAGAAAAAGACAATGAGTAGAAAGCCGAGGCCGATTAACAACTGAAAGCGATCGCCAGACAGACCGACCGCGATGAGTGCATCGCGTGCGAAAATCTCGAGAATGACAAAGATAAATGCACCAATGAATGGACCGATTGGATGGCGCAGGCCGCCGATCACGGCGACGATCAGAACATTGATCGCTTGATCGATCCCGGCAGTGCCAGGTGAGATCTGGGCGAGGTTCCAAGTCTGCAAGATACCTCCGATCCCCGCCAGCAGGGCCGCGAAAGAATAGGCCGCAACTCGGTGCGCTGTGACGTTGAAGCCCAACGCCGCCATCCGACGGGGGTTATCCCTCACGCCTTGTAGAGCTAATCCGAAGGGCGCTCGGCTGAGGTACAAAACCGCAAGAAAAGAGAGTAGCGCCCAGAACAGCGTGAGATAGTAGTATGCGGTGCCTTTGCTCCAATCGACGCCAAAAAGGGTAGGGGGCAAGACTCCGTTGAACCCTGAAAAACCATTGAAAATCACGTAATTCTGGCGCGTGAAGTAAAAGAATGCCGCGGCGATCGCGAGGGTGATCATGATCGTGTAGATCCCCTCTGTCCTCACGGCTAACCAGCCGATGATCGTGCCGAAAAGAACTGCTATGATCAGGGCAATTGGAATTGCGATGTACCAAGGCCAACCAAGCGAGATCGTATCGATCGCTGAAACCCCAAAAATCGCGACCATATAGCCGCCCATGCCTGCAATACTCATCTGAGCCAGGCTGACCATCCCGCCATAACCGCCGAGAAACATCAGGCTGAGGGCAATGATCCCAAGTGTGAATGTTCTGCCGAAGATATCGTTTAAGACAAAGTTTCCCGCAAAAGCCGGCATCGCCAACAAGAGCAAGCCGAGCACCCAGTATGAGGCGGGAATGCGCTCTGCCCAGGTAAGGCGAGACAGTTCGGTAACTCTGGCGAGTGCTGGGTCGGTGATCGCCATATCAGGCCCTACCCATGAGGCCCTGAGGGCGGAAGGCTAAAACCACCACCATGATCAGGAAGGTCAAAACAACCGCATAGGTCGGCATGTAGACGGAGCCAAACTGGTCCGCAAGGCCGATCAGTAAAGCACCGATTGCTGCCCCTGGAATCGAACCCATACCGCCAACAATCACAACGATTAGCGAGTAGAGAAGAAAGCGGACATCCTCGCCGGGCGCGAGGGCTTGGAATGTTCCGCCTACGACCCCTGCGAGACCTGCCAAGCCTGCACCAAAAGCGAAGACACCGGCGAAGACTAATTGGATGTTCACACCCGTTGCCGTCAGCATGTCCCGGTCGTCAACGCCAGCACGGATTAACATCCCAATTCGAGTACGGTTGAGAAGCAGCCAGATCCCTATTCCGATCACGACCGCGGCCAGGAAAATCACGATCCGGACCATTGGATACTTCAAGTAGATTAGATCACCAGAAGACCGCTTTACGCCGGTGACAAGGATTGTCTCCAAAGGACCCGAGAGCCAGCTGGGCGTGAGTACCTGGTAAAAATCGCCACCCCAAACCCACAGCATCAGGTCCGCCAGAACGATCGAAATCCCGATTGTCACCAGCGTTTGGCGAAGATCTTGTCCCTCCATCCGCCTAAAGACCGCGAACTGAAGCAAGACGCCAAATGCGCCAACGACCACGAAGGCTATTGGGAAGGCAATCAGCCAATAGCCTGTCAGGTTCGCGATCTCATAGCCGATATATCCACCAAGCAAGTAGAGAGAGCCATGCGCCAAATTTACGTTGCGCATGAGGCCGAAAATCAATGTGAAACCAGAAGCTACGAGGAAATAGAGTCCTCCGAGCGTTATCCCGTTAAAGAGCGC
>JBCDAQ010000083.1:0-15586 GCA_039185285.1 Pseudomonadota bacterium
CCGAACCGACGGACCGCGGCGACCCTAGGTGGCGAGTTGCCACTTGTCCAGCGTCGGATTTATCAATGCGGCAGGTGGTCGTGCGGCGCGAGAACACGCGGATTGCATTTCTGCAAACAATCCTAAACGATCGTGGCCCAACACAACGCGACTTGCAGTAAGTCAGGAGCATCGGTTCGTGCATCTTTTCGGCAAGAACGATCTGATAAAGGATCTTTCAGCGCTAGGCATAGATGCTGGCGATGGGCTGTTTGTACATTCAGCACTCGGACAGATTGGGCATGTGATCGGCGGCCCAAGAACTCTGATCGAAGCCCTCATCGACCTTGTTGGACCCGAAGGTTTGATCGGCATGCCCGGATTCAGCACGGATGCCTATGACCCGGCCGAATTGATGGATCTACCGCTCGACCCTCTGACCCGTGACTACGTTAAACGTCAAGTTCCGGGATTTGATCCTGCGCTCTCGAGTGCGCGTGACAATGGGTCGGTGCCAGAATCATTTCGGACATGGCCGGGGGTTTTTCGGAGCAAACATCCAACGAGCTCGGTTCTGTTGCTCGGGCCTGATGCGCGGCGATTGATCCGGCCTCACGACCCTCTCGGCTGGGCAACAGGCCCTAATTCGCCATGGGGGAGACTGCGTAAACGACCGCAGATGAAAATCTTGCTCTTGGGGGTCGGCTGGAATCGCTGCTCCGCGCTCCATGCGGCTGAGAGCCTCGCAAACCATCGCCGCTTGAAGATCCGGCATTTCAAGAACGGAACCGGCCCGGATGCCCCTTGGGTCGAAGCACCAGATGTGGCCGATGATCTGGGGCGTCTCTTTCCCAGCGTCGGCGCTGATTGGGAGGCCGATGGCGGTGTGGTTCGGGGCCGCGTCGGAAATGCGGCAGCCCTTCTTACGGGCTACTCCGCCCTCCTGGACTATGCATCAATATGGTTCAACCGCCGCAATCGCAGCGATGGCGTACCCTCTATTGAGAGCATCGTGGGCTAAGGTTGGGCTACGTTGGCGGCGGCATCAAAAGCCGCTAGTGCCGCTTCCCAAGGGATCATAATCGACGCGTGACGGTTCTTGTAATCCCGCGCGGGGCGGAGGCTTTCGAGCTCATCGAATGGAGCGTCCGGAGCCGGACCGTCTTGTTTGATCAGCGCTTTCAATTGATCACGACCGGCTTCTAGATCTGCTCTGCTCCGGCCGATCACATGCGCCGCTAGAACCGCAGCAGAGGACTGCCCCAACGCACAGGCCTTCACATCTTGGGCAAAGTCACTGACCTTGCCGTCCTCGATCTTGAGGTCGACGGTAATCGTCGATCCGCAAAGAGGAGAGCGCTTCATCGCGGTTCCTTGAGCATCCTCAAGCCTACCCGTCCGGCTGATCCCAGCAGCCAGCGCGAGAATACGCTCGGAATAGAGTTTCATCAGATCTTGCTCTATGGCGCTCATCTTTGCCCCCAGGGTGTTTCTCGGGTAGATAGCCCGGCGCGCTCGCATATAAAAGACCCAAGCCGCAACATTAGGAGCCCCTATGCCATCCGCAAACTTTGCCCCTGAGAGCCTGAAGTTCGACGATCGCGGTTTATTACCTGCAATCGCTCAGGACCACCAGACGGGTGAGATTCTCATGCTCGCATGGATGAACGCAGAGAGCGTGGCTGAAACGCTCAAGACCGGTCGTGTGACCTATTGGTCCAGATCACGCCAACAGTTTTGGAAGAAGGGGGAGACTTCGGGCAACACTCAGGCGCTCATCGAGATGCGGATCGATTGCGATCGGGACTGTTTGCTCCTCTTGGTCGATCAAACTGGCCCTGCCTGTCACACGAACCGTCGGAGTTGCTTTTACACGGCGCTCCGCGACGGGGTAGAAACCGAGATTATGCAGCCGGAATGAAACTGCCGGCCCCATGGCCTGAACGTTTATCCAAGCGTTCGCTCCGCGGCATTGCGCTTGGACTTTTCATAGGTGCGATCGGCGGTGCACTGGCTGAATGGGCGCATGTGCCACTCGCATGGATGCTGGGCGCGCTTTTCTTCACCATGGCCGCCTCTTTGGCCGGACTGCCGGTGGGCGTGCCAACATGGTTGCGAATGTACTTCATCACCCTCTTGGGCCTCTTCTTGGGGGAGAGCTTCGATCAGATCGCGCTACAAGACCTTGCCCGCTGGCCGATCACCCTGTTGGGCGCTATCCTCTATTGCCCCATTGGGGGCGGTGTTGCGTATCTTTTCTACCGCTACATCGCGCGCGAAGAGCGAAACACCGCGATTTGCGAGGCTATCCCAGGCGGACTTTCAGCCGTGATCCTGATCTCCAATGCGATGGGTGCTGATGAGCGCTCGGTCGCGCTTAGCCAGTCTCTCCGGATCTCGATTGTGGTCTTGCTAGCACCGGTCATTGCCTTTGGCATACTGGGCCTGCCACCTCCGGAGGGGAGCCACACAGACGGCAGACTGATCATCTCGACGATGGATTTCGGCCTGTTACTTGCAAGCTCCATCGCGCTGATTTGGGTTCTTTCGCGGCTAGGGATGCCGCTGCCCGCACTTGTTGCGCCAGTGCTCGCTTCGGCGGTTTTGCGCATGGCGGGCTTGGTAGAGGGCGTTTTGCCTCATTGGTTAATCGAAGTGTCGCTGGTCGTCCTTGGCGCGTCGATCGGGTCGCGCTTCGCGGGTGTTGCGCTCTCCAAGTGGTTGGCGGTCGCCGGTCTTACGCTTATCGGCACGCTCATTTTGATGGTCGTTTCGTTTGTTTTCGCGATCGTCATGATGTGGCTTACCGGGATCGAGCTCTTCCCGCTTCTTCTTGCCTATGCACCAGGTGGAGTCGCCGAGATGTCCCTCATCGCGCTTGCGATCGATGCCGATCCTGGCTTCGTCGCCGTTCATCACGTTGTTCGGATCACCTTCATAATCCTGACACTGCCCCTATTTGCAGCATGGTTGATGCGCCGCAAAACAGCGAAGGCCGGAGGCTAAATGGCACTGCCAGATCCAGATCGTGACCCACAGTTCTATGAAGGCGTTGCGTTGAGGCGTTTTGCAGCAGGAGCAATAGATACAACCGTGATCCTGGCCTTAATGGGCATGGTGCTGACCTCAGGCATTCTGCTCGGCGCTTTTACTTTCGGTCTGGCCTTAATCCTGTCGATCGGGCTCTTTTTCGTGACCGGCTTCTTGTATCGGTTCCTTCTGATCTCACGGCGTTCGGCGACACTCGGAATGACGTTCACCGGGATAGAACTTCGCGCAAAGGACGGCCAACCGCTCGATCAAGCGACGGCCTTAGCGCATACCGCAGGCTACTATGTCACGCTCTTGATTCCCGCCCTTATGTTCGGCGGATGGGTGCTTATGGGAACGATCCCTCATCGTCGGTTGATGCATGACTACTTGCTCGGCACAACGGCGATCAATCGCCCTCTTTAAGCACTCGCGAATAAGTTGTGTCATATTTCAACATCTCGCGGGCCCGCAAACAGGTGACACCGCGTAGAATCTTGATATCGTGTGGCTCCGAATTCGGAAGGTTGGAATGTCGCATCACGAGTCGCAGTTAAAAGCTCAGTTTTACCTCACGGCACCGCAGCCATGTGCCTATTTGACTGGGCGTGAGGAACGGAAAGTGTTCACAACACTCCAGGGCCCGACTGCGACAAATGTAAATAATGCCCTGTCACAAAAGGGTTTTCGACGCTCGCAATCAGTGATCTATCGTCCGGCATGCGTTGGTTGTTCGGCGTGCCTCTCGATCCGCGTACCTGTCGAAGGTTTTGTTCCGAACCGATCGCAGCGCCGTATCATTCGCAAGAATCAGGATCTGACCAGACGCCCCTGCGAAGCGTGGGCAACCGAAAGCCAGTTTGATCTGTTCCGTCGGTATTTAGACCACAGACATGCTGATGGTGGCATGGCGGATATGGATGCGTTCGATTACGCGGCTATGGTTGACGAGACTCCTGTGAACTCGACCGTGATCGAGTACCTCAAGAAAGATCCCGAAACGGGTGTGAGCCGGCTCGCCGCTGCATGCCTCAGCGACATTCTCGGCGACGGTCTCTCGATGGTCTATTCCTATTTCGAACCGAGTGAGAGCCGCCGTTCTCCTGGCGCCTACATGATCCTCGATCATATCGAGTTGGCGCGGGAGATGGGTTTGAAGTACGTCTATCTTGGTTACTGGGTCTCCGGCTCACCGAAGATGGATTATAAGACGCTCTATCGGCCCTTTGAACTCTGCGATGGTGCGACCTGGCGCCGTTTTGAAAGTGTTGACGACTTCAATGCATGGCGCGGCCGGCGAAAAATGGTCATCCGTGACCCAATCGTAGATTAAGCATCCCATCCAGCTCATTCCTCCGCTAACATCTTCCTGACTCAGCTTGATGCCAAAGCTTGCAGCCCGATAAGTGGGTCGCTTGCTTTAACTGCCTTGAAGAACCCTGGGATATCACATGGCCCGAATACTCTTCTGCTCATATGGCATACTGTTCACCGGGCTTATCATTGCGTTGGTGCTCGAGCTCTCAACCGCACGGACGGGCGGGGCGCTGTTCTATGTGCTCGATGACCCATACATCCATCTCTCGGTCGCCGAGAGCATCCTGGCCGGTGGCTACGGGGTCAATGTGGGCGAGGTCGCTTCACCGTCTTCCTCGATCCTCTATCCATTCCTCCTAAGCGGGACACTTGCCCTAGGTCTCGGCGATTGGGGTGGTTTGATTATCAATGCCACTGCTTCGATCATCACGGCTTGGATAATCGCAAGCTTAATCTGGCGCCTTGCTGTGGAGCCTCAGCGTTTTGGCAGCGTTTTGACCGCGATCATATGCCTTCCTTTGGTCTACGCGTGCTATCACCTCTTCGCGCTACCCATGACCGGCATGGAGCACTCACTTCATGTTCTAGCAAGCACTGCGATTATCATCGGATTGGCCGGTCTCACCCGAGAGTATTCGCCTTCATTCCTCCTGATCGCTGGGATTTTCTGTGCGCCACTGCTGCGGTTTGAAGGTCTCGCTCTTGCTGGCCCTGCGCTCTTAATGATGCTTTTCATGGGCCATGTCCGATGGTTTCTTGTAACGACAACCGCACTCTTTGCGGCTTTTGCTGCTTACTGGGGCATGATGACATCCCTGGGCTTGCCCCTCTTTCCCAGTTCCGTCCTGGTCAAATCCAACGTGATGGAGGCAGCGACGAATGAGAGCGTCTTCGCCGCCATTTACAGCGTGATCGAGAATATCCGGCTCACGCTTCGGCTGCGTTTCGGAACTGTCTACGGGGTTACGATCGCCCTGCTATTGTTGGTGATGTCATGGCAGCCCGCTGAAAACCGGTGGCGCTTGCTGCCGATGACCTTTGCGCTGATCTGCGCCTTGATCGGCCACAGCATCATCGGCGCCTATGGATCATTCAGCAGATGGGAGACTTATACATTCGCGATCTGCGTTACAGCACTGATTATCGCATTTGGCGGCGCAGTGCGGCGCCCAGGTGGGTCGATCCCGCTCCGTTTTCTAGGGATCGCAACCGTTTTGGCGATTTTCTCCGCACCGATGGCGAAAAGAGTGTTCACGACACCAGATGCTTCGGAGAACATCTACGCTCAACACTATCAAATGCACCGGTTCGCGACTGAATTCTTCGCCTACCCTTCGGCCGTCAACGACCTTGGCTGGGTCGCTTACCGCAATGATATCCATGTTCTGGATCTATGGGGCCTCGGCTCGGAGCAGGCAAGGATCTCGCGCACCGCAGACCAAAGTGGTGTAGCCGGCATTGATGCGCTGACCCGCGAGGCCGGCTCGACGTACGCGATGATTTATGACGAGTGGTTCGAGGACGGTTTGCCAGCGCAATGGTGCAAGGTCGCGACTTTGATCACACCTAAAATTACCGCAGCTGAAGGCGAAGTTGCATTTTATCTCATCGACCGCTCCAAAGAGGCGGAGATGGAAAAAGCGTTGGCGGAGTTTGCGGCCTCCCTTCCGGATGTTTCCAGCCTAGAGACAACTCCTTGCCAGAACTAACTCTCATCAAGTCTCACAATTGGCGCCTTGCCACCTGCGATGTTGACCACCTGACGGGTTGTGCAAAACGGCTCAACCTTTGTCACTCAAGATAAGCGGATACCGGCCAGCATCATGAGCATCTAGAGTTGCCGGCGGTATCGGGTCGTCATCCGGTAGTCCTTCGCCGGACCTTTGACATCCCAAACGCTGGTCCATGCATCGCCTGCAAATTCGTAAGAAACTCGGTAGAGGTCTTCACCGCATTCGTGGAGCGCTTTTGGATTGTCATCGACGAAGTCGTGGAAAGGCCTGCCATCCTCGTAACGCACTTCTACGCGCCCCTCGCCGGGAAACCGCCAGAGCGCCCCTCGCTCGGCATGGTAATCGGCACCTCGGAATCTCAGGACGCCGTTCTCACGACATGTCAGACCTTCGCCGTCAGGCATAAAATCCGCCTCGCCCCAGAACTCACCGATCACGCCTTCAGAGACATTTTCGATGATCCTGACCATCTGCCACCGGCCGGCGAAGAAGCTGGGTGTTGCCACTGTCATGGCGCCTCTGCTACCTCGCCTACATTCCCCAGACAAGGAGCCCCGCATGATCCCTCGCTATTCCCGCCCTGACATGGTCGCCATCTGGGAGCCCGCCACCAAGTTCCGCATCTGGTACGAAATCGAGGCACATGCCTGTGACGCCATGGCGGACCTGGGCGTGATCCCGCGGGAGAATGCCGAGGCCGTGTGGAAAGCCAAGGATGTAGAGTTCGACATCGACCGGATCGACGCGATCGAGCGGGAGACGAAACATGACGTCATCGCCTTCCTGACCCATCTGGCCGAGATCATCGGATCCGACGAGGCACGCTTCGTCCACCAGGGGATGACCTCGTCGGATGTGCTGGACACCTGCTTCAACATCCAGCTGACCCGGGCAGCCGATATCCTGATCGCGGATATGGACGCCTTACTCGAGGCGCTTAAACGCCGGGCGGAGGAGCACAAACATACGATCCGCATCGGGCGCTCCCACGGGATCCATGCGGAGCCGACCACGATGGGCCTCACCTTCGCGCGCTTCTATGCCGAGATGGATCGCAACCGGAACCGCCTGATCACGGCGCGTGAGGAAATCGCAACAGGTGCGATCTCGGGCGCGGTCGGGACCTTCGCCAATATCGACCCGGCGGTCGAGGCGCATGTCTGCGAGAAACTCGGCCTCGTGCCCGAGCCGATCTCGACCCAGGTAATCCCTCGCGACCGCCACGCGGCCTTCTTTGCTGCCCTCGGAGTGGTCGCAAGCTCGATCGAAAACATCGCCACCGAAGTTCGCCATATGCAGCGCACCGAGGTGCTGGAGGCTGAAGAGTTCTTCTCCAAGGGCCAGAAAGGCTCGTCGGCAATGCCGCACAAGCGTAACCCGGTCCTGACCGAAAATCTGACGGGCCTCGCCCGCATCGTCCGCATGGCCGTGGTGCCCGCCATGGAGAACGTGGCGCTTTGGCACGAGCGCGACATCTCCCACAGCTCGGTCGAGCGCAACATTGGTCCTGACGCGACGGTGACGCTGGACTTCGCCCTGGCACGCCTGACCTCAGTCGTCGACAAGCTGGTTGTCTATCCAGACAACATGATCGCCAACATGGACAAGTTCCGCGGTCTGGTGCATTCCCAGCGCGTCCTGCTCGCCCTGACGCAAAAGGGCGTCAGCCGCGAAGATAGCTACCGCCTGGTTCAGCGCAACGCCATGAAGGTCTGGGAGCAAGGCGCTGATTTCATGGAGGAACTCAAAGGCGATTCCGAAGTCACCGCCGCCCTCTCCGAAGCCGAAATCGAAGAGAAGTTCGACCTCGCCTACCACACCAAACATGTGGAGACGATCTTCACCCGCGTCTTTGGCTAACCGTCGAAGCTATAGCCAAAGAGCTCGACGTCCCTGGCATAGACCTGGCCAACGATCTCGGCCGTCTCGGCCGAGTACTCGTCACGAAAATCGCGTGGCCGAGACTTTGTCTTGTTGTTCGCCTCTAAGGCGTTTTCAATGTTCAAACGCGCGCAGATGTGCTGGTAATCGGCCTCGATCTGCTCAAACCGTCCAATGAAGTCAACCTTCGGCGGACCGTTCCATTGGGTGCATAGAAAACGGTACTGCGGCACGAAATGACGTTGTAATCCGCGCTCCCCCGACGCCAAGTATCCGCGAACGAAATCCTCAAAATTCTCGAAGGGGTGAATGATCCTGTCTGCATCGGCAGCATCAGCCGCATTGATCCCGCCAGCCTTGAGAAAGTGGTAGGCGGAGACAACACGATCCCACGGATTGCGAACGAAGGTGAACTTGAAAAACCGGGAGAACTCCGGCCCTGAGAATGCGATCTGGTAGTCTCTCATCCCCATGTGCTGTCCCGCCATGCATCCGAACAGCGAACGCGCCACGGATAGTCCTGCAGTCTTTGGGATATGAACGAAAATGCACTCCCGCTCGAGAAACGGGGCTAGTGAAACATCGTTTGGCCCACTCGGACGATGGGTTCTCAATTCTTGAAATCTACGATACTGGCTTGGGACCAGCAGGCGTATTGCTGGTCTCGAGAAGGCTGGAGGCAAGCGTCGGTGGATTCGGTACAAGGTATTCAACAAGCTCTCCCGTCGGGCCGCAAGCAAAGTCGCGCAACTGACCACATGACGCAAACCGGACATCGGATATGAAACAACAGGTCATTGGCATATTGCTAATGTCTGGCGGAATGATGCTCCTACCGGTTGGCGATGCCATTGCCAAGCACATAACTCAAGTCACGCTCTACTCCGGTGTGTTCCTGGCCTGGACCCGTTTTGCGGTGGGGGTTCTCTTTCTGGGCCCTTATGCTGTTTCTACTGGCGCCCTCAAAGGTTTGGGCTGGGACTTCATCGGTAAGCAAGCGGTCCGAGGCGGTTTGGTCGCATGTGCGATCACCTGCATGATCAATGCGGTTGAACGGGCGCCGCTCGCAGATGCCTTCGGCGCCTTCTTCGTTGGCCCTTCGATCGCAACCATTCTAGCAGTCTTTCTTTTGGGAGAACGGGCCCGATGGCCCGATTGGGCCGCTGTGATCCTTGGGTTCGTCGGCGTTATCTTCGTCGTGCAGCCTACAGGAGAGCCGAGCACCGGCTTGTTCTGGGCGTTGGGTGGTGGAACACTGTTCGGCTGCTTCCTGGTTGCAACCCGTTGGAGCGCAGGAACCGCCCCGCCGATCGCGCAGCTTGCCGGGCAATTCTTCTTCGGCGGAGTTATCCTCGCACCGCTCGCGATCGGGGATCTTCTAACCCATGGCTTGCTCGAGCCATGGTTGATCTTTGCGGCCGCAATCAGCTCAGGCACGTCAAACCTTTTGCAGATCATCGCTTTTCGCCATGCGAGCGCTGTCTACCTCGCCCCCGTAGTCTATACGCAAATCCTTTCAGCGACGGCCATAAGCATTTTGGTTTTCGGAGATCATCTCGATCCGATCGCCGCTTTGGGCCTTATGGTCATCCTATCAGCCGCTCTCTTCAAAACGCCTAGAAACAATACATAAGTGTAAGGGAACGGTGTTGGCCACGCCTCTTTCCCTTGCATTTCCTCACGTTTGCGGCAGGGTTTGAGCACACAACTGGCGATAAACAGCCATTGATCAAACATCAGGGAGATCAAAATGAAGCCACCAATCGATAAACTCCGCAAAGACTTCATCGCGGGTCAAATAGACCGCCGCGATTTCATGCGCAGCGCGATCGCCATGGGACTGACCGTCTCTGCCGCAACCGCTATGGCCGACAAGGCCCAAGCCGCGACGCCAAAAAAAGGCGGAACGTTCCGCCAGGGCTTAACAGGCGGCGCAACCAGCGACTCGCTCGATCCCGCGTCGTTTCTCGACAGCTACATGATCAATGTCGGCATGGGTCAGCTGCGCAACTGTATGACCGAGATCGGCCCCGACAACCAACTCCGTGGTGAGTTGGCTGAGAGCTGGGAAGCATCGCCTGATGCCTCGGAATGGACTTTCAACATCCGCCAAGGCGTCGAGTTCCACAACGGCAAGACGCTGGATGCGACCGACGTGGCCGCCTCGATCCAGCACCATATCGGTGAGGACTCGCAATCGGGTGCCAAGGGGATCCTGCAAGACATCACCGAGATCAAAGTCGACGGCAAGAACAGAGTGGTGATGAAACTTGCCAATGGCAGCGCGGATTTTCCGTTCCTGCTCAGCGACTATCACACTGGCATTTGCCCCGCGAATGACGATGGCACAATTGACTGGCAGTCGGGCATAGGTACCGGCGGTTACGTTCTCGAGAACTTCGAGCCTGGTATCCGCACGCTGACCAAGCGCAACCCGAACTACTGGAAAGAGGGTGCGGCCCATTTCGACGAGGTTGAAACGCTGCTCATCTCCGACACGACCGCTCGGACCAACTCGATGATGACGGGCACGATCGACGGCATGCAGAATGTCGATCTGACCACCATCGATCTGATGAAGCGCAACCCGAACGTGAACATCTTCCCGACCACGGGTAATCAGCACGCCACGCTGCCGATGTTCACGAACACAGCGCCCTTCGACAACAACGACGTACGTCTCGCACTGAAATACTCGCTTGATCGCCAGGAGTGGCTCGACAAGATCCTGAACGGTTATGGCGAGTTGGGCAACGACATCCCGCTTGGCCCCGCCAACCAATTCCGGGCGACACCAGATGAGATCCCGCAGCGCGGCTATGATCCCGACAAGGCGAAATTCCACCTGAAGAAGGCAGGCATGGAGGACCTTACGGTCCAGATCAGCGCCTCGAACACCGCCTTCGCTGGCGCAATCGACGCGGCTGTGATCTTCGCCGAGAGGGCCAAGGCAGCGGGCATCACCATCGAAGTCGTCCGTGAGCCCGATGATGGCTACTGGTCGAATGTCTGGATGAAGAAGCCATGGATGATGAGCTACTGGGGTGGCCGCCCGACCGAGGACTGGATGTTCAGCCAAGTCTACCGCAAAGGCGCCGACTGGAATGAAACCTTCTGGGAACATGAGCGCTTCAACAAGCTCCTGATCGAAGGCAAGACAGAGCTCGACCCAACGAAACGTCGCGAAATCTATATCGAGATGCAGCGGATCGTTCATGACGAAGGCGGCGCGCTCATCCCGCTCTTCATGGCTTACACCCAGGCGGTCAGCAAGAAAGTCGGCCTGCCCGAGCAGATCGCCTCGAACTGGGGCTTCGACGGAGAGAAATCCGCCGAGCGCTGGTGGTTCGTCTGATAATTTAAAGCCTGCGCGTCGCCGACGCGCAGGCATCCCAAAAGGGCGTCTCTACCCGCACCGTCCACTCTGCTTCAGCGTTGTCTAACGCTCCAGCCGATTGTTGACGAATGCCCCGGCGCGCAGATTACTCGTCTCAGCGCGCAAGAAGGGCGTATTAGCCTTACCCCAGGTAACATCGTCCGATTTTTATCAGATCTGCAGCTCCGGCCAGCGGGTACCGATAACTCATCAGAAATCACAATGCAGAAGCAAAAAGCGATGGGAGGCCGTTGTATGTTTGAAGACCATGCATTGGTTGCCGATTTACGAGAGACCCTCGGACTGGCGCTTGCGATCGATGATGAGGGCCGGTCGGTCATTTCCGACAATGCCGGCGGAGAGATCGGGATCTTCTTCCGCCGCGACGGCGCTCAGGTCCATCTCTGCGCGGCCGTTCGGCACGTCGAAATGGCGGACCCCAGCCCGCTCTACCAGGCACTGCTCCAAGCGAATCTAACAAACAGCATCGAGCATGACTTCTATTTCGGTCTCGACCGCGATGGCCATCAGGTCATGATCTTCAGCGAGCTCGACGCCGAGGATCTGTCGGCCTCGACCTTTGTGGACGTGCTGGAAGCCTTTGCCAGTTGTCGGGACTCACTGCGCCACGACCTCGAGAGTGCATTGGGCCTGACCAGCCCGGGTGCAGACAGCGCCCAACAACCGCATACGATGCACGTCTGACCGGACGGGCTTTGTCACACAAGAACGCTTGCTACAAGGAACATAGATCATGGTTGACGGAACGACCAACGCAGGGGCCCTACAGTCCACCGGCTTCGATGAGTACAGTCAGAATGTGGGCTCAACGTCAGTTCAAAATCAGACCAGCTTTGCTGCGGTCGATCCGAACAAGTCGACGCTCAGCACATTCGACAACAGCAGCTCAATGCTGAATGTCTCGTACGGCGATGGGTTCAAGAGCGGAACCATCGCCGAGAACAACAATCAGATCTTCGGGCACGAGCGTGGCGCCAATACTTTTGGTGTGTCGAAGAGCGATCCTGATGCCGACCAAGCCGAGATGGAGGCACGCCTCGCTTCTCTCCAAGCGCAGAGCAAGCCAGCGAAGCCCCAAACTCAGGTCGAGGCAGAGTATTCAAAGATCGCGACGAAATTCGAGGAGAACATCGGCTTCGTCGACAAAAATCCGGTGGATTTCGCCACGCTTGAAAAACTCGCCACCAGTGCGGAAGATAAGAAAATGCTCGCCGAAGTTCGCGCCCACTACGAACAGGCACTCTCCGTCCTCGATGAGGTCCGCGGCACTTATGATGTCGATGAGAATGGCAAGGCATCAGCCACCGTCGACCTCGACGATGCCGATGACATCGAAGATGAGCTCTCGAACCTGGATGATATGGCGTCCTGGGTGAAACCGAAGGAAGACTGGGACGAAGACGATTTCGTCGCAGACGACAAGTACAACGCGACAAATGTCGCCCTTCTCGGCCTGCCAGAGGGTAGCGTGGCAGCGAAGATGCCAGGCGAAGACCCCTCCTATCCGGCTTTGACGCTGAACCAGCATCTCGACCTGATCATGTCCCGGACCACCCAGATCAAGGCTGAGATCTCCGGCTTCCGGAACGATGTCTCCGGTATTACGACTGAAGAGTAGGCTTTGATCTGATCCACCCGGCCAATCGGATCATTGATCAAGCTTACCCAAGCGCCCCGCCCGGTATCAACCCGGCGGGGCGTCTTGCATCATGGCTTCTTCGAGGGCTAAAACGACCGTCAATCGAGCAGGTTTTGCTCCATCGGATAGCTTGAGAGCATCTCATAGCCATCCTCTGTGACAAGGACCTGCTCTTCCAGCTTCACCCCGTCACGTTCACCCAGAGGGCCCATATAGCTCTCGATCGTCAGCACCATGCCTGGCTCGAGCGTGCCGTTGTAAGGGTTCGGGCCCGTGAAGGCCGGCTGGATCCGGGGGAACTCATCGCACATGCCGACCCCATGGATAATGCAGGGATAGGCGTTCTTCTGGCAATTCTCCGGGATCGGGTAGGATTGCTCCTGGATCTCGTGGAAGGTGATCCCCGGTCTGACTAGCGCGAGATTGTGCTGAACCTCGTCATAGGCCATCCGGTAGATCTCCTTCTGGCGTTTCGTCGGTTTGGCAGGGCCACAGTGGAAGGTCCGCGAGATGTCGCAGAAATAGCCCATCGGCCCGACCATATCCGTGTCGAACCCCACCAGATCGCCTGATTGGATCACGCGCTGAGAGGCCTCTTGCAGCCACGGATTGATCCGATCCCCCGAGGCCAACATCCGCCCGTCATGCCACTCGCCGTGATTGGCAAGATTGGTGTAGTTGAGCAGCCCCCAGAGCTGCAGCTCCGTCACGCCAGGGCGCATGGCCTCACGCATTTTTGCGATCCCATACTCGGCCACGGCGACCGACCATTTGATGCACTCGATCTCATCAACTGACTTGATTAGCCGCGCCTTCTCCGAGATCGCGATCCCATCCACCACCTCAATCCCGCGCTGGAGGCAAGCTTGAGTAACGCTCGGGTTCACATATTCGATCGCAACCCGGCGATTGTCCGTACCTAACTCTTCTAGATATCGAACGAGATCGTCAGCCAACATCCGTGCGTTGTCGGCGAGGTTATCGCCCGCGTCAAAAAACGCGATGTAGCGCGCCTTCTCCGCCCGGTCGATCATGGGTCCGCCACCGTAAGCGCCATGAATGATGGTCGGCCCGTCTTGCGCCATGAAGAGATAGGTGGATGGAATCCGCGACTGGAACAGCGCATAGCTGGAATAATCCACTGCGTAGCGCAAGCTGATTGGGTTCACCATCACCAGAGCCGCGACATCCGCCAGGCGCATCTGCGCGCGCAATCGATCGGTTCGATAGCGACTAAGC
The DNA here is from genome assembly GCA_039185285.1 of Pseudomonadota bacterium. GTDB lineage: Bacteria > Pseudomonadota > Alphaproteobacteria > Rhodobacterales > Rhodobacteraceae > Thermohalobaculum. Next base: position 14,216 of record JBCDAQ010000083.1, read on the forward strand.
CTGTCATGATCGATCTCGGGCAAGTCCCGAAACTGGCGCAGATCGCTCCAACCGTCTTGCATGATCATCAGATCAGGCGAGGCCAGATTTGCGGTCTCCATGCAAGCTCTCCTACGTAGAAGCCCTGGTTGGCGAGATGGAATTTTGCCTCATCTGACCCACGCTCAAGCGACCCGTCTGTCCTGTCAGCGTCATGATCCATGCCGCTTTCAGCTTTGGTTCCTATAAAAAAGCGGCTACGGTGACGGCGCACGATCGGGCGCAAGTCATTACGGATTCCTCATGCTTCGACATCTTCTCTCCTCAACCATCCTCGTGCTCGCCATTCCGGGTTTTTCATTCCTCCCTGCAATCGCCCAGGAATCTGGAGGTGCGGAGGAAGTCGCAACCGCTAGCGAAGGCGAACAGACGGACGCAAACGCATCGGATGGCGCCGCCGACGAAGAGCCGCTCTACACAGAAGATGAGCTGGATGAGCTGGTCTCTCCCTACGCGCTCTATCCGGATACGCTTCTGACGCAGGTTTTTGTTGCCGCAACCTATCCTCTTGAAATCGTTAAGGCCGGGCGTTGGGTCACGGAGAATGAGAAGCTGGAGGGCGAGGATCGGTCGAAAACCGTTCAAGAAGAAGGTTGGGATCCAAGTGTGACGGTCTTGGCGACAGGATTTCCGTCGGTCGTCAAGCTGATGTCGGACGACATCGACGATACCGAGGCTTTGGGCGATGCGCTGTTAGTCCAAAGCGACGATGTCCTGGACGCAGCCCAGCGCATGCGTGCTCGGGCGCAGTCATTCGGAAACCTCGAGTCAAACGAGGCTCAGTCCGTCAGTGTGGAGAACGATGAAATCACCATCGCACCTGCGGACCCAGAGGTGGTTTACGTCCCGACCTATACCGAGAAAGTTTATGTCGAGGCGCCTCCCGCCCAGCCCGTCGTAGTTCAGCAGACCACATCCAGCACCTCCTCAAGCTATGATAGCGGAGATTTGTTGGTAACGGGCATCCTGGCTTTCGGCGCAGGGATGCTGGTGCATGAGATCTTCTTCGACAACGATCCCTGGTATGGCTACTGGGGCCGACCTCCGGTGCGTTGGGGCGGCGGCGGCTTCTATGCCGGTCCGCGCTACAACAACGTCAACATCAACCGGAACGTGAACATCAACAACAATCGCCGCCGTGTCGATGTGGATCGCAACGGAAATTGGAAACCCGACAAACGCCGCCAGAACGAGGCGCGCCAGAAGATCGATGACCGCAAGCGACCAGGAAATCGAGAGCGCACCGGCAACCGCGACGGAGCGTTACGCGGGCGCGCTCGCGACCGCGCGAACCTGCAGAAAAAGCTCAAGTCTGGTGATGGCAAAGCAAGG
>JBCDAQ010000084.1:0-15316 GCA_039185285.1 Pseudomonadota bacterium
GCCGAGCGATCAGAACACTTGATGATCAGTATTTCATTGTTGGCCGATGGAACGGGCAAGAGGCACTGTTGCTGTACTCCTCCGATGCTCGGAATTGGGAGAAAGCGATCCTCGACATCGAACCTCCTAAGCTCACAAGAGATCCTAACCAAATCATCCAAGTCGTCGAGATCATCGATGCCATCGCCGAGTCATCTTCAGATGGGATGATGGCCGTTGGTCGAAGCCGAGGGCGGGAGGATGTGACGATCTTCTTGCAATCCGAGGATGGTGAGGTTTGGCGTCCAGTGGCCTCGGAACAGTTCGGCCTTTTCAATGCACGCAGGGTTGAGGTCGCGGCTCATCCAGAGGGTGGGTTCGTGGTCGGAGGGTATGTCTCGGGCGGAAAGCAAAATTTACCCATCGTTGAACTGATGAGCCGGAAGGAAGCCGATGTCTGGGAGGTCAAGTCGCTCGATTTGGATAAGCAGGCCGAAGGCTTAACAACCGCCCTCACCGTTTCTCCAGATGGAACGATTGTAGTGGCGGTTTCTCAGTTCGGCCCGGAATTAGAAAGCGTTCGGATCTTTGAAGGCGATTTGCTCGGCAACTGGCGACCGACGGCGACTTTGATGGAGGGTGAAGAAGCAACCATCCAAGAATTCGTTCAAACGCCCGAAGGGTTGATTGCAGGGGGTTACTTTGTGGGGCCTGAGGGGGAGGTTGCGAAACTTTTCCGACGAGCGCCAGAGGGCGGCTGGCAGGACCTTCTACCAGATCAGCAAATCGCTGGATTTTTGGAGTCCTTCCTGGTTCGCGCCGATGGGACCATCATGGTTGTTAGCGATCTCGGGATCTATGAGATTGGCGCCGACAAGTCGGTGCTTTTGCATCCGCAGGATACTTCGCGTGTTCGGGACGTGATTTCGACCGCAGAGGATGAGGTGATGCTCATCAACAGCCGAGTAGCGCCACTGACGCCGCTCAGCCCCGAGCAGCTCGTTGCGTTTAGATCCGAGGCTCTCAAAGGGAACGTCGCCGAGGGATTCGTTAGCTCGTCGCGGATCCAAGAGGATATCGGGACGTTATCGACTCGGAATGCAGTCTTGGCGGATCTAGAGAAACGGCGTCGCGAACAGCAGTCCTTCCTCGACTCGGCCCGTCAGCTTGAGCGGGATCAGAGCGCCGCAATCGCTCGGGTGAGCACGGCCAATGAGGCGCTCGAGGATGCGCTGAGAACCGCAGAGCCGGTTCGTCAGGCGATCTCGATGGGAACACGGGTTGCGATCATTGCGCTCTTGATCTTTCTCGTGCAGATCGTGGTGAACCGGTATCGCTACCTGCAACGCCTTGCTGGGTTCTATCGGGCGCGGGGACATGCATTTCGGATGGTCGCGGCCGGCGAGCCTGATACGCCAATGCCGATGCTGAAAGATGTCAACCTCACCGACTTAATGAGCTCGCTGTCGCCGGATGCCATCGGATTTGACAAAGCCGCCGATCCGCCGACCCACCACGTCTCCTCATTGCTTCAGACGGCTTTGAAACGTTAGTCCTGGATAATTGTGCATTTTTATGCATTTCTTCCCACTACTGGGAGGAAAAGACACGTATGGATGGTTTCTGGAGCGTTCTTGGCAATGCCTTTGGTCTGGTTCTTGCCGGAGACGCTGATCTTTTGGAGATCATCGGGCTTTCCCTTCGGGTCACTCTCAGTGCCGTTTGTATCGCCTGTTTGATTGGGTTTCCAATCGGTGCATTCGCAGGGGCGTTCAAGTTTCCAGGGCGCCTAGGTCTGTCGGTTCTCCTCAATGCTCTGATGGGGTTGCCACCGGTCGTCGTCGGTTTGATCGTCTACCTGATGCTCTCGGCCCGCGGCCCTTTGGGGCCATTCGCGCTGCTCTACACGCCGACGGCGATGATCATTGCGCAAACGATCATCGTCGCGCCTATCGTGGCCGCGTTGACCAAGCAGGTGGTTGAAGATCTACACCGCGAGTATGCAGAGCAGTTCGCCTCGCTGGGGGTCGGGCCTATTGACCGGGTCTCGGCCTTGCTCTGGGATGCGCGTTTCAGCTTGCTGACAGTTGCGTTGGCCGGTTTTGGTCGAGCCGTCGCCGAAGTTGGGGCGGTGATCATCGTCGGTGGTAATATCGACCATGTTACCCGAGTGATGACAACCGCGATCGCTTTGGAGACGTCGAAAGGCAATCTGGAACTTGCATTGGCTCTGGGTATCGTATTGCTTGCGATCGCGGTGGTGGTGAATGCGCTGGTAATGACATTCCGCGCTTCGGCGGCGAGATGGGCCTATGCGTGACATGTCGGGTTACGCGCAGACCTCGGATGCTCTGATGTCGACAGAAGAGCTCTGCTTTGATGCGGACAGCGCACGCTTAATCGATCGGTTGTCGCTCACGATTGCTGAGGGTCGTCGACTGGTGATCCTGGGTGCGAACGGCGCTGGAAAGAGCCTCACGTTGCGTTTGCTGCACGGTCTGATATCGCCGAGCAAGGGCGAGGTTCGGTGGCGAGGGCGGCCGCTGGATGCCGCTGCCCGCCGGGACCAAGCGCTGGTTTTCCAACGACCGGTTTTGTTGCGCCGTTCGGTCCGAGGGAACTTGCGTTTCGCGCTGAACACTCGCCGATTGGGCCGAGCTGAACGACGTGAGCGGGAGGAGGAAGCGCTGTCCCAAGCCCAGCTTGTTCATCTGGCCGATCGGCCCGCGCGCCTTCTCTCAGGCGGAGAGCAACAACGTCTTGCGCTCGCCAGGGCTTTGGCCTGTCGCCCTAGGCTGCTTCTTCTGGATGAACCGACTGCGAGCCTGGATCCTGCTGCGACCCTTGCGGTTGAGCAGATGATTTTGAACGCCAACGACACCGGTGTGAGCGTGGTCATGGTCACACATGATGCCGGACAGGCGCGTCGGGTTGGCCATGAGATTGCATTCATGCATGCGGGTGGTGTGGTCGAGCAAGGCACTCCAGACGCCGTTTTGGAGAACCCCCAATCAGGTCCAGCAGCAGCATGGCGGGCAGGGCGCTTGTTTATCGAACCCAACGCGGCACCAAACGAGTAGGCATCGGAATGATCAAAGCAGGGGTTCTTTTAGTACTTGTTCTGTTAGCGGCTGGGTTTCCAGTTTCGGCTGACGACAGATTCATCCTCGTTCAATCCACGACATCGACGCAGAATTCTGGGCTGTTTGATCACCTGCTTCCGAGATTCGAGGCTAAAACCGGTATCGAGGTTCGCGTCGTGGCCGTGGGAACCGGGCAAGCCATCAGAAACGCAGCGCGCGGAGACGGCGATGTTCTCTTGGTCCACGCCAAGCCAGCCGAGGAAGCCTTCGTTGCCGACGGGCACGGGCTCTACCGCGCCGATGTCATGTATAACGACTTTGTAATTGTCGGGCCGCCATCTGACCCCGCAAAGATCTTGGGCATGTCGGACGCCGTCGGGGCCCTCGAACGTATTGCCGAGGCCAAGGCAATCTTCGCGGCGAGGGGTGACGACAGCGGCACCAACAAAGCGGAGTTGAGGCTTTGGCGTTCGACTGGTCTCGACCCACGCGAGGTTTCGGGCACATGGTACCGTGAAACGGGTTCAGGCATGGGCGCCACCCTAAACATTGGCGTCACAATGGGCGCTTACGTGATGACTGATCGCGCGACTTGGATCTCATTCGGCAATAAACAAGACCACCTGATCTTGGTGGAGGATGATCCTGAACTCTTCAATCAGTATGGGATCATACCGGTTAATCCGGCCAAACATCCGAACGTGAAGGTGGAATTAGCACAAGAGTTCGTCGATTGGCTTCTGTCAGATGAAGGTCAGCGGGCGATTGGTGATTTCAAAGTGGATGGCCAACAACTCTTTTTCCCGAACGCCAAGCAGTAGGCGTCGATGCCGACGTTATCCCGACAACCAACAAACATCCCCCGCCTCGGTCAAGTCATAGCCGCCCAAGGCTGTTGCTTTTGCGGTAAACGCAGCCGTTCTGGTGAAGGAGAGCAGAGTTTGAACCGGGACGGTGAAGTACGCACGCCGATCGATCAGCAGGTCGAAGTTCTCTTCAAGCAAAGGCACGAAAGGGAGATTGAATTGGTTGGCCATTGCCGCAATGCCAAGGGCTGCGTCGGCCTCTCCTGCAGCAACAGCGGCTGCGGCATCGCTCTCAGTCCGCGCGAGGCCGGTTGCAGGTGTAAGGTCTGTTTCAGCCATACCTGCATCTGACAAAAGGCGATTCAAAAGAGCAGCCGCCCCGGCACCAGGCTGGCGCATGACCATCCGTTTGCCGCGAAGATCTTCAAGGCCTCTGATTTGACCGGCTCCCCTTTCGGCTAGGATAAGACCGCGCGCACGGCTGGCCCAGCGGATCAGAACCGCATCAGTGAGATCAAATCCTGAGACGGTCGCGACATTCCACCCCTCCGAATCTGGGATGTGCAGACCTGTGAGTGCCGCGCGTCCGGCAGCAAAACACCTGACGCCCTCAAGACTGCCATTCAGTAGGGTCGCCAGGCCGCAATCAGATTCGCGCACAGCCCAATCCAGAAGTGGATCATGAGAGCCTGTTAGAACCGGCGGTCGGTCGGCCGATACCTGGCCCTCACCGAGCCATGCAAAAAGTTCGGATCGAGGGAACAGCAGCTTGCCAGTAATCCGGCGGTGCGGGATCTCGCCCTCGGCAGCCAAGTCATAGACTTTGCGCTCCTTAACGCGCAGTAGGTCCGCAACCTCGCGGGTGGTGAGGTAGAGGGGCTCATCTCCGTTTTCGGTGTTCGTCATGTTGGTTTCCGTTGACGCCGGTGCGATACCATCTGACAGCGCGGGCCTCGGGGCAAGTCGCGTTTAGGCCCTCGCTTCGCCCGTTGCTCCGGCGGGCTTGCCAATGTACCGTGCGGGTATTCTGTGGGAGACTTTAGGTGATCCTTCCAAATTCTGCGCGGGACTGGTGTCCTGTCCCGACGCTTCTTCAAAAAAAGACCGAGGAGATCAGAATGACAAAAACTTCAGCCTTTAGAAGAGCCTTGGGCTTAGGCGGTGCGGCCTTGGCATTGCTTGCTATGGCGCCAGCAAATGCGGCCGAGGAGGCGAATTTCCTGATCGACACAACCGGCGATCTCGCAGCGCTCTGCGCGGTGACGCCTGAGAACCCAAGATACCCCTCAGCCATCCATATGTGCCAGGGTTACATGTTGGGCGTGCACCATTTCCATGAAGCACTCGCTGCCGAGTTGGACGACGATATCTACTGTGAGGAAGGTGCCAATCCGCGCCCGACCCGCAACGAGATTATGGCAGGATTTGTCGCGTGGGTCGACGCCAATCCCGATGCAGCGAAAACCGAAGCACTCGATGGCATGCTGCGCTGGGCCGCCGCCAGCTTCCCTTGCAAGTGACCGGGTTTAAGGAAAGGATGAAAGCTATGAAAGCGACTTCGATCATCGTCATCGGTGCAATGCTGCTAAGCGGCTGTGCTGGCCTTAACGATACGGAACAACGCGCCCTGACCGGATCTGCAGCCGGTGCCGCCGGTGGTGCCATTATTGGCGCGATCGCCGGCAATGCTGGGCTGGGTGCCGCGATCGGCGCAGGCGCGGGTCTGGCGGGCGGTCTGATCACCGACAAGGTCCAGAAGGATAAAGAGGCCGCCTATCAACAAGGTTATTCGGCAGGTCAGTCCTCGAACTAACTGGTTTGGCTTGTTGACGAACCGATCCGGTCAACGGCCGGGCCGGTTCCGCCCTTGGCCGGGCATGGTGGAGAGTTTCTCCAAAGATGACTGAGGGGGTCAAGAATGATAGAGATCGATTTCACACGCGTGGCCCGTATTGGCGGCACGCTCTTGTTCGGGATTGCCCTCTCAGCATGCACGACCGTCCTCGTGCGCAGCCCGGTCCCTGCCGAGGATTTGGACCACGCCAAGCCTTATGGCATCGCGCCCGAAGGCGGTGTCGTGCGCATCTGGGGTGACGAAAACCCGCAAGGCGATCTGGATAAGCTGATCAAGGCGGCTGGTGAGCGCATGCGCCTGCGCCGATCGGACGATGTTGTCGACGGGCAGCCAATTCAAGACTCTATTCTTGCCCTTTCTGGCGGGGGACCAGATGGCGCCTTTGGAGCAGGTCTCCTAAAAGGCTGGACCGACCGTGGAGACCGCCCGAAGTTTCAGGTTGTCACGGGTGTCAGCACTGGGGCGATCATTGCGCTCTTCGCGTTTCTGGGGCCGGACTATGATGAGCAACTGCGCGAGATCTACACGACTTTCGAGACCGATCAGCTCCTAACCCCGACCATTTTTGCCGCGCTGACAGGTGGTACAGCCTTCACCGACACGCGGGGTTATCGCGGCCTGATCGAGAATTATGTTTCTGAAGAGATCGTCGAAAAGCTCGCTCAAGAAGCTAACAGTGGTCGTGCGCTCTTGGTCGGCACGACTAACATGGACGCATCGCGACCCGTCATTTGGAATGTCACTCGGATTGCCGCTTCGGGTCATCCGGATGCAAGACGGCTGATCCATGACATCATTCAAGCGTCATCGGCCATTCCAGCCGTGTTCCCACCGGTTCTTATCCCGGTCGTGACCGAAGATGGTAAACGTCATGATGAGATGCATGTTGATGGCGGTGCGACCCAGCAGGTCATGTTCCTGACGCCTCAGATCCCGATCACCTTGATCGACAAGGCAGCCGGGCTCGAGTTCGACCGGACCATGTACATCATCATGAACAACAAGCTCCAAAAGAGCTATGCGCCCGTCCGTCCGCGCGTCCTCTCGATCGCTGGGGCCGCGGTGTCGAGCCTGATCGGTGGTTCTGGGTCCGGCGATGTCTATCGCATCTTTGCGGTCGGGCAACGCGATGACATCGATCTCAATCTGACATGGATCCCGCAGAGCTTCGATCTCGAGCCGGAAGAACCTTTCGACAAAGCCTATATGACCGAGCTCTATCAGCTGGGATACGAACAGGGGCTCTCAGGCGAACGCTGGGCCCCTCATCCGCCTGACTTCCGCGCAGCAGAGTGAGGCGGATCTCGCAGATAGTCCGTCTCTGTGAGGAGCCAGTCTCGGAATTGGCGAATGGAGCGGCGTCCAGCGAGCTCCTCAAGGCAGAGCAGATGGTATCCGCCATAGGCGAGCCCGAGCGGCGAGAGCTTTTTGAGCCTGCCGGCTTCGACGTCCTGGCAAACCAACTCGGCTGAAGAGAGGACAACCCCTTGCCCGGCCAGCGCTCCCTCGATGGCGAGCAGCGTGGTCAAGCCGCTGGTCTTCTGAGGTTGATAGGCATCATGCAACCCCGCCGCTGCGAACCAGCGTTTCCAAAGCGCGCCATTATCCTCATGCATCAGCTTCAGGTTCAAAAGATCCGACGGATCTTTCGCCACTGGCAGGCTGGGAGCGCCATAGGGATAAACCGGTGAGATGGAGATCAGATCCGCGCGAACATCTGGCGCATCATGGCAGAAACGGAGCGCAAGATCGCTCTCATACGTCTTTAGATTTGCAAGCTCCGGGGTCGAGTGCAGATCAATCTCGATCTCCGGATGCATCGCCTGGAACTGACCGAGCCTCGGCATCAGCCATTTGAACGCAAATGTCGGCTCGCAGCTGATGCTGAGCGTGCCAGGAGTGACCAGGCTCAGCGCCTCGGTCGCCTCAGCAATCTGATCCAGCGCCGGGGTGATCCGGGTGAGATAAGCCGCACCATCCTCAGTCAATTCAACACCGCGGGCGACCGTGCGAAAGAGCTGTATCTGAAGGCGCCTCTCCAATCCGCGGACATGGCGGCTGATCGCGGCATGGGTGACATTCAACTCCTCAGCGGCACCGGTGAAGCTCTGACGGCGGCCAGCCGCCTCGAAGGCGCGCAAGGCGTTCAGTGGGGGCAAGGAACGGGGCATGGTGACATGTGACTTTTCCTTACACTACCTGTCAAGGAACGGCGTTTGTGGGCTGCGTGCTCAAACCGCACAGTCAGAGCAGCAAACGGAGGATCACGATGCACCAACGTACCATAACCGCCCCGATCTTGGCCGATCTCGCAAGCACACTTTACAATTCAGGTGCTCGATTGGCGCGCTGGATCACCCAAACCCATCAACGGATCCAGGCGCATGGAAAGCTGAGCCAGCTCAATGACCACATGCTCCGCGATATCGGAGTGGAGCGACAAGATCTCCTGATGAAGCGGCCCGATTATGGGCCTTTGAACGAGCACCGTTTGTCGTGGTAGGCCGTTGACGAACCTAAAGGAATGCGGCTTTCGCCGCATGCGCCTTAACTGGCGCCCTCTCGGGCGCGCTGTCGCCACTCGACATCCCTCGCTTCGCTCTGAGCTGAGCGCCGGGCGTCCCCGCTCGCGGCACGCGAGGTGGGCGGGCTTTGCTCGCCCAGGCCCCGTCAGGGGTCGGGGACGCTTACCCGGAATTGGGGCTAGTCAAGTCTTCCACTGCGGTTGCGCGGGTGAGCCTTTTTATAGACGTCGAGAACCCGCGCTTCATCTAGGCCCGTGTAAACCTGGGTGGAGCTCAGTTTCGCATGCCCAAGCAGTTCCTGGATCGCCCTTAGATCACCTCCGGCCGCCAACAGCTGGGTCGCGAAGGAATGGCGTAGCGCATGGGGTGTTGCCGTCGCCGGCAGACCCAGTGCCATGCGCGCCTCGGCCATCGCGCCGCTCAGGGCTCTGCGGTTGAGTGCGCCGCCGCGCGCGCCTAAGAACAGCGCATCACGGGGTCTTGCAGGATGGGGGCAGAGCGCGCGGTAATTCTCAACTGCGGCGCGGGACACCGGGAGGACCGGGACTTCACGCTCTTTTCCGCCTTTCCCGGTTACTCGGATCACCTCGCCTAGGGGGGCGTCGCTCTGGCGAAGACCGAGTGCTTCGGAGATCCGAAGCCCCGCCCCCCAAATCAAGGTCAAGGCCGCTTGATCCCGCGCTGTGATCCAAGGCTCGCGATGGGCAGAAACGGTATCCAAGATCTTACTGGCGCCATCGACACTCACGGGCCGCGGCAATCGGGCTGGAAACTTCGGCGCCCGGATTGCGTGGATCGCCGGGCAGTTGATCCCCTCCGCGTCCTCCAGCCAACCGTAAAAGCTGCGCAGGGCGGAGAGCTTTTTGGCCAAGGTTCGACTGCCCACACCGTCAGTTCTTTGCTGGGCCATCCAGGCGCGCAGATCGCGTTCACTCACATCGCCGATCGCGCCTGCTCCGATTGCGCTATCCTGATACTCGGTCAGAAATGTGAGAAATTCAGTCGCTGCCTGCGCGTAGACCTCGATTGTTGCGGCATTCAATCCCCGCACGGCGCTCAACTGCCCAACCCAGCGGCGAAGCAGATCGCGCGCGGCGTCGGAGAGCAGCATCATCCCTTAGGATCACGCCCCAAATGGCGGATCAGCAACCGCTGGACCACTTCGGCGGTGAACGTCAGGAGGTCCGTGCCCTGGTCTGGTGAAAACCGCTCTGGATCTGCAGCACCAAAAGCCAGAAGCCCGGTGACACCGCTCAGGTGCAAGGGCAAGAGCGCTTCGGATTGTGAGGGAGAGACGTGGCCGAACACGACCTCCTTCCCCTCGGCGCAGGGGCGAAGAGTGACCCGCAATGGCTCACCGTTTTCCAGATGGAGATAGTCGTTGACCGTTCCCTCCGGCAGGATCACGACGCGGCCATCGAGACCGCTTGCCAGCTCATCTGCTGATCGTGCCTCGGGAACATTGGCTTCTAGGCAAAGCCGGGCTTCCTCGATCCCGACCATGATTGGCACATCATGCACCAAACGGCGCAAGAAGCTGCCCATGTCCTCGGCATCAATCAGCGCGAGAATTGCACGATGGACTTGATTGGTCGTCGCCACGTTCTCATAGGCTGCCGCGATCACCGATCGGTTGGTGCGCATCAGCTTTTGTAGGCGGCCTTCCATGCGTTCCACCAGCCGATCGCGCAGATCGACCACATTGCGAGCCCCCTGTGCTTGCGAGCCGATCAGGGCGCGCATGACCTGATCGTCATTCAAAACCAGATCCGGATTCGCCAAAATAAGTGAGCGGATCAACTCCTGCTCGCCTTCGTCGAGCTCTACAGTCCCGCCTGAGATCTGCGGCGCCCTCATTTCAAGATGCTCTGGCCGGTCTTCGCCCAATCGGCGAGGAACGCATCCAGCCCTTTATCGGTCAGCACATGATCGGCCAGTTTCTTTAGTACACTCGGTGGGATCGTCGCGACGTCGGCGCCAATCAGGGCCGACTCCTTCACATGGCCCACCGTCCGGATCGAAGCGGCAAGGATCTGCGTCTCAAACCCGTAGTTGTCGTAGATCGTGCGGATCTCGGAGATCAGTTCCATCCCGTCTTGGCCATTGTCGTCCAGCCTGCCAATGAAAGGGGAGATAAAGGTCGCGCCCGCCTTTGCAGCAAGTAGGGCCTGAGTGGCCGAGAAGCAGAGCGTGACGTTGACCATCTTGCCCGCGTCGCTCAGCGCTTTGCAGGTCTTCAACCCAGCCCAGGTAAGTGGAACCTTGACGGCGATGTTCCCGGCGATCTGGGCCAGCTTCTGACCCTCTTCCAGCATCGCCTCAAACTCCGTCGCGGTGACTTCGGCCGAGACCGGGCCATCCACTTCGGCACAGATCTCCTTAGTAACTTCCAGGATATCGCGGCCCGATTTCAGGATCAGAGAAGGATTTGTTGTTACTCCATCCACCATCCCGGTTGCGTTCAGTTCGCGGATCTCGTCAATCTCTGCAGTGTCGATGAAGAATTTCATGCGGGGTCCCCTCCGGCGCGCCACTCAGCGTGGAGGGACCCTACAGGAACACAAGCAGTGGGGCCAAGCCCTTTATGAACCACCAGATGATCCGTTTTGGCCCGGGAGAAGCCGTGGGAGTCATGATCCCTGCGCCTTTTGACGGTGCCTTGGATTATGCAGTGCCTGAAGACATGTGGCTAAGCCCCGGAGACATCGTGCAGGTCCCGCTTGGCCCGCGTCCGGTAACGGGTGTCGTTTGGGGGGTTGCTGAGGGGGGACGTGCGGTCGAAACCCTGAAGCCGGTGGTGAAAAAGTTTGATGTTCAGCCGGTGGGGGAGGCGATGCGAGCCTTCCTCGAGCGTGCAGCGGATTACACGCTGACACCACCGGGGTTGATGGCGCGCATGGCGACTCGCGTACCTGATCTGGGCAAGCCACCTCCGGTGCGGAAGGTTTGGACCCTCACCGATGTGACGCTGCAGAAAGAGACACCAGCGCGCCGCAGAGTCATCGATGTGCTGCAAGAACATGGCGGATTTGGTCTTGGAACAAGTGAGCTGGCCCAAATGGCAGGTGTCTCCAGCGCGGTAGTGACCAGCCTAGGCAAAACCGGCGTGCTCATGGCGCGCGAGGTTGCCCGTGACGCACCTTTCGCACCTTTGTTCGGCCAGAGAGAAGGCGCGCACCTGAACGAAGGACAGGCGGCGGCGGCCCGAACCCTGCGGGATGCCGTCGCGTCTGAGGTTTTTAGCGCAACATTGCTGAAAGGGGTCACCGGATCTGGTAAAACCGAGGTGTATCTTGAGGCTGTTGCTGAATGTATCGCGGCGGGGCGGCAAGCCTTGGTCCTGGTGCCAGAGGTCGCACTGACACCTGGATTCCTGTCACGGGTAGAGGACCGGTTCGGCGCACGGCCCGGCGAGTGGCATCACGGCATTGCCCCTCCTGAGCGCCGCCGGGTCTGGACGGCCGTCGCCGAGGGGCGAGTGCAACTGGTTGTGGGTGCCCGCTCGGCGCTGTTTCTGCCCTTCGCCGATCTGGGCCTGATCGTCGTGGATGAAGAGCATGAAAGCTCGTTCAAGCAAGAGGACAATGTCCTATACAACGCGCGCGACATGGCCGTGCTGCGCGCCTCGGAGGAGGGGGCCGCGATTGTCCTCGCCTCGGCGACTCCGTCGCTCGAGACCTGGGTGAATGCGGAAGCAGGCAAGTACGCCCGTCTTGACTTGCCAGAGCGGTTCGGGGTTGCGGTCATGCCTGAGATGCGAATGATCGATCTGCGTACCGATAATCCGGGGCGCAATCGGTGGCTCTCGGAACCTCTGATAGACGCAACCAGGGCGCGGCTTGCGCGGGGGGAGCAAGTGCTCTTCTTCCTCAACCGTCGGGGTTATGCGCCGCTGACCCGCTGTTTGGCCTGTGGTCACAACTTCCAATGCCCCGATTGCGATGCTCAGATGGTTACACATCGGTTCCGCAACCAGCTTCTTTGCCATCAGTGCGGCCATGTCGAGCCGCTGCCACGGTCCTGCCCGGCTTGCGGGCGCGACGACCGCCTCTCGGTCATCGGGCCGGGCGTGGAGCGGCTGGCGGAAGAGACGGCGGACCTGTTCCCCAATGCACGGATCGAGATCCTGAGCTCTGACATCACAGACGGTCCGGACGCCTTGAAACAGCGTTTGACCGCGATTGCAGAGGGGCAGGCGGACATCATCATTGGCACCCAGATGGTGGCAAAAGGGCATAACTTTCCGCTCCTCACCTTGGTCGGGGTGATCGATGCGGATATGGGTCTCGCCGGCGGAGATCTTCGCGCGGCAGAGCGGAGCTTTCAGCTGATCCATCAAGTCGCCGGGCGCGCAGGGCGGGCGGAGAAGAAAGGGGTTGCAATGATCCAGACCGCCTCGCCAGATCATGACGTGATGCAAGCGATCTTGTCCGGCGAGGCAGAAGCGTTTTGGCGCGCCGAAGCCGCAATCCGTGAGGCGGCGGGCGCACCGCCATTTGGCCGAATGGCTGGCGTGGTGGTGTCTGGACCCGATGAGGCGCATGTTTGGGAGGTCGCAAACACCCTAGCCCGGGCGGCGCCGATGTTGGCTAAAGCGGGCGCGCAGGTCCTCGGCCCCGCGCCAGCGCCGTTTGCTAGACTACGCGGGCGCCATCGGGTCCGGTTGCTGATCCAGGCGCCCAAAGGCGCGCGGATTCAACCTGCGATCAAAGCGTGGCGCGGATCGGTGAAAACCTCGGGCCAAACCCGGATCGTCGTGGATATCGATCCGCAGAGCTTTCTCTGACAGCAAAGGTCAGGCCATCGAGGCCTGCGCACAAAAAAGGACGCCGGTTAAGGCGTCCTTTCATGATTGTTTAGGCCTTTAGGCGCGTGCCCGCGCCCTACCAACCGCCGTCAAGCCGATTAGGCCAGAGAGCAGGAAGAAGATCGGTGCCGGTAGTGGCACAGCCTGGACATATGCCAAACCGCCCCCACTGCCTATTCCAGTATCGCCGATAAGCGTTGACGCCGCCGTCAGCGGATTGATCGAATACAGGTTTGAGTCCTGATTTCCGACCGCAAACAACACACCCAGATCGCTTGCGAAGGCGAGGCCGATCTGGTCGAAGTCAATCCCTGTGTTACCGATGGTCGACCAGGTATCAGTTCCGATGTCATAGCTGAGAAGATCTCCGCCATCTTCTAGGCCAAAGATCGTGCCGCTGCCTCCGAAGGCCAGCCCCTCGACATCCCCTCCAGGCCCGGAAAGGGCCGTAAAATTAGTGAAGTTGGACTGGTCAATCTCGAAGAACTCCCCGTTGATCGCGCCACTGCCGTCTATCGCGATGTCGAGCACGTTGAAGGGCTGTGTCCCGAACAACCCGCCCGAACCATTTGGTGTCAACCCTTGTTGCTGCTCGTTACGCTCGAGATGCCTACGTTTGTTGCAGCACCCGTAGTCGTATCCAACGTGAAAAGGCCATTGCCATTGCTATCTTGACTGTAGAAAAGCGTACCCGCATTGGCCGCGCCACCGCAAAAGCCAATAACCACCGCTGCAATAGCGGTGGACAAACCACGCATCATTTCTCACTTCTGACAAAGTTCATCCATCCCACAGGCGCAGAATAAGAGGCCCTCGGGAAAAGCGATAGCAAAAAATAGGTCGTGGTTTCAGCCCTCGCTTTGACGGATCAATCTCTACACCTGATCGAACCGCAAGGATCGGGTCGATTGCTGTTAGGGCGATGGGCATCTTCCGCTCATTCAGGACGGGAGATCAGTATGACGTCACAACATCTCTACATACCAATGACAATCGAAGAGGTCCAAGCCCTACGATCAGGGGGGTTTGATGCAAACGGCCAGCCGCCGGAGTACGCCATTTCGGATGGCGTGGGTGCACCCTGTCGCCATTGCCTCAGGAACATACCGGCGGGTAAGGGAATGCTGGTACTCGGACATCGCCCCTTCCCAAGGCCTCAACCCTATGCGGAGACGGGACCTGTCTTTCTCTGCGCCGAGGCATGCCAGGGATGGAAGGGAGAAGGGCTGCCTCCGATTCTCCGATCAAGCCCGGATTACCTCATCAAAAGCTACACGACGGCGCATCGTATCAAGTATGGGACGGGCGCAATCGTCAAAACCCAGGATTTGGACCAAGAGATAGCCCGACGGCTCGAAGACCCGGAAATCGCCTATGTCGATGTGAGAAGCGCAAGAAACAACTGTTCTCAATGCCGCGCGGTCCGCGCGCCCTGAAACCTGCGACATTGTGCCCATCGCCTGGGGGGCGTGAATCTCTTTCCTTCCGGCGCTGTCCGGGGCAAACCCCGCGCGGGACTTCGAAGGCCCGGGACAGTTGTGCTCTCGGCCCCTTTCTGGTAGCGAAGCCCCGCGTGATCCGCCCCCCTGCGGAGACGCGCCCCAGGGGACAGCGCCTGACGCCTGTCAGGTATGACGAGAAAGGCTCGACGTGACCGCTTCTTCCAGTCTCACATCCAGCGCAGCAGGACGGTACGCAACCGCCCTTTTTGACCTGGCGAAAGAGGAAGGCGTGCTCGAGGCGGTGGAAGGCGATCTGATAGCCCTGAAGGGCGCGCTGGTCGAAAGCACCGATCTGCAGCACCTTATCTCGAGCCCGATCCACACGCGCGAAGAACAAGGCCGTGCCTTGACAGCCGTTGCAGACGCAATGGGCCTTGGCGCGCTGACGAAGAACGTGCTGGGCCTGATGGCCGCGAACCGTCGGCTGTTCACGCTGGATCGGTTCCTCGATGTCTTCGCGACCTTGATGGCAGAACACCGTGGTGAGGTCACCGCAGATGTGACCGCGGCCCAGGCGTTGAGCGACGCGCAAACCGCGAAACTCGCGGCCGAGCTCAAATCCTCGGTTGGAAAAGATGTGAAACTGAATGTCGCCGTCGATGAAAGCCTCATCGGCGGTCTTATCGTTAAAGTGGGTTCCAGGATGATCGACAGCTCGATCCGCTCGAAACTCGCTGGTCTGCAAAATGCAATGAAAGAGGTCGGGTGATGGCGATCCAGGCAGCTGAAATCTCTGCGATCCTGAAGGATCAGATCAAA
>JBCDAQ010000085.1:0-15303 GCA_039185285.1 Pseudomonadota bacterium
CGCGCAAGCGCGCAGAAGGAGGACAAGTCCTCCTTGTCCGTTAAACGGACATGTCCCGCTGGCGCCCAGTCGACGCGTCGCTCCCAGAGGAGCCGATTTCTCGATTCTTGCTCACGCCGAGACGGGTTTGGCCAATCTCAACGCGTTATGAGATGACCTATCGGCAGCTGAACCAGAGCTGACGCCCGCTGCACCTTTAGAGGTGATGGAAAATCACCCTTCTTGCTCTGCCAGACGGCGAATGATTGCTTTCGCTTCTGCACTATCCCATTCGGCCTCGCCCAGAAGACGCGCTATCTCCCGACCGTCGCGTCCGATGATAATGGTCATCGGCAGGCCGAAGGCGCCAGCTTCCCGAGCAAGCTCGGATTTCTGATCGCGGTATACCCCGAGATGTTGGATCTCGACCTCTTGAAAGAACCCGTCGATCCGGGCGCGGTCACCTCGGTCTGTAGAAACAGCCATAACGTGAATGTCTTCGCCGTTCAGTTCTCCGGCCAAACGATCGATCGATGGCATTTCTGCGCGGCAAGGCGCGCACCAGGTCGCCCAAAAGTTCATGACGACAACCTTTCCGCGCATATCCGCGACGGTCATTGGCTCACCTTCGCCATTTGCAAAGATTGTGGTCATCTCGTTGAACGGTGTTTCATGGACCACAAGTTTCGCCATGTCCCCGACCTGAAGGGCGGAGACATCCGTACCCGCAGCGTTCGAGTTGGCGGTGCTCGCCTCCTCGTTCTCTGGTATCGCCAGAATAACTGCGATAAAGACGGCTAGAATCGCAACGGGGGCGAGGATTTTGACCATTAGTCCTGTCTCACTGAGCAGATAAAAGAGATCTCTGAAATGAATAATAAGCCTCAGGCAGCCGCTGCGCACCCCCCTGCGACCCAGGATGCGAACACGATGTGGGGAGGTCGGTTTCAATCCGGCCCCGATCAGGTGATGGAAGCCATCAATGCCTCGATCAGTTTCGACCAACGGTTTTACGCCGAGGACATCGCAGGCAGCCGAGCACACGCGGCGATGTTGGCTCGGCAGGGGATCATTTCGACCGAAGATGCTGATGCGATTGACCAGGGTCTTGAGCAGATTAAGGCAGAGATTGAACGCGGTGAGTTCGAGTTTTCAGCGGCCCTTGAAGACATCCACATGAATATCGAAGCGCGCCTAAAGGAGATCATTGGTGAGGCGGGCGGTCGCCTGCATACGGGTCGTTCACGCAATGACCAAGTCGCGACAGATTGCAAACTCTGGGTTCGCCGAACGATCGACGAAGCGGATGCGATGCTCGCTACGCTGATTACTGCGTTGGTCGATCAGGCGGAGCTTGGTGCGGAAATGGTGATGCCGGGTTTCACCCATCTACAAGCGGCTCAACCAGTGACCTGGGGCCATCATATGTTGGCCTATGCGGAAATGTTTGGTCGGGACCGAAGCCGGCTTGCCGACGCCCGTGCCCGCTTGAACCAGTGCCCATTGGGGGCTGCGGCCCTCGCTGGAACCAGCTTTCCAATCGATCGACAGTTGACATCGGTGGCCTTGGGCTTCGATGGGCCAACGCGAAATTCCATGGATTCAGTATCTGATCGGGACTTTGTGATGGAGTTTCTGGGGGCGGCCACGATCTGCGCCACTCATATGAGCCGACTGGCCGAAGAGCTGGTGATTTGGTCCTCGGCACAGTTTCGCTTTGTCGAACTCTCAGATAAATTTACGACAGGCTCCTCTATCATGCCGCAAAAGAAGAACCCGGATGCGGCCGAGCTGATCCGCGCCAAGGTCGGCCGGATCTTGGGAGCGAACGTCGCGCTCACCATGACGATGAAGGGCCTGCCATTGACCTTCTCGAAAGACATGCAGGAGGACAAGGAGCCACTCTTCGATGCTGCCGACAGCCTCGCGCTCGCGCTGGCGGCGATGGAAGGCATGGTCAAGGACATGGCGCCAAATCCAGAGCGGCTACGTGCGGCGGCGGGGGATGGGTTCTCGACGGCCACGGATCTCGCGGATTGGCTTGTTCGTGTCCTTGGAATGCCGTTTCGAGACGCTCATCATGTCACAGGCCGGCTTGTGCAGATCGCCGATGATCAGGGTCTCGACCTGGCAGACCTCCCTCTCGCAACAATGCAGGAGGTGGAGCCACGAATTGAGCAAGACGTTTTTGATGTTCTCAGCGTCGAGGCGTCTACACGGAGCAGAACGAGCTTTGGCGGCACCTCGCCAGAGAATGTGCGCGCTGAGGTGCAGCGTTGGCGGGAGGTGTTGTCTTGATCCGGATATTATTCATAGTCTCGCTGGCATTGGCGATCTCTGGTTGTGGCAAGAAGGGGGATCCCAAGCCACCATCGACAGCCGCTGAAACGCAGGAATCTGTGACCGAGTGACACCTGTTGCCTGTCGCAGGGCAACTCCTTTCCCAAACAACAAGGCCGCCTCACTGATGGATCATTTTGCCTATCAAGCTGGACGTCTCTTTGCCGAAGACGTTGCGATCGAGGAGATTGCGGCCGAAGTCGGCACACCATTCTACGTGTACTCGACAGCAACTCTCGAGCGTCACTATCGGGTGTTCGAGGAGGCACTTTCGGGCATGCCGCATCTGATTTGCTATGCCATGAAAGCAAACTCGAACTTGGCCGTTGTTGCGACGCTTGCCCGGCTCGGCGCAGGCGCCGATGTGGTGTCGGGCGGCGAACTAGAGCGCGCATTGGCTGCCGGCGTAGGCCCGGAGAAAATCGTCTTCTCGGGCGTTGGTAAAACCGAGGTTGAGATGTGGCGAGCTCTCAATATTGGCATCCGGCAGTTCAACGTCGAGAGCGAGCCGGAACTTGAGCGCCTCGACAAGGTCGCACGTGCATTAGGCAAGAAAGCGCCAATCACAATTCGCATCAATCCGGATGTTGATGCAAAAACCCACGCGAAGATCTCAACTGGCAAGGCTGAGAACAAGTTTGGTATCGGTTTGCATCGAGCGCGAGAAATCTACGCCAAAGCGGGGGCGATGCAGGGTATCGAGATCATGGGCGTCGATGTCCATATTGGCAGCCAATTGACCGAGCTCCAGCCCTATCGCGATGCTTTCCTTAAGGTCGCTGAACTGACCGAACAACTCCGCGCCGATGGTCACAACATCAGAAGGCTCGACTTAGGCGGCGGACTGGGCATCCCATATCAGCAGACGAATGAAGCTCCACCTTTACCCTTTGACTATGGTCGTGTCGTGCAAGAGACGGTTGGCCATCTTGGCTGTGAGATCGAAATTGAACCGGGGCGGTTGATTTCCGGTAATGCGGGGCTCCTCGTCTCGGAAGTGATCTATCGCAAAGAGGAAGGCCGGGACTTCTTGGTCCTAGATGCTGCGATGAATGATCTGATCCGCCCAGCGATGTACGATGCTTGGCACGACGTGATCCCGGTCGAAGAGCCTGCTCCCGATACCTCCGTCGGTCCCGTAGACATCGTCGGCCCGGTTTGTGAAACCGGAGACACCTTCGCCCGTCAACGCGACATGGCGCGAATGGATGCTGGTGATCTGGTCGCTTTCCGCTCTGCGGGCGCCTACGGTGCGGTGATGGCGTCCGAGTACAACTCCCGTCCGCTGATCCCAGAAGTGCTTGTGAATGGAAACCAATTTGCTGTGATACGCAAAAGGCCCACATATGCAGAGATGCTGGCACGTGATAGCGTACCAGAATGGCTAAGCTGATTGCGCGGGAATCATCCGCGCCAATATGTGGAGCGGGATGACCCAGTTTTCCTTCAGAGGCAAGATTCGCGGGCACGGGCGTCTTTTGCGCCGCCGGATCCATCTAAGTCAGCTAGCGATCTGGGCTGAGCGGTCTGCAACGGGGTTTTGGCCACTCTTTACCATCGTTACACTGTTTTTTGCGGCAGCTCTTTTTGGCGCATTCGAGATGGCGGGGCCGATTGGTCACCGCGTGCTTCTGGGTCTTTTCGGCCTTGCTGTTCTGGCGGCACTGGGCTGGGGCGTTTGGCAATTTCAGCGCCCGAAAAGAGCGGACGCGATGCGTAGGCTCGATGAAGATACGCCTGAGCGACCGCTCGCAACCATGTCTGATACTTTGGCTGCGGGGCGGGGAACGCTCGCCTCCGAGATCATTTGGCATGCTCATCAGCGGCGAGCGGAACAGGCTTCCTTAGATCTGCGCGCTAAAGCACCAAACCTTAGGCTGGCGGCTCGAGATCGTTGGGCGCTGAGACTGTTTGCGCCTTCGGTCTTTTTGGCCGCTTTGATCAGCAACGAAGGTGGGTTTCGCCAATCGATCGCTTCGGCGACCCAACCTCAACCGTTGGTTCCTGTTGTTCCCGAGATCATCCGCAACCCCGTTGTCGAAGCGTGGGCAGTGCCACCCAACTATACCGACCGGGAAACGGTCTATCTGACCGCGCATTCTGGAAGTTCTCCGATCGAGTTGCCGGAAGGGTCAGAGGTGACCATTCGGGTCACAGATCTGGATCAGCTCCCGGGCCTCGATGCGCCGGGATTAGCAGGATTAGGTGGCTTTGCCCCATTGGGCGGTGGTTTAGCAGAGGCAGTGACTGAACTAACGTCGTCAGGTGCTATCCGGGTCCTTGATGGTGAGACCGAGATGGCATCTTGGCCCATCGACGTCATCCCAGACGAAGCCCCTGAGATCGCCTTTGCCAGCAACCCGGGTGCGACGGCCACTCGTGCCCTCGAAGTAAGCTTCACGGCGAGCGATGATTATGGCGTCGTTTCGGCTTGGGCTGAAATCCAACCGCCGGAAGAGCATCGTGGAAAAGGGCTTGAGCTGGATGTGATCGAGTTCGCCTTGCCTTTGCCAATCTCGCGCGATGCGACGGAAGTCGCAGAAAGCACAATTGAGGATTTGACGGAACATCCGTGGGCCGGGGGCAACGTTGAGATCGTTCTCTATGCCGAGGACGGGGCTGGTCAGATTACCGCGACCGAGCCGCGTAAGATCCGGCTTCCGGCGCGGCGGTTCAGCGACCCGCTTGCCGCCAGCCTAGTTGAGCAGCGTCGTGAACTGGCGTTGAACTTCAGTCAAGCATTGCGCGTTCTGGATGTGATCCAATCGGTGACGAAGCGGCCTCAAGCGATTTTTGAAGATAGGCTTGGCCCTTACATGGGCACGCGCATGGTTGTTCGGCGCCTTGCGGCGTCGGTTGCCTATGAGCGTGTTCCTGAGGCGGCTCCAGAGCTCGTTGATCTGCTTTGGGACATCGCACTTTCGCTCGAAGACGGTAATCTTTCGGATGCTTTGGAGCGGTTGCGGGCGGCCGAACAGCGCCTTCGCGATGCGCTTGAGAACGGTACTGATGAGGAGGTTGCCCAGGCGATCGAAGAACTCCGCCAAGCTATGAACGAGTACATTCAAGAACTTGCCCGCCAAATGCAGGAGAACCCTCAAGCGCAACAGAGGCAGCAAGGCCAGCAAGGGCAGGAGCTCAGCCAACGCGATCTCGATGAGATGCTCAACGAAATGCAGCGCCAAGCCGAAGCGGGACTGCGCGATCAAGCCCGCGACATGCTAAGTGAGCTCAGCCGGATGTTGGAGAACCTCCAAGCCGGTCGTCAGCAGCAGCAAGGCGGACCGGGACAGCAGGCTCTGCAGGAACTGCAGGACATGATCCAGCGCCAGCGCGACCTTGCAGACCGGACTTTTGACGAACTGCGCCAGCAGCGCCGCCAGCAACAGGGTAATCAGGGTCAAGGCAACCGTAATGAAGGCGGCGATCCTGGCGAAGGTCAGCGTCAAGGTCAGGGTGGAACCGGCCAAGGAGATAACTTCGGTCAGGGCGAAGATCCGGGCGGGCAAGGCCAAGGTGGGTTAGCAGGCGATCAAGAATCGCTTCGTCAGGCGCTTGAGGATTTGCGTCGGCAGCTCCCCGGTGGCGACGGAGCGAGCCGTGCCCTTGGCGAAGCAGGTGAGGCGATGGGCAATGCCCGCGATGCGCTGGAAGGCGGTGACAACTCGGACGCAGTTCAGGACCAGATGGAAGCGCTTGATCGCCTCAGCGAAGGTGCGCAGGCGCTTGCCGAGCAAATCCAGAACGGCCAAGGCGATGTCGGCGCTGATGGCCAAGGCAATCGCGACGGTGATGACCGCCAACTTGGTGAGACGGACCCCTTCAGCCGTTCGCAAACGGGTAATGGCCGGGATCGCGGAGATGGGCCCGGTGTCCCGGACCAATTGCAGTTGGATCGAGCTCGTGAGCTGCTCGAAGAGTTGCGTGAGCGTTCAGCCGAACCGAGCCGACCCGAGTTAGAGCTCGAATATTACGACCGGCTGCTTGAAAAGTTCTAATCCGATCTTGCGTGTTTTCGGGCAGCAAGCCCGAGTCCAGCAAGCCCAGCGAGCAGGAGGAAAACGGGCGCCGGAAGGGGGATTTCTGTGCTGTTCAAGGCCCCGACAAAGGCGATGGTTGGTAGATCTCCTAAAGCCGTTCCCAAACGAACCGAGCTTACCTCTCCACCTTCGAGAATGCCAAAATTCGATAGCTCGATGCTGATCTGATTGAGCTGAAAGCCACCGGCAAACTCTCCCGTATCGACCCCTTGGCCCGCGAAGGTAGTGCCGTTGATGGTGACATTGACAAAGTCCGTGCCGCCTATGCTGAACCCGGTCTCAAAGATCACCAGATCGATCCCAGGAGCGTTAACGAGTACATTATCGACGAAGGCGAGTTCTACGAACGCGGAGGAGTTAAAGAGCGTCGCGGTGGTGTTTTGCGAATTGTCCGTGAGAACAGATTCAACTTCGTCGACAGACGTTGCTGTTGAGATACCAATCCGGAACGTGTTGGCTGGAGACGAAGCATTTAGCTGATCCACGCCCGCATTATCGTCGAAGTCGAATCCGCCGATCGTGAGCGCATTCGCTCCGGTAGCTGAGGCGCCAATCAAAAGACATCCCAGAAAGGCCTTCGATAGATTTGATAGCATTGCGTTCACCCAATCTCGATTGCTCTCTCGACGATGGGAATTTAGACGAATTTGGGATTGATGAACAGCCAGCAATCAGACGTTATTTGGACGACAATCGGCACTAATCTGTGCAGCGCTGGAAGGCGGATCAGCTTTCCTATCCGCCATCCTCTCCTTCGATCACCGGCTCGACTTTGGTCATGAAGTCTTCGACCAAGCCGTAAGCACCTGCACGTGCCTCATCAACTTTGGCTATGTAGTTGTTGAGGATCGGCTCAGCGCCCGGAACTTGCGCGCTAATTTGTGGTGCTAGCAGGTAGAGCGACGATAAGACTGAGACAACGATCAAAACAAGCAAGAAGCCGGTCGCAAATGCGCCGCTTCCACGCTTATCCGAAGCTGCTTTCTTTGCGGCCCGTCTGGTATGCTTTTTGAGCATTTTACGCCGACTACGCTCTGTAACCTTCGAAGCACCTGCTTTTTGGTCGACACCGCGTTGGGCGATCCGCTCCCTCAAATCGTCCGTCTCAACCTTGGCTGGTTCTGGCGGTGGGGGCGATGGCGGTGGGGTTGTAACCCGAGGCTCCTCCGGCTCATCGTTCATCCGATCTGCCAAGGATTTCATGAAGGATCGCGGCTCCTTCGATGCGGGCTTGGCCGCTTCTTGAGCTTCCGGGAAAGGAATATTGGACCCGGCAGCCCCGCCGGGCGCCGCAGCAGGAGGCATCGATGCTTGGGGTTCTGGCGCAGGATCTTGCTGCACTTCGTCGACGATCTGTCGGATCTCCGCCAATTGACGTGCACGGTCCTCGCGCAGTTGATTCTGAGCCTCCGCTGCCGGGGGTGGCACTGGTTCAGGTTCTGGAGATGGTGCAGGCGCGGGAGCAGCCGTAGGTTGAGGCTGTGCGGCGGGCTGGCTAGGTGGCGCTGGCGCAGGATCTTCTACAAGCTCGTTCAGAACCAGAGGTTCTGCTTCAGGCGGCATCGCATGCCAGTTATGACCGCATTTCGCGCAGGAGACTTTGCGTCCCTTTGGGCCGATGGCGCTGTCCGGTACCGTATAGCTGGCATCGCATTCCGGGCATGAGATCTGAGCCACGTTGCCTCTCCATTCCTATAAACTTCCCCAAACCATATCATTTATATGAGGGATTTCGCCAACAACCAAGACAAAGCGTTTTAAGTCTCTTGTCAAACGCCTTGAATCAAGACGCTTAACACCCGCCCCGAGACCTTTGCGGTTGCCAAACCGGAAGCTTAGATTCAGGGTAGCGTCGCGATGATATCCATGACCGATGTCAAATTTGGCTATGATGGGCGCGAGACGCTCGCCGGGATCAGCGCTGAGATCCCGCAGGGGACATTTGCGTTTCTCACAGGCCCATCGGGCACTGGTAAGACGACTCTTATGAAGATGCTGTATTTGGAGCATTTTCCCTGGTCCGGAGAGCTGGAAATCCTCGGCTTTAAACCTGATACGTTGAACGAAGAAGATGTCGTCGATCTAAGGCGCCGAATCGGGATCGTTTTTCAGGATTTCGCGCTGTTGAACCATTTGACGGTGATGGAGAACATCTCGCTCCCGCTCCGGATTTCAGGAAAGCGGTTCGAGGATTACCGCGAGGATATGGAACAGTTAGTGAAATGGGTCGGGCTTGGGCATCGTATGGATGCGCTCCCGCCTCAGATCTCCGCAGGGGAGAAACAGCGGACCGCTATTGCCCGAGCGGTTGTAAACTCGCCAGATCTGATTCTTGCCGATGAGCCAACTGGAAACGTCGATCCTGAGATGGGCGCGCGATTGTTGCGGCTGCTGATCGAGCTTAATCGGCTGGGCAAGACAGTGCTGATCGCGACGCATGATCTCAGCCTTATCCGCAGTGCCAAGGGGCAGGTCAACGCGCGGATCTATCGGCTGGCAGAGGGTCAATTGAACCAAAGTGGGAGCGATCTTTGATCGGGCTTTTACGTTCGGAGGATGGACCGCCGATTGTGCCGACGCGGGGGTGGTCGGCCTGGATCATCCTTTCGACCGCAGGGGCAATGGGGTTTCTCGCGATCATCTGTCTTGCGGCGGGCATTGCGGCAGGACGATTGGCGGCTTCTTGGGAGGCCGATTTCGAAGGTCTCGCAACGGTGTCTGTCCAGGCCGAGGATGACGTGATCGAGAGTCGTGTAGCTAGGGCGGTTGAGGTTTTGGAGACGACGCCAGGCGTCGGTCGGGTCCGCGTTCTGACAGATGCAGAACTCGCAGCATTAATGACACCCTGGTTGGGTGATGATTTGCCTGTCGATCTCCTACCGATGCCGCGACTGATTGAAGTTGAGCGCCGCGGAGATGGCCCGGATGTCCTAAGACTACAAGCTCGTCTGGATCAAACAGCACCGGGCGCGCGCTACGATGATCACCAAGTCTGGCGTGGCCCTCTGATCGAAGCGGCGAGTGCTCTAACCTGGTTGTCATGGGCGGCCACCAGCCTTGTTGTTCTGACAGCAGCGGGCATGTTGGCCCTCGCAGCCCAGGCGTCTTTGGCGGGCAACCGCGATGTCGTGCGGGTGGTGCGATTGATCGGGGCGAGCGATGCCTTCATCGCCCAAGCTTTCGTCGCCCGCATCGCTTTGAGAGGACTGGCCGGTGGCATCATTGGCGCCGCGTTGGGGGTTCTGGCCTTGGCGGCGTTGCCGGATTTGAGGGCAGCTGACGATGCTGGGCTAACTTTGACGCTGGGCCCCATGACATCCTTGTTGCTATTAGTTCTCGTGCCCGTGGGCACGACTGCGATCGCGCTTGCGGCGGCTTGGGTGGCTGTACGGGCGGCTCTGAGCCGGATGACCTAAATGAGCTCCGCTCTGTTCGCCTTGGTGATCTATGCGGTCATGGGAGTTATGGGAGTTCTTGCAGCACCGATCGTGCTGTGGCGCGAGGATTGGACCCGGGCGTGGCAGAAAACATGGTGCAGGGTGGTTTTTGCGCTGCTCCGACGGGCTTTCGGGATCCGCGTCACAGTCGAAGGATCGATCCCCCAGGGCGATGTTTTGATCGCAGCGAAGCATCAATCCATGCTGGATGTCCTGATCCTCTATGACGCTCTGCCATACGCGCGATTTGTGATGAAACGCGAGCTGATGTGGATGCCGATCTTTGGGCTCTATGCGAAACGGACTGGGGCGGTCCCGATCGATCGTAGAGTGCGCCATGGCGCTGCGGAGGAGTTGGTCGCGGCCTTCAGCGAAGCCAAAGGACAGATCGTGGTTTACCCGCAAGGTACTCGGGTTCCTCCGGGCGAGGCGGCACCCTACCGCAGGGGGATTGCACGCTTGGTCGAAGCGACTGCTCGCCCGGTCGTTCCGGTGGCGACCAATTCAGGTCAGTTCTGGAAAAAGGGCGGGAAGATCGTGGGGCCGGGGAGGGCCGTCGTCCGATTTGGTAGCCCGATGCCCGCGGAGCTTTCCAGGGCGGAGTTTATGGCGGAACTGGAGCGGGAAATCGAACATGAAAGCCAAGATCTGCTGTCAGAGCGCTTTTGATCCCATCGCTACAAATTTCTCCCGTCGGTGTTTTTTGAGCGCATCGGGGCCGAGCCCATCCATCTCTGCAAGAACCTCGGTGATCGCCCCGCGCACATTCTCGATTGCAGCCTTAGGATCACGCTGCGCGCCACCGAGAGGTTCTGGAATTATGCGGTCAATGACGTCGAGCGCGTGTAAATCTTGAGCCGTCAATCGCAACGCTGCGGCGGCGTCTTGCATCTTCTCCGCATTCTTCCAGAGAATCGAGGCGCATCCCTCAGGCGAGATCACCGAATAGATCGAGTGCTCCAACATCATCACTTTGTTGGCCGTGCCGAAGGCGACAGCTCCGCCCGAGCCGCCCTCACCGATGATAACCGAAACCATAGGCACACGCAGGCCCAAGCATGTTTGAGTTGATCTGGCAATCGCCTCTGACTGGCCGCGTTCCTCGGCGCCTTTGCCTGGATAAGCGCCCGGCGTATCGATCAGAGCAATCACCGGCAGGCCGAAACGGTCAGCGAGCTCCATCAGGCGAACCGCCTTGCGATAACCTTCTGGCCGTGCCATCCCAAAATTCCGCTCGAGCCGGGTCTTCGTGTTGTGGCCTTTCTCATGACCAATAACGACGACGGGTGTATCGTCGAAGCGTGCCAGACCTCCGATCACGGCATGATCTTCTGCAAAATTGCGATCGCCGGAGAGCGGGGTCACTTCCGAGAATAGGGCTTCGACATAGTCTTTCGTGTGCGGCCGGTCTGGATGGCGCGCGACCTGGCATTTCTGCCAAGGGGAGAGGTCGGCATAGAGGTCTGTAAGAAGTTCGCTTGCTCGTTTGTCGAGGGTGTCCGCTTCGCCATCGACATTCATCTTGGGGTCTTGAGCTGCCAACGCGCGCAATTCGGCAGCCTTCCCTTGAAGCTCAGCCAAGCCCTTCTCGAAGTCCAGATAGTTTTGCATGCGCGTTCTCCTGCTCAGCGCGGGATTTATGCACCATGTCGCTGAAATGCAATCGTCACTCTTCTCAAGTTGTGCCCCCCGGACGCCCCGTGCCGGGGCATCCAGCGGCCACTTAAGCACGGTCCGGATGGACCGTGCTACAGCCGAGCCGACATATCGCGCCTTGTAAGATCCAATTGCTATTTAGAGAGTGGTCGGTGTTTGCGTGGTCCATGCTGCGCATTCCGTTTGGTTCGTGGGCTCAAGCTCAGCTCTCCGCGATGAGTTCTGCCTGCTTCACAACAACCTCCGCTTGGCGGATAGAGGCGAGGTCGATCAGTTTGCCATCCAGCGTCACAGCGCCTGCGCCGGAGCGTTTCGCCTCTTCCATTGCATCTATGATCCGTTTGGCTTGGGCGATCGCGGCCTCTGTCGGAGTAAACACCTCGTTGGCGATGGCGATCTGTTTCGGGTGGATCGCCCATTTGCCGACCATGCCCAGCGTGGCCGACCGAAGCGCTTGAGCGCGGAAGCCCTCGCTATCGGAGAAATCGCCGAAGGGGCCGTCCACGGGCAGCACGCCATGGCTTCGGCAGGCGGCGACGATCGCGACTGTGGGGTAGTGCCAGGGGTCGGCCAGCATATGCGGGCGAGGCTCGCCTTGGCCGAGCATGTAGTAATTCTCTTGTTCTCCTCCGATCGCCGTTGTCTGCATGCCCATAAAGGCTGCATAATCTGCTGGGCCAAGGCTCATAGCCTGCATTCGGGGGCTGGCTGCGGCAATTTCATTGACATTCGCGAGGCCCGTCGCTGTTTCGATGATCACCTCGAGGCCGATCCGCTTGGTTCGACCTAGCTGGTCCTCGATCGCGCTGACCATGGCATCTACCGCGTAGACATCTTTTGCATTGCCCGCTTTGGGAATCATTATGAGATCGAGACGCCCGTTCGTTTGCTCCATCACGTCCACAACGTCTCGTACCCAATAGGACGTATCGAGACCATTGATCCGGACGCTCACGGTCTTATTGCCCCAGTCAACATCGTTTATCGCCTGGATGACGTTCTTCCTGGCCTCGATCTTGTCATCCGGTGCTACCGCGTCCTCGAGATCAAGATTAACCACATCTGCGGTTGATGCTGCCATTTTCTCGAACAGGGCTGGTCGTGAGCCAGGGCCAAATAGTTGGCAACGATTGGGGCGTGCGGGGGCGGCAGGTTGAACGGTAAAGCTCATTGAGGGACTCCGGGTGGTGCAGTGCAGCGCAATATTCTTGCGCAGTCATTATCCCCCACGAAACGATCCGTCAATTGCGTTTCAGCCGAGATCAAAGCTCGCGAGCACCGGACAGTGGTCAGACGGCTTCTCTTTACCCCGCCAGTCCTTCAAAATTTGGCTGGAGCCTTGCACATGGCTGACCCCGCGAGCCCATATGTGATCCAACCGCCGTCCCTTGTCCGCGGCGGCCCAATCACGCGCGCGGTAGGACCACCAGGAGTAGAGCTTCTGGGGCGTTGGAATGTCGGCTCGCGTCACATCTGTCCAGCCGCCGGTCTCGATCGCCTTCATCATTGCGTCGGTCTCAACCGGTGTGTGGGAGACAACTTTTAGGAGCTGTTTATGCGACCAGACATCCTCTTCCAATGGCGCGATGTTCAGATCGCCGACTAGGATACCTGGCGTTTCTTCCCTGACACCCCAGGCGGTCATTTCCGTCACGAAATCAAGCTTATGAGCGAATTTTGGATTCTTCTCGCGGTCTGGTTCGTCGCCGCCCGCGGGGACATAGAAGTTGTGGAGTAGCGCACCGTTTGGCAGGCGCGCCGCGACATGGCGAGCATCGCCCTTATCGCACCAGTCGATATGGCCTGCATCCTCCAGCGGTTCGCGGCTGATGATCGCGACACCGTTGTAACCTTTCTGCCCACGGGCGATCATGTGCGGGTACCCGGCCTCGGCTAACTTCTCGACGGGGATCTTTTCGACCGGGGATTTCGTCTCTTGCAAGCAGAGCACATCAGGTCCCACCATGTTTAGAAATTCGGTTACGAGATCTATACGCAAACGGACCGAGTTGATGTTCCAGGTGGCGATGCTGGTGGGCATGAAAGTCTCCGTCTAAAGGGTGGTGCGGGAGAGTGACCTGCGAGCGATCTGGCTGCAACGAAAAACACCCTCAAAATAAAAAGCGCCCGGTGCGGGGAAACACCGGGCGCTGGTCCGAACGGGACCCTGCAACTGATCGGTCCGAGGGGGGGGAGAACCGACCAGCTGGGCAGCAGCAGGTTGGGGGGGAGCCGCTGCCTAATGGTTAATTATGGTGCCGATTTTGTACCTTCAAGGGGCAGAGGCTCACATTCCGAGTCTGTACCCTCCCGATTCCGTGAGGAGAATCCGCGCATTTGATGGATCTGGTTCGATCTTTTGGCGGAGTCGGTAGATATGCGTCTCCAGCGTATGCGTGGTGACGCCTGCATTATAGCCCCAGACCTCACGCAACAGAACATCACGCTCAACTGTTCGTCCACCGGCGCGATAGAGGAACTTAAGGATGTTTGTTTCCTTCTCCGTTAGACGGATTTTACGCTCCTCTTCGTCCGTGAGCATCTTTGCCCCGGGGCGGAAGCTGTACTCGGCGATTTGGAAAACCGCATCCTCTGACTGCTCATGTTGGCGAAGTTGAGCACGTATGCGCGCAAGCAAAACTGGGAACTTGAAAGGCTTATGCACATAGTCGTTCGCGCCCGAGTCGAGGCCTAGTATTGCGTCCGAGTCTGAAGTTTGGCCGGTGAGCATGATTACCGGACATTTGACACCAGCCTTGCGCATCAGACGACAAACCTCTCGGCCGTCCATGTCAGGTAAACCAACGTCGAGGATGATGAGGTCATGCATTTCGGTCTTTGAGCGCTCTATCCCATCATTGCCGTTTGTGGCTTCGAACACATCGAACTCATCGATCATGACCAGTTGGTCTGCGAGCGCCTCCCGCAGGTCTTCATCGTCATCGACGAGAAGGATCTTCTTTGAAACAGACATATTATTGCTCCACGTCGTCTCGTTTCTGTCTGGAGCGGCAGATGGGAAATATGAAGCAGAGTGCTAGTTTTCTGTCAGTACTCTCACCGAACCGTGTCCCTACTGACGGGAATGTTTCAGAATCGGGGTTCCGTGAGCAGACATTTGTTGCATATATCGCGACAACAAAGAAGGCGGAGCGATGTCTCTCACTCTAACAGCTGAAGAACGTGTGGCCCGCGCCAGGGCTGATCTGCGGATGGGCGCTCCGATCGTGCTCGTCTCGCAGTCTGGAGGTGCTTTGGTTTTAGCTGCCGAGACGGTGAGTGATGCCCGCTTGGCCGAGATCAGAGCGCTTGGGCCACGTGAGATCGATATCGCGATTTCTGATCATCGAGCAGAGACGCTGAAAGCGAGAGCATATGACGGAAAGCTGGCGCGAGTTGTCCTCAGCGACCGGGACGACGCGCGCTTTGTGAGGGCAACGGCGGATCCGGCAGGAGATCTTGCGACACCGATGAAAGGGCCGTACCTGACTCGCCGCGATGGGCCTTCGGATCTTCATGGGCTGGCTCTTAACCTCGTCAAACAGGCGCGCCTCCTGCCTGCTGCGGTTGTAGCTGTTTGGTCAGAAGCGGCTGTCGCAGAACGATTGGGTGAGCAAGGCAGGCTGAGTGTTCTGTCCGAGATTGAGGTTCATCGCGCGGCAGAAGCAGCGATCCGGATGCAATTGATCTCAGGAGCCAAGGTGCCGACAAGGTTCGCCGAGGCAGGCAAGGTTCATGTTTACCGGCCCGAGGATGGAGGTGAGGAGCACTACGCGGTGGAAGTGGGAAGGCCTGGGCGCTCGACACCTGTTTTATCCAGACTTCATTCCGCGTGCTTTACAGGTGATGTC
>JBCDAQ010000086.1:0-15121 GCA_039185285.1 Pseudomonadota bacterium
CCCCTACTTCTGATAAGCAACTCAGCCTTTTTAGAAACAGTGACCCAAGGCATTTGCCCCTAATGAGAACAGTGGACAAAATCAACTTGTTAAACGGCTACTCAGATGCTGGTCGAGACGATGGGACCCTCGGCGCGTCTTCTTGCGACTGCACTCGCCGTACCGATTTTCGACGCAGAGTCGATGGAGCGCAGCCGAGCGCGTATGATTTCGGGCATCGCTGAGGATGAAACCGATCCCATGGCTTTAGCTCGCAAGGCTTGGTACTCCGCAGCTTATCCTAAGCATCCATATGGTCGTTATCCTACGAGCGAGAGCGTCGAATCTCTGACCCGGGACGACTTGGTTGCCGCTTTGCCGCGTCTGGTCAATCGCGCGAACGCAACCGTTGCCGTGGTCGGCGCGGTCACCCCTGAGCAGGCAGGCAAGCTGGTGGATACCATCCTCGGCGGCGTAGCTGAGGGCTCTCGGGTTGAGAGAGTGTGGTCTGAGATGGCGAACGATCCAGGTATCACCGTGATTGATCTGCCCGTACCACAATCGGCGGCAATCTTCGGGCATGGTAGCATCCAAAGGACCGACCCCGACTTCATTCCCGCATTCGTCATGAATTACACACTTGGGGGCGGTAGCTTCAACTCACGCCTGACCGAAGAAGTTCGTGAAAAACGAGGCCTCGCCTATTCGGTCTATTCCTACATGAGCCTAAGTGGCGAAAGTGCAGCCTATCTCGGTGCCGTGCAAACCGCCAATGAGAGCATGTCCGAGAGTATCGAGATCATTCAGAACGAGTGGAAGCGTATGGCGGGCGAGGGTGTCAGCGAGAAAGAGCTGGAGAAGGCGAAAAAGTTCCTCACGGGAGCATTTGCATTGCGTTTCGACAGCAACGCAAAGATCGCAAATTACTTGGTTTTCATGAAAGAGGAGAACCTTGGGATCGACTACCTCGATCGGCGTAACGATTTGATCGAAGCTGTCACAACAGACGACATCAAACGGGCGGCGAGCCGTGTGCTAAAGCCCGAGAGCCTGGCGATAACAGTGGTCGGCCAACCGGAAGCGATCGAGAGCACCCGCTAACCAACCCTTTCAGAATCGCGGTCATCCTGCTAGCTGTTGTAGGATGACTGCTCTTCATCGCAATATAGAGGGTCGAAACCCAATTCGTCGGCTATCCGATGCCGCTGCCAACAGGATAGCGGCCGGAGAGGTGATTGAGCGCCCAGCGTCTGCGGTCAAAGAGTTGGTCGAAAATGCCTTGGATGCAGGTGCGACCAGGGTCGACGTGACGATCGCCGATGGCGGCAAATCGCTGATCAAGGTCGAAGATAACGGCATCGGCATTCCACTAGATCAACTGAGTTTAGCTCTGGAGCGCCACGCCACCTCTAAGATCGACGGTACCGACCTGATTAACATCTCGAGTTTTGGCTTTAGGGGAGAGGCACTGCCTTCGATCGGCTCAGTCGCGCGTCTCACCCTGAAAAGTAATGCGGGAGGCGGCGCTTGGCAGCTGGAAGCCCAGGCAGGTGAGGTCGGTGAGCCTCGACCAACGGCACGCGGTACCGGCACGACGGTTGTGGTTCGCGACCTCTTCTCCTCGACGCCTGCGCGGCTCAAGTTCCTCAGAACGGATCGGGCCGAAACCCAAGCGATCCAGGATGTATTGCGGCGCCTGGCCCTGGCAGAGCCGCAGGTCGGTCTAACTCTCCGAGATACGACGGGCGGAGGTGAAGGCCGCCTTCTTCTATCTTTGCCTGTTCTTTTGGACGACCCCGCGACGGCCCGTCGACAGCGGATACGCGATGTGGTCGGCAAGGCCTTTCTCGAGAATGCAATCGAAATAGACGCAAGGCGCGAGGAGTTCAGCATATCCGGCTTTGCGGGACTACCCACCTATTCGCGAGGCGCTGCGGTTGCACAATTTCTGTTTGTGAACGGGCGTCCAGTGAAAGACCGTCAGCTATCCGGTGCTTTGCGCGCCGCGTATACTGATTTGCTGCCACGAGACCGCCATCCGGCGGCTGTCCTCTATCTCTCGTGCCCGCCAACGCGGGTTGATGTAAATGTTCACCCGGCGAAAGCTGAAGTTCGATTTCGTGACCCTGGGACCATCAGGGGACTAATCATCTCGGCCTTGCGCCACGGTCTTGCCGAGCAAGGCCATCGAACCGCAACAACGATATCTGACTCGGCTCTTGGCACGTTTAGTCATAGCAGCGCCACGCCACACCCACGAGCCGCTGCGCCGCCTTCTCGAACGGACTACGGGTTTCAAGCACCTATCGAACCGCTAGGTTTTGCCGAGATCGCCCCGTCAGCCAGGATCGAACCCGAGGGTGACGCGCCTCCAGCAGACACTCCCTTGGGGGCAGCGCGGGCGCAAATCCACGAGAACTACATCATCTCTCAAACCTCAGATGGAATGATCTTAGTCGATCAACATGCGGCTCATGAGCGGTTGGTTTATGAGAAACTCAAAGCGCAAATGGAAAAGGATGGTGTGAAGCGCCAAGGCCTTCTGATCCCTGAGATCGTAGATCTAGGTGTCATGGCGGGGCCGGTATTGGATGCGACGCGTATGCTATCTGAGCTTGGATTGGTGATCGAACCATTCGGCGATGGGTCAGTTTGTGTTCGTGAGATCCCAGCCTTGCTCGGTCAGCCGGATGTAGAGCGACTCATGCGAGATATTGCTGATGAGATCGCTGATGGCGGAATGGTTATCCAGTTGAAGTCCCGCCTAGATGCGATCCTGAGCCGGATTGCCTGCCACGGCTCCGTGCGTTCCGGTCGGCGCATGTCGGGTGATGAGATGAACGCTCTGCTCCGCGAAATGGAACAAACTCCGCACTCCGGTCAATGCAACCACGGCCGTCCAACCTGGGTTAGACTAAGCCTTTCGGAGATTGAAAAACTGTTCGGGCGGCGCTGATGGATGATGTTCTCAACACCCTGGAAGTCTCCGATCCATTGATAATCGGTGTTGCCGTGATCTTTGGGTTAATCTTCGTCGTGCTCCTCCTGGTCGTGATTTCGATCCTTTCGAGCCGCCGTGCGCTCCGGGCCATCGAACCGATGGCGACGTCGATGGAGGCGCTTGGGCGTGGGCTCGCTCAGCTTGGACAAAACCAGCAGCAGCTGCAGGGCGGTCTAACGCAGGTCACTGAGGCGCAAGCTGCAGCCCAAGCACGCCTTATGGAAACGGTCAATCATAAGCTCGAATTGGTCAGCGCGCGGCTCGGTGACAATATGACAACTTCTGCGACACGCACGGCCCGTTCGCTCGGCGACCTACAGCAGCGGCTGGAAGCGATTGATAAAGCGCAGACCAAGATCGAAAAGTTGTCCGGAGATGTGCTGAGCCTCCAAGATATCCTGTCGAACAAACAAACCAGAGGAGCATTCGGTGAGATCCAGCTCAACGACATCGTCTCTCGCGCCCTGCCGCCGGATGCCTACGCGCTCCAGGCACAACTTTCCAACGGAAAACGTGCTGATTGTTTGATCCATCTGCCTCATCCTCCCGGACCGATCGTGATCGATTCAAAGTTTCCGCTAGAAGCTTATGAGGCTCTGCGGGCGGCTGACTCGGAAGAAGCTCTGAAGCGGGCTGTTCGAGCGATGAAGACCGCTGTTACAACACATATTCAGCATATTGCAGAGCGGTACATCTTGGAGGGAGAGACCGCCGACAGCGCTTTGCTTTTCCTGCCCTCCGAAGCGGTCTACGCGGAACTCCACGCAAATTTTGCCGATGTCGTGCGCTTTGGTTTCGAACAGCGGGTCTGGATTGTCTCACCGACGACCGCGATGGCTGTCTTGAACACCATGAGAGGTGTCATGAAGGACGCGCGGATGCGGGACGAGGCAAATAGAATTCGCCGTGAATTGGGGCTTTTGCACAAAGACACTGAGCGTCTGGTAGACCGCGTTTCCAACCTGGATCGCCACTTTGATCAGGCAACTAAGGACATCGAGCAAATCAAGATTTCGGCGCAGAAAGCTGGGCAGCGGGCTGGGCGGCTCGAAGCATTCGACTTTGCTGAGGAAGTCGAAACCGCCGGCTCTTCTGCTGAGCTTGTCCGCTAGACGACTCGATCACGACTCCTGAAGTCACGGGTTTTCAAGGGACGACAAGTCTGCGTGAGTTCGCTGACACGTTGCAAATCAAGCGTTTGGAAACGAGCATCGTCTCTCTACATCTCGGCGTGGATTAATCAAGAAAGGAACCAGCATGACACTTTCTCGCCGCCAATTCTCTGGCCTTGCCCTGGCCACTATGTCGGGGATCGCCCTTGGCGCGAAGCCTGCATTCGCCGGATCTGAGGCACGCAAAGGCACGCTTTCTGGACGCCGCGGCTACAATGTTACCGGCACCGTCAAAGTCAAAAAGGTAGACGGAAAAACCAAGGTCGTTCTCGGCGAAGACTATGTTTTCGACCCCACGAAGAACCCACCCGACATTAAAATCGGCTTTGGTAATGGTGAAGAGTACGCAAAAGGCTCGAAAATCCACGACAAGCTGGACGTCAAGAAGGGTACAGCCACCTTCGTCGTACCAGCCAGCATCGACACCGACCAATTCTCGGAACTCTACATCTACTGTGAGAAGTTCTCGGTCATTCTCGGCGTCGCTCCGCTGAAGTAAGACCTGAAAAAACTTGAAGTGCATTAAACCGCCGTGATGGCGGTTTTTTGTTTTGGATGTAGGCTTGGCTCTCGGCCAGAGCCAAGCTTCGCGAGATCCTAGTTCGAATGTATGAGCAAGACTCTTTCTTCGACCTAACTCCCCTAGGGCAAGCGGGACTAGTCGTCATCAGTGCGACGCTTTTTGTTCTGATGTTGCTGGCGGCCCGGCGCGGGTTCCGTTGGCGCTCGGTTTGGCTCCGGTTTGTCGGCGCGCTTGTCCTGTTTTGGCTGTTCGTATGGATCTCACCGCAGGTTTACTACACGTACTACCTGACGCTCTTCGAAGGCCTGCCCATTCAGTGGGTCATCTGGCCCCCGGCAAGCCCGGTGGAGGCATTCGGACTTCTTTTCTTTCAGGGCCCTCAAAATCTTTCTGCCCATAGCCAAGGGCTGTTAGGATGGAGCCTTCTTGCCATCTCACTCATAAAGCCAGGTGGTTCACCCCGGGATCGTCAGCGCGAGTGAGACGTGTTCACGGCCCTTCTGGCACGCCACCCAAACTGATAATATCGTACTTCTCATTGAGGGCCGCCATTCTGGCCTCATCCTCAAAATCTGCAGCCGACATCTTTGCCATCTCAGCGAGATATTGATCAAAGCCCGAAGGCTGATAAATCATCAGCATCCGAGCCTGATCCTCGCCCTGACCCACTTTGCAGGCATGAGGAACGCCGGGTGGGATATGGATACAGGCCCCGGGATGCGCAGTCATCCAATCTCCATCAATGTAGAAATCGATCTCACCCTCAAGGATGTAGAACGTCTCCGCATGGTATCGGTGCATATGGAGACCCAGGGCGAAGTTGGCCTTCAGATTGTCTTCCATCAGGGTGTACTGACCACCAGTATCCTCGGCCCCAACCTTCACAAATGTGTGGTCGGCAGACCAATCATAGTTTGGCCCACCCTTCGGCGGCACGAAGGAATATCGGGTCATGACCCTGTTCCTCTGATCTGCGATAGGGTGCGTTTCGGCGTAATGGCCTCGACTGAAATTATCAGTTCGAGCAGTGCACCGGTAGGTGAGTTCAAGGCGCGATCGAAAGCGTCGGCAAAACGATCCGTCGTCTCAACACGCTCAGCATACATACCGTAGGCTTCGCCGATTTTGACGAAATCAGGATTCTGGATCTCGGTTGCTGAAATCCGATCGGGATAGTCGCGTTCCTGGTGCATACGGATCGTCCCATAAGCACCATTGTTCAGGAGCAGAACGATTGGCCGCGCATCAAACTGCATCGCGGCGCCTAGTTCTTGAAAAGTCATCTGGAAGTCGCCGTCTCCTGCAAAACAAAGCACCGTTTTATCAGGGTCATGGACCTTGGCTGCCAGGGCGGCTGGAATTCCTGCCCCCATCGCGCCCGATTGCGGGCCGAGTAGGCGATGCCCGCCTCCGTACTTGAAAAGCCGGCCGGGCCAGATCGCGAAATTGCCGGCACCATTCGTTATAACAGCATCGGCGGGTAGCTTTGCGCGGACATCCTTCATTACAGCGCCCATATCAACATCGCCCGGCTGAGCTGGCAGGTCGAAGCTCGCTTCGAACTTTGCACGAAGACCTTCAAGTCGATCTCGGAGCGCGTTGGTTGGACGAGGCTCCGTTGCCGCGAGAGCAGATGCGAAAGCATTGGGATCAGCGTGGATCGCGAGCTCGGGCTGATAGACCGCTCCTAACTCATCGTCTGATGCGTGGACATGGATGATCCGTTGCTTTGGCACGGGCGCGTCGAACAACGTGTAGCCATCGGTCAACATCTCGTCGTACTGATGCCCAATCGAGAGGATTAGGTCGGCCTGATCCAGCATCTCCCGGATATGTGGCGGCATACCAACACCGGCATCACCCACATAGGAGGGCGCGTTGTTGTCGACAAGATCTTGGCAGCGGAAGGTGACCGAGAGAGGAATTGCCGAAGCCTCAGCCCAGCCCGTGAGGTCAGGAATGCTTGCGCGGTCTCGCCATCCACCTCCGCCAACCAGGATCACTGGGTTCTCGGCGCCCGCCAAAAGGTCGGCCGTCTGATCAACGGCACCATGTGGGACCCCAGGCCGCGAAATCTGAAGACGCGGCGCAACTGTCGCCTCGACCTCGTCCCTAAGCATGTCTTCGGGAAGTGCGACGACGACTGGGCCGGGACGACCCGAAAGGGCGACACGAAACGCCTTGGCAACAATCTCTGCCATTCGATCCGCGCTGTCAATTTCGGTGACCCATTTGGCGACGGTCCCGAACATGGCACGGTAGTCGATCTCCTGAAATGCCTCCCGTCCGCGCATCTCGCGCGCAATCTGCCCTACAAAAAGGATCATCGGACTGGAGTCCTGCATAGCAGTATGCACCCCGATCGATGCATTGGTAGCCCCAGGACCGCGGGTGACAAAGCAGATCCCCGGCTCCCCAGTCAGCTTGCCCCATGCCTCTGCTGCGAAAGCGGCACCGCCTTCTTGGCGGCAAAGGATAAACCGAATATCGCTGTCATGCAGCGCATCTAGGACAGCCAAGTAACTTTCACCAGGCACACCAAAGGCAGTCTTGACCCCTTGAGCCGCAAGCGCCTCTACCAAAATTTCACCGCCGCTCTTCATGGGACCCTCCTTATTAGTTCGGCCACTTGTGCAAGCGGTCTGGGCGTTGTCAACGCAGATGCCGCCTCTTAGGCTGAAGAAATGCAAACGCCGAGTTTCAGCATAGGAATCGAGGAAGAGTACCTGATCGTCGATCGGGCCTCGCGGGATTTGGTGCGGGCCCCTTCTGAGGACTTCCTTGCGGATTGTGGGGCGTCTCTCGGCAAACATCTCTCTCCTGAGTTTTTGCAGTGTCAGGTTGAGGTTGGGACGGAGGTTCACCGCACAGCCCCAGAAGCGGGGGCGGAGCTTCGCCAGATGCGAAGATGCATTTCAAACGCCGCACAAGCACATGGCTATGCTGCCATCGCCGCATCGACCCATCCATTCGCAGATTGGCAGGCACAAACTCATACACGCAAAGAGCGTTATGATGCCCTCGAGGCCGATTTGGGTGCAGCGGTCCGCCGACTGTTGATTTGTGGCTGCCATGTGCATGTTGGCATCGAAGATCCGGACCTCAGGATCGATCTTATGAACCAAGCGGCATACTTTCTGCCGCACCTCTTGGCGCTTTCCACGTCCTCGCCGTTTTGGAAGGGGGACGATACTGGGCTCGCATCCTATCGCCTGACCGTTTTTGATGCGTTGCCGCGGACAGGCTTACCGGATGTGTTCCACTCTCACGCCGAGTACCGCCGCCTCGTCGATCATCTGGTTAAGGCAGGCTGTATCGAAGACGCGACGAAAATCTGGTGGGACATTCGACCGTCAGTCAAGTTTCCGACTTTGGAGCAGCGCGTCACCGATGTCTGTTCGTTAGTTGAAGATGCGGTGACAGTTGCTGCACTCTACCAGGGTATCCTGGCGATGCTCTGGCGACTCCGCTCGATGAACCAGCGCTGGCGGGTCTATCCAGCTATCATGATCAACGAAAACCGGTGGCGGGCCCAGCGCTACGGAACGACACGCGAGCTTGTCGATCATGGCAAGGATGCGCTGGTGCCCTTTTTGGAGTTGCTGGAGGAGTTGATTGATCTCACGGCTCCGGCTAGCGCTGATCTGGGCGCACAAGAGGCAATTGCCCGAGGGCGCGAGATCTGCGCGCGGGGCACGTCAGCTGAACGCCAGAGACGATGTTATGACGAAGCCATCAACCAAGGTGCGGACAGGCAGGAAGCTTTGCGCCAAGTAGTCGATCATCTGATCGAGGAGTTTAACGCCTGATCGCACACAACCGGATGCGGCATACCTAGATGGTCACCACAACCTTCCCCGTTGCTTCGCGTGAGCGCAGAAGGCGTAGCGCCTCATTCGCCTCGACCAATGGAACTTGGTTGGAGATGTGGGGTGTGATCTTGCCCTCGGCATGCCACGCGAGAAGCTGAGCCAAACTGTCCGCCATCACCTTTGGCCGAAGCCGGAAGTATGCGCCCCAGTAAAGACCGATCACCGTCAGGTTTTTCACCAAAAGGATGTTCGCTGGGATCTGCGGCACATCTCCCGAAGCGAAGCCAATGGGGATCAGCCGCGCCTCGGGCTTCGCCGATCGGATAGCCGCCTCCCAGGTCGCACCACCGACAGGATCATAGATGACATCGGCACCGCCCAACGCCTTAACTTCGTGTCGGATATCCGCAGTCTCGCTATCGAGGAGATGCGACGCCCCCATTGAACCGGCACGTTCCAGGCGATCTGCACCGCGGGCGACCGCAATCACATTCGCACCCATGAGCGCCCCAATCTCTACCGCGGTTAATCCAACCCCGCCTGCAGCACCTGTGACCAACAGGGTCTCACCAGGTTTCAACCGGGCGCGGTAGTCGAGGGCGACATGGCTGGTCCCATAAGCAACCTGCAAAGCAGCACCTTCGGCGTCCGAGATTGCGTCTGGCAAGGGAACGCAGGCAACCGCAGGGGCACAAACCTGTTCAGCGAACCCGCCAAAGCCACATGTTACGGCGACCCGTGTTCCAATCGCGGGTCCTTCGACGCCCTCGCCATGCGCCTCGACGGTGCCGCAAACCTCAAGCCCGGGTGAGAACGGAAGAGGAGGCTTCTCCTGGTACTGTCCTTTCACCATCAGCGTATCGGCGAAGTTCACTCCGCAAGCGGCTACTCTGATCCGAACTTGACCCGGGCTGGGTTCAGGTACTGGGACATCCTGCAGAATGAGGTCTGCTCCAATCTCTGTAATCTGCATCGCCCGCATCGTCTTCTCCCGAACAGTTTCGGCCCTTTGCTAGCGTGCTCGATCGGGCGAGGGAAGGCAAAGCTCTCGTCATCTCGAAGATGCCGTGAAGGCGAGTGGCTTTGGTAAAACGCTCAGGATCTTCCTGGTTGCTTAAAGGCCGCAGATTGGAAGTTCCCACTTCTCCCGGAGAAAGCGCCTCGCAACTTTCGCTGCATGTGCTAACTGCACGCACAGATCCCGAATCATAAAAGAGGCGGCAGGCTCATGGAACTGCGCAACATTGCGATCATTGCCCATGTCGATCATGGCAAGACGACGCTGGTCGATGAGATCTTGAAACAGTCGGGCGCCTTCCGCGCAAACGAAAACGTCGCTGAGCGGGCGATGGATTCGAACGATCTTGAGCGGGAGCGTGGGATAACAATCCTGGCCAAATGTACGTCTGTCGACTGGCACGGAGCGCGTATCAACATCGTCGATACGCCAGGGCACGCTGACTTTGGCGGCGAAGTAGAGCGCATTCTGTCGATGGTAGATGGTGTCGTCCTGCTCGTCGACGCTGCCGAAGGGCCGATGCCTCAAACAAAGTTCGTCACAGCCAAAGCACTCGGCCTCGGCTTGCGCCCAATTGTTGTTCTCAACAAGATCGACAAACCAGAAGCAGAACCTGATCGTGTGTTGAACGAGTGCTTTGATCTATTTGCTGATCTAGGGGCAGATGAGAACCAGTTGGACTTTCCCGCACTCTACGCGTCCGGTCGGTCAGGCTGGGCAACACGGGAGTTGGAGGATCCCCGGGAAGACCTGGCGCCGCTGATGGAAACCATCATTGCCCATGTCGAGCAACCCGTTCAGGCAGCGAAGGCGACCGACCCTTTTCGAATGCTCGCGACCACGCTGGAGGCTGATCCGTTCCTGGGTCGCAT
Organism: Pseudomonadota bacterium; assembly: GCA_039185285.1. GTDB lineage: Bacteria > Pseudomonadota > Alphaproteobacteria > Rhodobacterales > Rhodobacteraceae > Thermohalobaculum. Next base: position 10,378 of record JBCDAQ010000086.1, read on the forward strand.
TCTGACCGGTCGGATCGAGGCCGGTGTCGCAAAGGCTGGCATGCAGATCAAAGCAATGTCGCGCGAAGGCACCGAGATCGAACGCTTCCGAGTGTCCAAAGTTCTCGGGTTCCGAGGATTGGCCCGTCAACCAATCGACGAGGCCCGAGCCGGAGATATCGTCGCGCTCTCTGGTATGAGCAAACCAACGGTCGCCGATACGCTCTGTGATCTCTCTGTAAGTAACCCGATCGAAGCACAGCCAATCGATCCACCAACAATCACTGTCACCTTTGGCATTAATGACAGCCCCTTTGCAGGCCGCGATGGCAAAAAAGTTCAATCGCGCGTTATTCGCGACCGGCTGATGCGCGAGGCGGAGTCGAATGTCGCAATTCAGGTTACCGACACGCCGAGCGGCGAAGCCTTTGAGGTCGCTGGTCGGGGCGAGTTGCAGATGGGCGTTCTCATCGAGAACATGCGCCGTGAAGGCTTTGAGCTGTCAATTTCGAGACCACGCGTTCTCATGCAAACAGTCGATGGCCAACGCATGGAACCGATTGAGGAAGCCACTATCGATGTCGACGAGGAGTACTCTGGCGTTGTCGTCGAGAAGCTTTCGCTCCGCAAAGGAGAACTCGTCGAGATGAGCGCATGGCAAAGTGGCAAGTCAAGGATTGTGGCGCATGTGCCGGCGCGCGGTCTCATCGGCTACCATGGAGAATTCTTGACCGACACACGCGGGACGGGAGTTCTGAACCGGCGTTTCCATGATTGGGCACCGTTCAAGGGGGAAATACCTGGTCGGCGAGCGGGCGTTCTAATCTCAATGGAAAACGGTGAGGCGGTCGCCTATGCGTTGTTCAACCTTGAGGAACGAGGAAAGCTGTTCACCTCTCCGGGCGACAAGGTTTATGAGGGTATGATCATCGGCGAGCATTCCCGCGACAACGATCTAGAAGTTAACCCTTTGAAGGGCAAAAAGCTCACGAATGTCCGCGCTTCTGGCAAGGATGACGCAGTAATTCTTACTCCACCGACAAAATTCAGCCTAGAAGAAGCAATCGCGTACATTAACGATGACGAATTGGTTGAAGTTACGCCACACGTTGTTCGACTAAGAAAACGATATCTCGATCCACATGAACGTAAACGCCAGGCGCGATCTGTCGCTTAATGATTAACGCAAAAATTGCATAATGCATTGCATTTTGCGAATGCCGGTCTTTGCAATTTGCAATAAGATCTACTCAAACGCGAACCAACATGTTGGAACATGTTCGTTTGGTTTCGCCGCGAAAGTTAACGTTGGGTAAAAATGGGATTCGGTGCTCTTTTCATTTCTCACAGCTTCCCTAGGGTCAATCAAATTAACGCTCTGCAGACGTGGCACGATACTTGCTTCTAATCTCTATGACGCTTGCCCAGGGGCGGGCGATTAAACCGGAGAATGGAATGAAGCATCCTGTAGATGAGCATGTAGGCCAACGTGTACGGCAACGCCGATGGATGGTTGGGATGACCCAGCAACAACTCGGCAACAAGGTCGGCATCAAATTCCAACAGATCCAAAAATACGAGACGGGCACGAACCGTATTTCAGCATCTCGCCTTTGGGACATCGCTGACGCACTCGACGTGCCAGTCTCATTTTTCTTTGAAGGGCTGGACGGTGTCGGCAGTAACGCGAGCACAGCGCAAGGCGATATGATGACGGATAAAGAGGCCTTGGAACTGGTACGCGCTTATTATGCGATCCCAGAGAACCAGCGTCGCCGCCTGTTCGACCTCGCACGTGTTCTAAGCGACGCTGCGTAGAAGGATCTATCGAGAGACCCTTGACCGGGTCTCAGACTGAGGGGAACAAAGGGTCTCTGATTTTTGCGGGGGACCCAACATTGACGGATGAAGAAATCGATGCGCTCGCTGCTCTGGCCAATCGGATGGCTGATCGGGCGGGCGCTGCGGCCCTCAAACACTTTCGAACCGCCCGTCTCACCACCGAGAACAAGGCCGGAGAAGCCGGCTTTGATCCCGTTACCGCTGGCGATCGCGAGGCCGAAGCCGCCATGCGTGAATTGCTCTCTGAGGAACGTCCGGATGACGGTGTCTTTGGAGAAGAGCATGGACAAGTAACCGGCACCAGCGGTTTGACGTGGGTCCTAGACCCCATCGATGGCACGCGCGCTTTTATTACCGGTCTGCCGAGCTGGGGCGTCCTTATCGCCCTCGACGACGGTGCAAAAGGCAAACTGGGAGTCATCGATCAACCGTTTACCAAAGAGCGGTTTATAGGTGTGGTCGGCAAGGGTGCAGCGTTCTTTAGAGATGGAAGCGGAGAGCACCCCGTCACAACCCGCACATGTGACAGCCTTTCAGAGGCGACCCTTCTGACAACCGACCCCTATCTTTTCAACCAAACAGAACTCGCAGCATTTGAGGACATCCGAACGCTCGCCAAGTTAACCCGCTTTGGGCTAGACTGTTACGGCTATGCTATGGTGGCGATGGGGCATGCTGATCTAGTCGTAGAAACCGACCTCGCGGCCTATGACATCGCCGCGCCTGCTGCCCTCGTCCAGGCGGCAGGGGGCATTGCGACGGATTGGCAGGGTCGAGATTGCCGCTGGGGAGGGCGCGCGTTAGTCGCAGGAGATCCCCGCGTCCATGCCGAGGCCTTGGAGATCCTAAGTAGGGTTCCGAAGTAGTCTCAAACAACGACCATTCCGGGTCTCAGAACGCGTACGCCTACGCAGTCCGGCAAGCATAGCGCATCCCACCGCAAGCATACCCAATGGCGCAGGTACCGGAACTTCCGTGGTCGCTAGGCCAAGTGCCAGTGCGTCCTCTTCACTAAGCTCAATCGCCAGTCCTGACAGGTAGAGTGCAGTGGGATTGCGGCGGGAGTGAATGTTGATCCCGAAGAAGCCTGGAACCCGCTCCTCGAAGGACCGGCTCGGATTGATCAGCGCCGTGCCTTGGTTGTTCCGCAGCTCGTTAATCTGTCCGTTCCCAGACCCACCGCCAAGGTTTGCATCATAGTTCGCGATCCTATTCGATTGCGGCCCCTGGTTGAGCGGATCTCGATTGTTCACCCAATCATCGGTCCCTTGATAGACGGTCCACCCGCCTGCTGCGAAGGCGAAGTCGTCGGAGTTAGCATCGGTATAGTTTAAGCTGTACATCGCGAACTCCCAGCCATCGGGGATCGATGATCTGAAGAGAATGTTAATTGCCTCACCATTGTTGCCTAGGCCGTCGAGCGGAACCGGATCGTTGATGCCCGTTACAACACCAAACCCAATACCTTTGGTGTACGATGTGAACACGACCGTATTAGGTGAATTGAATGCGTTGAAAACGAGATTGAGATTACCATAGCTGAAGGTCGTACCAGGGTTAAGGTTTACGGTATCACCGTCGTCTTCCACTCCCTCGACATCGAGAGTACGGAAATCGAACTCAACGATCACCGTGCTAGCGCTAAGCGGCGATGAAACCGCAACCAAGCAAGCGACCAGCGCCGCCATCAATCGATAAACCCTCACAGTTTTTCCCTCTTTTGCATCAATAGGTGCCGATCGTGCCATCGATCGATGAAGTCGGCCCGACCGCTCGCATCCCCACCGCCATGATTTGGGTTAAAAGATGCGCTCCACGGCGACAAATCTATCGAAAGGCGCCCGACGCGTAATTAGCGTCACGTCTCAGAGATCAGAGAAAACGTTGGCGTGGTGTCTCAAGAGTTTTGGGAATTCAGTTCAAAGAATGTGTTGCCGTTTTAGAAACGCGTCAATTGCAGCCCATGCCTGCGCACGCATCGGCTCACTCTCGATCAGGACTTCGTGGCGCGCGCCTTCAATGCTAACCATCTCAGCATCAAGACGTTTAACGGCATCGTCAATTGCGCCACCATCAACTACAGCCTCTTCGCTGCCATCTAAGATCATGACCGGCATGTCGAGTTTGCCCCGGCTAGACAACCAAGACATCTCTTCGGTCGACTGATCAAGCCAGCGGATTGAGGGCATGGCAAGTTGGAGGCGCGGCTCATCCTGAAGCGCTTTGACCATCCATTGGAAGACATCTTCATCTGACGTCAGGACATTTTCCTCGAACCCCTGAAAAACGTAGGGGCTATCGACATCTCCGAAAGGCGGGCGCTTATCCAGCTTGCCCAAAAACTCGGCGATCTTGGTCGTTACAAAGCCGGCCACGCGCAAGGTACTTGACATCTCAAACCCCAACATAGGCGCTGAGAGGATCACTGCCCGTGGCTTGAGGATGCCTCGGTAGAGCGCACCCAATCCGATCGCACCGCCCATAGAATGCGCGAGCATCACATCGATCGAGCCAAGCTCTCGAACCTCGGGCGCGGCCAAAATCGCTTGAAGATCTAAGTGGTAGTCCGTGAACTTGTCGACATGGCCCATGATGCGAGGCTCGGCGAGACGGTCGGAAAGCCCCTGCCCGCGCCAATCGAAACTAACGACCGAGAAGCCGCGCTCGACAAGTGCGGTTGCAGGGACAGCCATCTTCTCGAGAAACTCCGTGCGGCCCGAGAGAAGCAGGACAGTCCCGCTTCCTTCGCCTTCCCACAGGGCCGCGCGCAAGTTCTTACCATCCGAAGTAACCACTTCGAACCCGTCGTCCCAGGGGATCGCCCTTGGAGGCAAATCGACGGCTGGCATCATGGGATCATCCCAGGAGAGAACTCATCTTCATGGCGACACCCATGTCACCCTCAATCTTGATTCTACCAGAC
>JBCDAQ010000087.1:0-15116 GCA_039185285.1 Pseudomonadota bacterium
GGCTCGGCTTGGCGTTCTTCCTCTCTCAGAAGGTGATGCTATTTCCCGACGGTGAGTACTCGAACAAAAAGATCGGTGACCAGATCCACCTTGGCGCCATGGTTTTCATGAAGCGGGAATACACGCTCTTGGCGATGTTCCTGGCGGTACAGGTCGTGCTGACCTTCATATTCCTCGATGCTGCCGTTGCTGTCGCCGTGATCGTCGGTGCGTTGAGTTCCTCGATTGCAGGTTGGCTTGGGATGTACTCGGCTACCAAGGCGAATGTCCGCACCGCAACAGCGGCACAGAATGAAGGCGCTGCAACGGCGCTGACGGTCGCGTTCTTTGGCGGATCGATAATGGGCCTTTGTGTTGCAGCCCTGGGCCTGATCGGCCTCGGTGGGCTCTACATGTTTTTGGGCGGAGACGCCCATAGCCTTGAAGGTTTCGGCATGGGTGCGTCCTCGGTGGCGCTGTTTAGCCGTGTCGGTGGCGGCATCTTCACGAAATCGGCTGATGTCGGCGCTGACCTCGTAGGCAAAATCGAGGCTGGCATCCCGGAGGATGACCCAAGAAACCCGGGCGTGATCGCCGACAACGTGGGCGACAATGTCGGCGACGTGGCCGGCATGGGTTCGGACATCTTCGAGAGCTACTGCGGCTCGATGATCGCCACCATCGCGATTGCAGCAACCCTAGTCAGCTCGGTTGGCGAAGAAACAGCCCAGGCGATGATGTTCCTGCCATTGGCGCTCGCAGCCACTGGTCTGATCGCGTCAATCATCATGATCTTTGTGGTTAAGTCGCAATCGTCGAAAGAGCCGGCCGCAGCACTGCGGACAGGGACACTTGGCGCACCGGTTTTGTTCCTGGCGGCTGCCTTCTTGCTGATCCAAGGGATGGGCCTCGGCGTCAACATCTGGCTTGCGGTGCTCTCAGGCGCCGCAGGTGGCGTCGCGATCGGTCTGATCACCGAGTACTACACTGCCTCGAAACCTGTCCGAAAGATCGCTGAATCTGGCAAAACCGGGCCTGCGACGGTGATGATCACCGGTCTCGCGGTTGGCATGGAATCGGTCGTCGCACCGCTTCTGTGCATCGCGGCAATCGTCTTTGTCTCAACGTCTCTGGCAGGTCTCTACGGGGTTGGTGTCGCGGCAGTTGGCATGCTGGCGACCGTCGGGATCACCATGGCGATTGACGCCTATGGTCCGGTCGCTGACAACGCTGGCGGCATCGCCGAGATGGGCGGAATGGGTGAGGATGTGCGTGAGATCACGGACAGCCTGGACGAGCTTGGCAACACCACGGCAGCCATCGGCAAAGGCTTTGCAATCGGTGCGGCCGCCCTGGCGGCGCTTGCGATCATCGCGGCCTTCGTCCAGACCATCTCGGCCAACCGCGTCGATGCTGGACTGCCTGAGTTTACACTTCTGCTTTCCGACCCGCTGGTTCTTGTCGGTATTTTCATCGGTGGCACCATACCCTTCATGATCTCATCGATCACGATGACGGCAGTGGGCGACGCAGCCTTTGAGATGATCGAGGAGATCCGCCGTCAGTTCCGGGAGATTCCGGGACTGATGGAAGGCACAGCGCTGCCCGATACTGCCAAATGTGTCGACATCGCCACAACGGCAGCCCTGAAGCGTATGATGCTCCCGGGCGTGATCGCGGTCTGTACTCCTCCGGCTGTTGGCCTGATCATCGGGCCCGAGGCGCTCGGCGGCATGCTTGCCGGTGCGCTTCTTGGCTGCGTGCTTATGGCGCTGATGATGGCCAATGCGGGTGGTGCTTGGGACAACGCCAAAAAGTATGTCGAGAAAGGTAATCTTGGCGGCAAGGGCACCGAAACCCACGCGGCGGTTGTTGTCGGTGACACGGTGGGCGATCCGTTCAAGGACACGTCTGGTCCGTCGATGAACCTCCTCATCAACGTGGTGGCGATCGTCAGCCTCGTCATCGCGCCGCTCCTCTGAGCGGAGACCAATCCAACAAAGGTGTAAGAGCCCGGGGAGATCCCCGGGCTCTTTCCGTTTGGTTCACCCAAAAAGGATAAGAAGCCCGAGAGGCAAAACCGTGCAGGACGCCACAAAGAAGAAGAGCGCAATCGTGATCCGATCCTCTTTGAAGTGTCTGCGCGGGAGTTGAGGCGTTTCCAAACTCTGAGCCTGAGCTTTAGTCCGCAGACTTCGCGTGCCCGACTGGCCCTCATGCTTTACTCGGCGGAGCCGTTTGCGATCATCCAAAAGCTGAGAAGACTGCGGTCGGTTGCGCACCAGAAATGCCCTTTGCTGTAACCCGCGCTACACTATCTCTGACTATCAGAGCTGTCACGCGCCTCGCTATCTTCAATTTCAAGATCGCGGTTGTCTGCGAGGAAACTTTGGCTTGCTATTTTGTGCAGCGCAGCATAGAGGGCGCGAAACAGGCCATCTAAGGAGGAAGCCATGCGTCTCGATGCCATTCCCGTCGGCAAGAACCCGCCCGAGGATATCAATGTCATCATCGAAGTGCCGATCGGCGGTGAGCCGATCAAGTATGAGTTGGACAAGGAGTCCGGTACGCTCTTCGTCGACCGCTTTCTCTACACGCCGATGCGCTATCCCGGAAACTATGGGTTTGTTCCGCATACGCTTTCTGATGACGGTGATCCGATCGACGTGCTGATTGCGAACACCCGCCCGCTGGTGCCAGGTTGCGTGATTTCGTGCCGCCCAATTGGCGTTCTTGTCATGGAAGATGAGAAGGGCCAGGACGAGAAGATTGTGGCTGTGCCGTCCTCGAAGATCACACGGCGTCACGAGAAGATCGAGAATTTCTCGGATCTGCCAGAAATCACTCGCCAGCAGATCAACCACTTCTTCGAGCATTACAAGGATCTCGAACCTGGCAAATGGGTCAAGGTCGAAAGCTGGGGCGATCAGAATCGGGCGCGCCAGATGATCCAGGACGCGATTGAGCGCGCGAAGGCCTGACATCCGTGATGGGGGCCGTCCAGGCTCCCATTCACCTTCTGCTCTCGCGGGCAACGATCGCCTTATCCCACCCACCCGCCTGGACCGCCCTGAGAGGTTGTCGGTGGTAGGCTTGCTAAAAACTCATGGACTGAGATGCTGTCTCCATGTCCGGAGATAGCAGATCGGGTCAAATGCGCCGCGCTAATTTAGCGATCGGTCTGCTTGCGCTCGGTCAGACTATTGCTTGGGCGGGCATCTATTACATCTTTGCAGCGCTTCTTCTAACTTGGGAGCGTGAAACGAGCTGGAGCAAGTCGGAGTTGACGCTTGCCTTGGCTATGGCCGTTCTGGCGTCGGGGCTGGCTGCGCCCGTCGTCGGGCGTTTGATTGATCGCGGCTATGGCTCTGTGACCATGGGTCTTTCCACAGCACTTGGGGGTGCGGCCGTCCTATACCTCGGGACGGTCGATGACTTGACAAGGTTTTACGCGACCTGGGTTGCGATCGGCATCGCGCAGGCTGGTGCGCTTTACGAAGCTTGCTTTGCGATCATAACGCGATCGAGTGGAGGTGCTGCGCGTGGTGGTATCACCGCGATTACGCTGATCGCGGGCTTTGCCTCGGCAATCGCCTTCTCAGGCGCCGCTTGGCTCGGAGAGGGAGAGGACTGGCGCAGCGTTGCGCTTGTCTTTGGAGCAACTACTGTCGCAGTGGCTGCCCCTGCATCTTTCCTGGGTGCTCGGTTGATCGAGAGCCCCGCTGACCTGAAGACTTTGCCGACAAAGACTTCGCCGAAGCGTCGGGCGACAGCTCCACGCAAGCTGATGCTTCTTATCGCTGCGGCTTTTCCAATGATGGCGTTGAACCATGGTATTATCCTAAACCATCTGCTGCCGCTTTTGGATGAGCGCGGTGTGGCATCTGCAACCGCGGTTTTCGCGGCCTCTCTCATTGGGCCAATGCAGGTCGCCGGCCGGATTGTGATCATGCTGGCTGGGAGCCGAGTTTCGCCACTGGCCGCCGTCTTGACTTCGTTTGGCGGCGTGGTCGTGGCGGCGTTGATACTGCTTCTCAGTCAGATGGCGCCTCTGCTCATTTTTGTCAGTGTTGTGCTCCAGGGCGCGACCTATGGGCTGATCTCGATCCTGAAACCGCTCATTATCGCCGAGTTTAGTGGTCCAGATGGGATCGCTCGAGTTTTAGGTTGGATGGCGCTGCCTTATCTGGCCTGCTTTGCCGTTGCACCCTATCTGGGCGCGTTGATCTGGAAGGTTGGCGGGTACGATCTTGTCCTGATGGCGGCTGCGGGATTTGCCACCTTAGGCTTCTTGGCAATGGCTTTGGCCGCGCAGCTGAGGAAGCGCTACACCGTTTGATTACGCCACCCAACTTCGCCCAAGACCTGCCAGTAGTTTCGCGCGACTCGCATTTCGGGTTCATGGCCTTTTTTCAGCATGAGGCGATGGAGCTTGGGTAGGTTCCAGCAAGGCACATGCATGACCAGATGATGCTCCAGATGATAGTTCACCCAGTAAGGCGCGACGATTAAGCCCATTAGCGGCCCTGCTCGAGTGGTGCGGACATTCTGGAGCGGATTTTGCGAGGCTTCGGTTGCGCCATGCTCGGCGATGTTTCGAAGCCGCAGGACCAACTGGAACCAAGTGAGTAGAGGCAGTAACCAAAATGCAAAGTACCACCACCAAGAGCCAATGGTCCAAAGCAGGGCGAAAAGCATGAGGTGAATGAAGAGTGCTGGGCGAAGCGAGACGGATTTAAAGGCCTGTGCCATCTCGCCCTTGCTGGCTGCGATTGCGTCAGGATCCCATGCCACTTGGAAGCTTAGCCGAAGCTGCGCAATCAACTGTTTGGCGCCGGTTTGCCCGGTAATGTCTCGAATGATCTTACGGATCAGACTGGCGCGTGAGGTTGGGAAGGGGCGTGAGAGACGTAAGTCCGGATCCTTCTCCGTCTGAGTGAATCGGTGATGGGTCAAGTGATAGTTTCGGTAGCTTGGCAGATCCGCCAAGATGGGGCGGCCGCATAACCACTGTCCGACCCAGTCATTGACGTATCGATTGGCAAAAAGCGCGTTGTGAGCTGCGTCATGCATCAGGATCGCGAGGCCGAGCTGGCGAGAGCCGATCAGGACGACGGCAAGTAAGAACGTGAGAGCAGAGGGCGCCCATACATAGAGCGCGATCGCCGCGGCGATTACACCCCAGCAATGTAATAGGAGCCCCGCCCCCATCCAGTCGGAGCGTTGAGCAAGTGGCCGGATCTCCTCCGGCGTTAAAAAGTTCTTACCTGCGGCCATTCTTACCTCTGGTGCTGTTTAGGGTAGCCGAAACGATCCAGAAGGCCAAACCATGCAGTTAACCAGCTGGCACTGCGAAGGCGGTTACAAAGGCCATGGCAAGTGCGACTGGTATAATGCAAAGGCGGTGTTTCAAAGAATCTGCGACGCTTATCGCCACCAAACACTGCAGGAAGTAGTAGAAGGCGAAAGCGCGCGATGCCAAGGCTAGGATCTCAAGCGTATCGGCCGTCCAAGTGAGCGCGATCGCACCGGCCCCGACGATCACATAGGCGTAGCGGACTTTCAGGTGGTCATGCGTGGTCTCTGAGAGGTTGCCGGAAGCAGCGAGGGTATCGGCTACCGCTGCCGCGAACTGGCTCAGAACAGCGGCTATGATCAACGGGATAGGCAGCCAAATGGCCGCAGTTTTGGCCAGGCTGATCAGACTGTCGTCGTCGAACATTCCGTTCAGCGTGATGACTATCGGAAGTGCTAGTGCGACAAAGACCACGTATACGGCCGTCGAGATCACTTGGGAAAGACGAGATGCCTTGATACGTGTCTCAGCATCGAATGTGCTGCCCAGATAGCGAGGTGTCTCGAAACCCTGCACTACGATCAAAGTGCCTGCGACGAGCGTCAGCATCTCCCAGCCGGAATGGTCTGGCAGGTCGGGCAATCTGATCCCTTGATCAGACCCAATCAGCCCAATGTCGTAAACCCCAAACGAGACCAGTAGCAGCGCGATGATGGCGAAGGTTACGATCAGCGCCCAGCGCTCGAGAAACGAGAGCCCGTCAAGCCCATTGATCACACCGACAAGGGTGATGACGGCAATGATCGCACTGGTGAGCAGATCATCGTGCAGGACCGACATCGCCCCGATCCCTGTCAGAACGAAGGAGGAGAGGATGTGGATGTAGAGGCAGACGGAGATGATGTAGGCGACGACCAGCGCCAGATCCGACCCGCGCTCGAAAGACAGCGCAATCTCGCTTTGGTTTGCGGCTAAAACGGGCTCCGCATGGCGAATGTTAAATCGAATAACGGAGCCAACGGCAAAAGCGAGGGCACAGACTGCTGCCATGGCGAGAACCGAGTAAGGTCCAAAAGCTCCTGCCAAGATCGGGACGATCACAAGAAACCCGCTGCCGAAGATCGATGCGAGAGGCGTGATCGTCGCGTTGAGAAGCTGTTTCACGCCAGGTCCTCTTGATGACACCCTTTTCGGATACCACAAGCAGCTCACAGACCAACTAAATTGTCGGCCGAAGATCCACGTACGAAAGGCTTCGTCTTGGCAAAGCCGCGGGAACGGATTAGGGGGTCTGGAACTTCCGATGGGGACAACATGATCTACCAGACGCCCGAGGCCTATCTTCAGGCACCGCATAAAGCGGTCGCTCTCTTCGGCATGTCCGGGCTCGGTAAGACGACCATGGCCAATTTGCTGCGCGGTGGGGGTGAGTGGTTCCACTACTCCGTCGATTATCGGATCGGCACGCGCTACATGGGCGAGCATATCGCTGACAACTTCAAGACAGAGGCGATGAAGGTTCCGCTACTGCGCGAACTCCTGATGAGCGACAGCGTTTACATCGCATCGAACATTACTTTCGACAATCTCGCACCGCTTTCGACCTATCTGGGCAAACCTGGAGATTCGGCGAAGGGCGGTATCCCTTTCGAAGAATATGTCCGCCGCCAGCGTCAGCATCGCCTGGCGGAGATCGCCGCTATGCTCGATACGATCGAGTTCATCGAACGGGCCCAGCGGCTTTATGGCTACCCGCATTTTCTCTGCGATACTTCCGGATCTCTTTGCGAAGTAGTCGACGGATCGGATCCGGACGATCCGGTGTTGAAGGCATTGAGCCAGCACATCCTTTTCGTGCAGATCCGTGGCACCGAGGCGGATGCTGAGGAACTGGCGCGGCGCTTCGATCTGGCGCCGAAGCCGATGTATTATCCAGAGGACTATCTCCGTGAGAGCTGGTCAGAATACCTCGAGACGATGAACGTCTCCGATCGGGAGGTCGACCCTGATGCCTTTATCCGCTGGGGGTTTCGTCGCCTCGCCCACGCAAGGCTGCCCCGCTACAATTCGATCGCTGAAAATTGGGGGATTACCGTCGAGGCCCGAGACATCGCAGAAGTTCGCGATGCCCAAGATTTCGACCGCCTAATCACGACCGCTCTTCTAAACCGCGCAACGGTTTGAAACGAAAGTGTAAGCCTGACATCGAAGCTGCATCTGGTGTATGTTGCGGTGCAACTTCGTCGCACCGGAGATGACCAATGGCCGACCTCCAGATGCCTCCCGCCCGTGCCTATGGTTGGGAGCTGAAGCCCACCTCATCAACCTTCTTTGAGATTAATCGTCGTGAGAACGGCCAGTTCTCTGTAGTTTTGAACCATGCACTTCTGCGCGGCGTGACAGCAGATATGATTTACTGGTGGTTCCTGAATTTTCCCAACCTGAAGGTTCGACTGATCGATATTCCGGGCTATGAGGATAAAATCGTCTCGGCCTATCTACTCTGGCACCCGTCGGATCACGTTGATGCCCAGTTGAAAGGCGCGCTCGGGCTGGGAGGAACGTCGCAGGTAGGGGCGAAGATCCATATTCGTGAGGCGATGCAATACCTCAAACATGGATTGCGCTTTCCGGTTGATGCCGCGATGACGATCTTTTACTGCGCCGACGACGGCTGGGCGATGGGCAAGAAACTTCCGCTTCTGGGTCCTGCTATGTGCCTCAGGATCCATTACAGGGATGTCGAGGAAGACGGGAAGCACATTGGTGTGCACTACCACTATGAAATCGTCGTTGGCCTGAGCGGAGGTGATCCATTATCGCGTTTCATCAATGGTAAGTTGACTGGCCACTATCCGCCCGAGTTCTTTGAGGCTTGGCATCTGCACAATACGATCGAGGTCGGTGTCTTCGAAAACTTTCTGCCCGCACTCTATGCCCAGCGGGAAACACCTGAGGCGCTCGAGTTCTCGCGCGATATGGATGCAGCACCGGGCTCGCCTGCGGATCAAAAAGGTTTCGACCCGGCGCTCTTTAAACGCCGGGTCGAGGGGTATCGAGCCGCTCAGGATCCGTTCGAGTTTCAGGCGTTTGAGGCGGCCTCGTTCCTTTGACAGCTTCGATCAGTCCTCGCGAATGGCTTCCATCTCGATCACGATCTCGACCTCGTCGCCGACGATCCCGCCCAGCGCATAGGTCATGCCAAAGTCCGAGCGTTTGACCATACCCCGGGCAGAGACACCCATCGTGTGTTTCTTGTGACCGAATGGGTAGGCGCCGCTCTTGTTCCAGGTCACGTCCAAAGTGACGGGCTTGGTCACGCCGAGAAGCGTCAAATCCCCAGTCACAGTTCCTTGCCGGTCTCCGGTGACCTCACCTCCCGTCGCTGTGAAAGTCATGGCGGGGAACTTTCCGACATCCAGGAAATCTGCGTTCTTCACATGGCCGTCACGGGCATCGTTCGCTGTGAAAACGCTGGCTGTTGGGACGGAGACAGAAACGTCCGAGAGCGTCTTTGTCTCCTCGTCGAAGACATATGACCCCTCGACCTCTGTGAACTGGCCGAACGTCTTGGCGTAGCCGATATGCATGACCCAAAAGCCGACTGTCGTGTGGGCGGGATCGATTTTGTAAGTCGCGGGCTGGGCCGTGGCTATGCCTGAGATCATGGCAAGGGCGAAGGCGGATCTGAGAAGCAGGTGCATTGAGGTCTCCATCTGACAATCCTGAACCGAGAGGTAAGGCAGCTATGCAAGATGCCAATGCTTCACATGCTTTCAATTCTTTCGGAGCACTACACCTATGCGTGATGATCCGCTAAGGTCCGTTGCCAATTCGACATGGCGCTCTTAATCCAGCGTTACGAAAGATGAACTTCAAAGGTCTGCAACATGCCGATCAAGATCCCAGCGAACCTGCCTGCCTATGACATCCTGACCCGTGAGGGGGTCATGGTCATGACGGACGCGCATGCGGCGCGCCAGGATATCCGCCCCTTGCAAATCGGCCTCTTGAATCTGATGCCGAAGAAGGTTCAGACCGAGACACAGATCGCCCGGTTGATTGGGGCGACGCCCTTGCAGATCGACCTGACCCTCATCCGCATGTCCGAGCACGAGAGCAAGAATACCTCGCATGCGCATATGGAGGCGTTCTACACAACCTTTCAGGAGGCGCGGGAGCGGAAGTTCGACGGTCTGATAATCACTGGGGCGCCGATCGAGCATTTGCCCTTCGAGGCGGTCGACTACTGGTCTGAGCTGAGCGAGATTTTCGATTGGACGCAGATCAATGTCCACGGCACCTATGCGATCTGCTGGGGCGCCCAGGCGATGTTGAACCATTTTCACGGTGTGCCGAAACACGCCTTAGAGAAGAAGGCTTTTGGCTGTTTCCGCCACCGGGTGCTGAAGCCAACCTCACCCTATCTGCGCGGTTTCTCGGACCATTTCGTGGTGCCTGTCAGCCGTTGGACGGAGGTTCGCGATGAGGATATCGCGTCTGATGGCGGGCTCGAGGTTATCGTACGCTCGCGTGAAGTCGGCCCCTGCTTGATCGAGGATCCGGCGCATCGGGCCCTCTATATGTTCAACCATCTGGAATACGACTCGACGACGCTGAAAGACGAGTATGATCGCGATGTCGCCAAAGGGGATCCAATCGATGTTCCGGTGAACTACTACCCCAAGGATGATCCACAACAAACGCCGGAGAACCGCTGGCGCAGCCATGCGCATTTGCTGTTTGGCAACTGGATCAACCAGATTTATCAGACGACGCCCTATAACATGTCAGAGATCGGGGGTGCTGACGCCTTGCGCGTCGCGTAAAGCCACTTATCTCTCAGTCCTCTAAGCTTTTGGAGGCAGATGTGATCAGTCGGCGGAAACTCATTCTTGGAGGCACAGCGATAGGAACGCTGGGCGCAATTGCCGCGTGTTCCTCGGCGCCAAGCTACGACGCGTCTGATGCCGCAAAGCTCTATCCACCGATTGGAAAGTTCGTAACGCTCTCTGATGGACGCAAAGTCCACTATTGGGAGCAGGGCACCGGACAGCCGCTGATCTTGGTCCATGGCGCGAGTGGGAACCTCCGCGACTGGACCTTCTCCATTGCACCGGAACTGGCGAAGGATTTCCGGGTGATCGCCTTTGACCGCCCTGGCTTTGGCTACACGGATCGCGACCCAACGCGTGGTTGGGATCCGGCCGTGCAAGCAAGGACGCTCTATCTCGCGGCCCGTGAGATCGGAGTAGAAGACCCAATCATCGTAGGCCATTCTTGGGGAGGTGCGGTGGCGCTCGCCTGGGGTCTGCAATATCCCGATCAGACCCGTGGGTTGATGCCGATCTCCGGCGTCTCGATGCCTTATGGCGGGGCGGCGAAGGTTTTCCGGACGCTTGGTCTCGATGGATACGTGATTAGTGCTTACACAAACTATATGAAGCGCGTGGCAGCGTCCGGCGGGATCGACCGTTTCGTCGCTCGTGTGTTTCGCCCCATGGCGCCGCCAGACGGCTATCTTGATTATGTTGGTGCGCCGCTGGCGCTGAGGGACGCGACGCTCGAGGCGAACACAGCCGACATCCAGTTTGTGAACATCGCGCTCGAGCGGATGGTGCAGGACTATCCTGCTCTTAAACCGAAGGTGGAGATCATTCATGGGCGGGAAGACTTTATCGACGCATCCCATCATGCAGTCCCCCTTGCCGATCTGATCCCAGGATCGCGCCTGACTTTGTTGGAAGGCGTTGGAC
The DNA here is from genome assembly GCA_039185285.1 of Pseudomonadota bacterium. GTDB lineage: Bacteria > Pseudomonadota > Alphaproteobacteria > Rhodobacterales > Rhodobacteraceae > Thermohalobaculum. Next base: position 11,032 of record JBCDAQ010000087.1, read on the forward strand.
ATATGGCCCATCACGCCGACCACGAAATGATCCGACAGGCAGCCTTCAGGATGGTTGCCTGAGGCCGTCGACCCGCCTAACCTCGTCAAAAATGACGGGACGGTGACATGGGGAAGATGGATAAGCCCTTTGGCGGCGCGATCACGAAGTTCTTCGAGGAAGACTTTCCAAAGAAGCTGCGAAAGAAGGTCGATCAAGCGGATAAGGACGACGTACTCTCCTCAACCTATCCCTATCCGAAACGCCTCGACGGAAAGACCTATGACGAGGCACATCACCTTTTGCAGATCGAGCTGGTGAAGCTGCAAAGCTGGGTGGTGAACACCGGCCAGCGCATCGTGGTGGTTTTCGAGGGCCGGGATGCCGCTGGCAAGGGTGGCACAATCAAACGGTTTCGCGAGAACCTGAACCCGAGAATTGCCAACGTGGTGGCGCTCGCCAAACCCTCAGATCGCGAAAGCACCCAGTGGTATTTTCAACGCTATGTGCGCCACATGCCTGCGGCGGGGGAGATCGTGATGTTCGATCGCTCTTGGTACAACCGCGCAGTCGTCGAGCACATCTTTGGCTTCTGCACAGAGGAGCAAAGGGAGCTCTTCTTTCGCCAGGTGCAGATGTTCGAGCGTGGGATTGTGAATGACGGTGTGCATTTGGTGAAGATTTGGCTGACCTGCTCGCGCTCGGAACAGATGCGCCGGGTCCTCGCGCGGGAGCGCGATCCACTCAAGCAGTGGAAGCTGAGCTCGATCGATGTTGAGAGCCTTGGTCGGTGGGAGGACTACTCCCACGCGATTGAGGAGACCTTTGAACGTACCCATAGCGAGGAGACACCCTGGCATGTGATCCGCTCAGACGACAAGCGGCGTGGGCGCTTAGCGGCAATTGAACTGCTGCTGAGCGGGATCGAGTATGCGGACAAGGATGAAGCCGTCGCCAGACCACCAAATCCCCTCTTGTCCGTAGGGCCGGATTTCATGGAGGATGATGCGGACTAGCAAGGGAGTCTGCCATGGCCGATCCGAAATACGAACCGCTCGATGCCTCTATCACACCGCGCTTTGCCGATGTGGCAACCTTCCTGCGGACGCGCCGTGTCGAAATGTGCCAGGAGATCGATATCGGTCTCGTCGGAGTGCCGTTTGACATCGGCCTAAACTACCGCTCGGGCCCGCGGGAAGCGCCGGGGGCGGTCCGTCATGCCTCTCGCCTCATCCGCAATGTGCATCCAACAAGCGGCATTGCGCCCTACAAGCTGTGCAACATCGCTGATCTTGGCGATGCGCCGGTCAATCCCTTGGATTTGCAAGCGAGCATCACGGGCATCCAGACCTTTTACGAGAAGCTCAAAGGGCTCGATATTCGGCCGGTCTCAATCGGCGGCGATCACACAGTTCCGACCCCAATCCTGCGGGCTTTGGCGAGCGATGGGCCCGTGGGCTTGGTTCAAATCGACAGCCATGCAGATATCTTGGATGAGATGTGCGGGACCAAGGTAAACCACGCAACCTTTATGCGACGAGCAGTCGAGGAGAACCTGATCGACCCGAAACGCGTGATTCAAATCGGCTTGCGGGGCTCGCGCTTTCAGTCCGATGACATCCAATGGGGGATCGATCAGGGCTTCACAGCGATCACCTTCGACACCTATGAGGAGATGGGCCGTGCCGCTGTGATCGCGAAGATGCAAGAGGTTCTGTGCGATGGTCCCGCGTATCTCACGCTCGACATCGATGGGCTTGATCCCAGCCATTGCCCTGGGACGCCAGTCCCCGAGATCGGGGGGATCACACCGCGAGATGCGCAGATGATTATCAGGGCACTCGCGGGTGTTGATCTGATCGGCGCGGATATCTGCGAGGTTGCCCCTTGCTATGATCCAACGGGCATCACCAGTGTAACATCAGCCAATCTGATGTTCGAGATGGTATGCGTTATCGCAGCAGCCATTGACCGACAGCCCTAGCCTGTTGCGACATCGGCACCATCCTGTGGGTCGGACTCCGCCAAGCGCGCGAACTCTTCTTCGAGAAGCCCCTGATCGATCAGCCGGGCCTCGCTCAACTCACCATAGACGCTGCGCCGTATCCGGTTGATCGCACCTAATGGGCGATGCGCCTCCTCCGCATTCCAGGGGGTGAAAGCGGCTTGGTCCGCAATCGTTCGACAGAGGGTTTGTTGCGGGATCTCAAGCTCGGCCAGCGGATAGAATGGTGCCCCTGCTTCCGCCCAGTTCGCCGTGCCGTCTTCCACTGGATGCGCTTCAGCATCTGTTTGCAGATGTACGCCGAAGGTAAACTTGGCAGGAGCATCCTGCAGCCCTTTGGCCAAGGCCTGATGAAGGCCATCAAAAGCGCGTACCCCGCTCTGCGCGTCGGCGTCCCCGACCAGAGGCGACTGTGCCATGTACTTCACCGCTTTCTCTCCGAGACGGTATGGTAGCGTGCTCCAGTAGTGGGTCTTGAGGGGCGAGGAAGGGGTTTGTCCGGCAAATTTCTTGAGCCGTGGAAGAAGCTTCGGCTCTTTGATCACGATCATCACGATCCCTCGGACAAACACGAACTTCGAACGCAGCCATAGAACCAGCCAGTTATAGGCGGTCACGGCGACCCTTGGATCAATCGACAGCTTGAGCCGTTCACGCTCATCTTTCTTGAAGAAGATGATCTCATGAAAGAAGGTGTTGAAGGCGAGGTAGTCTCGCATCCCCTCCGCGAAGTAAACAGGGTGATCAGCCATGACAAAGTCCTGATCGCCGCCATCCTCGCGAACACCGGGCAGTTTGATTGCCATACCATGGGCGTCAGGTTTACGGTCGTCTTTATGCGCGCCGTTCGAAAAGCGGATAATCGCGTTGAAGGTCTTTGGCTCAGCAAAGACGCCTTTGCGCAACTCCTCCGGGATGTCGTCTCGAACGGTAAAACGAGCCTTCGCACAGCCATGGCCCTTGGTGTGCTGAGCGCGGATTTGCTTGCCGGTCTCCTTGTCCAGCGTCATCGTGAACATGTTCTGGAGCGTGATCCGGTCGATGAGATGCTCTTCATTCTCGCCGATCAACTCCTCGCCGAGCGCCAATTTGGTCATGAAACTCTTCCTCTTGGCGGAAAATACGCGTTAACGATATCGTATTTTCCGCCAAGATGCGAAGGTGTACTTCACTCAGCCTCGTAGACTGCACGGGCGTGGCGCTTCTTCCCTGCCGAGAGTTTAACCGGCTCGGCAAAGCGCGCTGCCGTGTACATCTCGCCGGGGTCTGAAACGGCCTCGTCATCGACCTTCGCACCACCGCCTGAAATCAGACGTTTGGCTTCTTTGCCCGAGGCGGCGAGCCCGGCGCGGACAAAGAGCTGCGCGAGGGAAATGCCCTGATCACCCAGATCGGCTGCGCTCAGCGCAACGGTGGGCAGATCAGCACCAGCGCCACCAGCTTCGAAGGTCTCGGCTGCCGTCTGTGCTGCCGTCTCAGATGCCGCCGCGCCGTGACAAAGACGCGTGACCTCGTTGGCGAGGACCTTCTTGGCCTCGTTCAACTCCTGCCCTTCGAGAGCTTCCAGCCGTGCGACCTCGTCCAGCGAAAGCTCGGTATAGAGCTTCAGGAACTTGCCCACATCCGCATCCAGCGTGTTGCGCCAGAACTGCCAGAACGCGTAGGGGCTTAGCATATCAGCGTTCAGCCAGATCGCGCCCGAGGCGGATTTGCCCATCTTGGAGCCATCCGCCTTGGTCAGGAGCGGCGAGGTCAGGCCATAGACCTGCGCGTCCGACATCCGTCGACTGAGCTCGATCCCGTTTACGATGTTGCCCCACTGGTCCGAGCCGCCCATCTGCAACAGGCAGCCATAGCGCCGGTTCAGCTCCATGAAGTCATAGGCCTGCAGGATCATGTAGTTGAACTCGAGGAAGCTGAGGCTCTGCTCCCGATCCAACCGCGACTTCACGCTCTCAAAGCTGAGCATCCGGTTGACCGAGTAAATTTTCTTGATGTGCCGTGATCAGAAACTAACTCAACTTCAAGTCAACAACAATGTATTCTTAAATCTTGTATATCTATATGCGAAAAATATTTGGAAAGAGCTACCACCACGGAC
>JBCDAQ010000088.1:0-15027 GCA_039185285.1 Pseudomonadota bacterium
CCAGCGCGCCCAACGGCTCATCCAGCAACAGCACTTTCGGCTTCAGGATCAGCGCTCGGGCCAATGCCACCCGCTGGCGCTGCCCACCCGAGAGCTGGTTGGCCCGCCGGCTGCCATAGCCCGGCATCGCGATCAGCTCCAAGAGCTCATCGACCATTCGGGTCTTCTCTGCCTTTTCGAGCTTAAACTTCCGCAGCCCATAGGCGATGTTGTCATGCACATTGAGATGCGGAAAAATCGCGTAGCTCTGGAACACCATGTTCACCGGGCGGTGATGCGGCGGTACGCCTGACATCGGCTGGCCGTCGATGAAGATCTCGCCCGAGGTCAGCCCCTCGAAACCCGCCAACATCCTAAGCAGCGTTGTCTTCCCGCAGCCCGACGATCCGAGCAGCGAGAAGAACTCCCCATGCCCGATATCGAAGCTGACATTGTTAACCGCCTTGACCATGCCAAACGCCTTGCTGACATCGCGGATCGAAATGCACGGATTTGCGGAGGTCATGCGCCGGCTCCTTTCTGATCGTCTTGCAGGCCGAACTTCGCCAGCCACAGGCTCAGGAACACCATTACGAACGAAATCAGAATGATGATGCTGGAGAGCGCCAGCACGCCCGGCAACCGCTGTGGGAAGCGCAACTGACCCCAAATATACATGGGCAAGGTCATGTCAGTCCCTGTCAAGAAGAACGCCATGATGAACTCGTCAAACGAGATGGTGAAGGTCAGCATCAGGCTGGCGAAAATCCCCGGCATCACCATCGGCACGGTCACCCGCCAAAACGTCCACCAACCGTTCTCACCCAGATCGGCCGACGCTTCCTCCAAAGAAGGGTCAAACCCTTCGAACCGCGGGATTAGGGTCGCAATGGCGAAGGGAATGCAGATCACCAAATGGCCCAAAGTCACCGTCACCAGCGATAGCGGGATGCCAAGCCGGTTCATGAAGATCAGGATCGCGACCGCGAATATGATCCCCGGCACGACTAGGGGCAGCATCATGAAGCTGACGATCGGTCCCTTACCGGGAATGCGGTAGCGGGTGATCGCTTTCGCCGCAAAAACCCCCAGCGCGGTCGAGATCACGGCCGAGATCAACCCAACCCGGACTGAGTTCCACAACGCGTCCCACATCGGGGCCGTATCCGACAGCTCCAGATACCAATTCAGCGTAAAGGCCTCGATTGGGAAGATCAGATAGATCGACTCGTTGAACGAGAAGAGCGGGATCAACAGCATCGGTGCGTAGAGCACGAAGATGAACACCCAAGCATAGACCGTCAGGCCCGGGTTCGGCTTGTTGATATAGCTGCTCATGCGACCCTCCGCTTCAGGAACTCGGTCATCAGATACATGACCAAGGCTGCAGCCCCGACCGAGAGCATCATGACAATCGCCAGGGTCGATCCCATCGGCCAGTTGTTCGCGCGTCCAAATTGCAGCTGGATCAGATTGCCGATCATCATGCCATCCGGCCCCCCCATGAGCGCGGGCGTGATGAAATCGCCCACTGTTGGGATGAAGATCAGCATCGAGGCCGCCATCACGCCCGGCAGCGACAGCGGCAGCGTAACCCGGAAGAACCGCGTCCACGGCCCGTCGCCCAGATCGGTCGCAGCCTCAAGAAGCGAGCGGTCGATCTTCTCCAACGAGACGTAAATCGGCAGGATCGCGAAGGCTGCCCAAGCATGGGTCAGCGTGATCACAACGGCTGTCTGACTGTACAGCAGGAACTCGAGGGGTTGTTCGATCAGCCCCATCCCGCTCAGCGATGAGTTGATCAGCCCGTCATAGCCCAGAATAATCTTCCAGGCGAAAACCCTGAGGAGATAGCTCGTCCAGAACGGCAGGGTCATCAGGATCAGCCAGAGCATCTTGTTGCGATGCACGTAGAAGGCCACGTAGTAGGCCATGGGATAGCAGAACATCACCGTGATGAGCGTGGCCGCCCCAGAAATCCAAAGCGAGCGCGTGACCAGCGCCCCATAGATCGGGCGCTCGGCGGCATCTTGATAATTTTTCAAAGAGAAATCTGTGTTGAACTCAAAACCCGCCGGTGTCCAGAAGCTCATGGTGATCAGGATGCCAAAGGGAACTAAAATGCCCAACGCCATGAAAACCAACGCTGGTGCAAGCAGGCTGTAACCCCGCAGAATCTCATAACGTTGAAGGAGAGACGCCAGGAAACCCGTGGTCTTTATCAAGTCCACCGACGGTTTGGTGCTGGCGGCCTGCGTCTGTGCGATCGTCGTATCTGCCATCAGAATACTCCGGCTGAGCCATCGGCGCCTAAATGGGCACCGGAACAACAAAGGGCACGGGCGGCGGCGCCGCCCGGCCGTTTCGAGAGATCAGGGCTTAGAAGCCAGCTTTGATCTGCTCAAACTCGTTGTTCATGCGGGTTTCCCACTCCTGGGTTTGCGGTACCTGGTAGTGCCCCGCATTCAGGATGTCCGCAGGCTCACGGCTGAGACCTTTGTCGGTGAGTTCGTCGTCGCTGAAGGCCTCGAACGACTTGATGTTCGAGTGACCGTAGCCGTAATCACCGATCAGGAATTTGCCCGTCTCTGGGCTGATCAACGAGTCGACGACTTCATAGGCGCGATCCACATTCGGCGCGTCCTTGTGCATCATGACACCACAGACCCAGGTCAGCGCGCCCTCTTTCGGCTTCGCGAATGCGGCCGGGATGCCCTCGCCCTTCAGGGCGGTCGCCGTCTCGTTCCAAGTCATGGCAGCCGCCAACTCGCCCGAGGCAAGCGCCTGCTGCAACGACGTGGTGTCGTCGGTATAGACCCGGATCAGTGGACGCTGCTTGCGCATCGTCTCACCGATCTTGGCAAACGCGTCATCCGAGTCGATGTTCTCGAAGTCAACGCCCGAGTAAATCGCGCCGCACCACCAGGCATCGCCGCCCGATGCGAGGCTGCCCAGGCGACCCTTGTAGCGCTCATCCCAGAGCATGCCCCAGCTCTCTTCGCCTTCAACCTCGAACAAATCCGTCCGGTAGGTGACCGAGGTTTGACCCCAATCCATCGGCGCCATGTAAGGCTTACCGTCCACAACATTGCCTTCAATATTGTAGAGATCCGGCATCACATCCGACCAGTTCGACAACCGGGTGGTGTCCAGCGGCTGGAACAGGCCCGATTTGATCCAACGGGGTACGCCTTGGTTACAGGGGTGCGCGACGTCGACCACAAAGCCCGCGCGCATCTTGGTCAGCGCCTCTTCCGACCCGCCAAAGGTCGCAAAGTTCGGCAGGGAACCGTTCTTACCCTCATAGGAGGTGAACAGCTCCGGAATGTCATAGCCCCCCCACGTGAAGTAGGTCGCCTGATCTTCGGCCGCAGCCAACGCCCGGCGCTGCGTGTATGGAACGGTCAAGAGACCGATCCCCATCGCGAGCAGCGACTTGTTAAATTTTCGTCGGCTCAACTCACCGTTCTTCACTGCATTCAAGTTGTCTACGACATCCATTGGTCCATACCTCCGCTGTCTTGGCCCTGTTACTGTCATCTTATGATCCAGGAGCGGATGCCACGATCGTCGCTTGCGCTCCGATTAGGAGCATCCCGCTACTGAATGCTTATTCAATCAATCGTTGCGTTGACAAGCTGCCGCAGTCAAGCGCTAGATCAACTCGAAACTCGATTGAAGTGACTAACACACAGGCAAAAGGGTTCAGTGCTCAAAAATCTGCATCTTTCATATGCAGCCTGACCAAGAATGCGGCAGGAAATCTGCCCATCACCGACATGGAGACAACTGATCATGAGTGACCAACAGGGCGTGATTCTCGTTCAGCCGCACGGGCCAGCCGAAACCGGCCTCCAAGAATGGGAGACAATCGACCCAAGCGGCCTCGTCTCCGGCGAGCCGGTCCAGCGCGGTCACCTCTATCACGAGATCGGTGACACGGGCTACCTCGCGGGCGTTTGGGACTGCACCGCGATGACCGGCCAGATGGAGCCCTACCCCGATGACGAGTTGATGATCCTTCTCGAAGGAACCCTCGTCATGGGCCTGCCAGACGGCACCGAGATCAATCTCAAAGCAGGCGATGCTTTCATCATTCCCAAGGGCTTCACCTGCCAATGGAAGCAACCCGGCTACATCCGCAAGATCTTCATGATCCTGAGCGAGCCGGTGGATGAAAGCGCCTCCAACCCCTCGCTCGAACGCATTACCGTGCCGGATATGACCGCAGGCAGCCTCGCGACCGATGCAATCGAAAGCACGGATATTCAGTTCATCAACTCGACCAGCCACATGGTCGTCTCGACCAGGAACCTGCCGGCGACCTCGAAACCCCTCCACCCCGCCTCGCGCAATGACCTCACCCATGTGCTCTCAGGTGTTGTAACCATGGAGGTCGACGGCGAGACCAAACGCTTCGGCCCAGGCGAGACCTTCTACGTCTACAAAGGCACGCCAATCACCTGGAAGACCGACGCAGGCACAAGGCTCCTACAAACCAGCTACCTAGGCGGCTGAAACCTTCCCCCTAGGTGCCATGGCGAAGACACCAAGCAGCACACTGGCTACAGATCGGACCGATCGAGAATAGAACCGAAACCTCTACCTTGAGTAGATAGGTGCTGTGCGAGACTAAGCGTGCGTCGTACATCGTCCTAGCACTCGATCGAATGGCGGCTCTTACGGCACTTGCTAGTAGGTGCTATGACACGCATTGCTGACTTCATAGAAGTCGATTAGTTCACTTTTTACGAACGGCAGCTGCGCTACACAGACAGTCTACTCTCGAGCTCGATCGGCGGGTCGTTCTATATGGGCATCTCTCACTACGCTCCAGGCGCTAAACGCATGGATGATACCGTAATGTCCTTCGATGGAGAGCAGCACGGCGTTCTGATCGAAGGCGAGTTAGAACTGCGTTTGGGCGGTGAACTCATCAAACTCCCAGCCGGCGATAGCTATAGCCATTACGCCCGTATCCCGCACCATGCCCGCAACATAACTGACAAGCCCGCCACCCTGATCTGGGCGGTTTCGCCCGTCGTTATTCCTCAGGATGTGATCGAAACAGATGAAGGGGATCCAGCCAGAGATTGACCAACCCAGTGATAAGGTAACGCTTGGAGGACGTAGTGGTTTGCGACCGTTCCCAATGAGCTTCAAATTGAAAACTGAGCTATTGGAGTTTCAAGTCTGTTGTTTGCAATCAGAGCAAATGAAAACCTTACGCCTCGCTCGCCGATGTTGCGCCCTGCACGGACGGCTGCGTTTGGGCTGCATGCGATCATCCGGTTTAGTACGCCGATGACGCATCCCGGTCATTGGCCATTCCGCCACATCAGTCAGTCTGGGCTCACGGTCGACCTTCGCGACGCTCCCTGCGAAAGACGTCTGTGCGCGACGATGCGCTAGATTTTCATCTTGCTACCGGAGACTGAAAAACAGAGTTTGGGTCTCGCCGTTGAAACGTGCACCGCAAAGAACATCGACTTTGTGCCTTGTTGGGATAGATCCAAAGCCATACCGAGGAGATCCGGCAACTCACTCAGGTCAACGTCTCACTAACGATCCATGAGCGGTTGCGCCTTCTGATTGGGGCTGCCCTGGAAAACGGGACGAGCTTTCAGTCATGTGCCACATCTTCCGAAAGCTTTGGGCGATCCCATCGCGAAACACTGCGATCCGAAACCACATGTTGGAGTAAAATCGCCGGCTCTCGGACTTGGCCGTCGACTTTGTTCAGGGAAGAACCGCGAGCCCAAGACTGCGGGAACAGATCCGCAGCCTGTTGCCGCCTCGCATCGAAGGCTACTCGGTGACCGTTCGCACCACACGGATGCCCTCAGATCAGATCGCAGGGATGGTGACCGAACTCGCAAAGGAGCTTAGCCAGCGCGACGGCAACCCGGGCTGACTGAGCGAAGACCCGATGATCAGCCGCTGAGTTTTTGGTTCGCCTCGTTAGGCTGTTTCTTCGGGTTGTCGTCCAGAAACTTCTGAAGTTTTTTGGTTGCCGCATCATAGGCGTCGAGAGCGTCTTTGGGAGGTGGGCCGCTCTTGGGACCTTGGAATCGTTTAAAGATCTCCAAAGTCGCCTTGAGATCATCGATGACGGCGTCGTGTGCATCCATGTCTTTCCAGTAATCCGGGTGGTTCTGCACGTCCAAATAGAGATCGACCGCTGATTGGATTTTGTTGTTTAACTCCATGAGGTTCTGATTGTTCTCAAGCTCGCGCTTCTTGGCATTTTCGGCGAACTTGCTGTCGTTTTCGAGAACAGCTTCGTCGGAATCCTCGACATTGCTGCGAACCACCGCTTTATCTTTCAAGCCATCCGGCAGAACACCACTGCTGTCGAGCAGGTCCACGTCCTGCGTGCTCTTCAAAGCCCTCTCGCGGATCTCAAGACCCTTCCCGTCAGGCTTCGCGGTAACGGTTAGGCGCTCTATCTTGGTGTGACTGAGCTCGACTTTGGTGTTGAGCCCAGCGTTGTCGGCGATCTTCTGCAAGTCGAGTTGGATATGGTGATTGCGCTTGGAGACCGGCGCCCCGGCGTCGCCCATCTGGTTCTGCTCATTCGATCCTCCAAAGGCGCCAGAGGCCACAATGATCTGATCCGGCTTCACAAGCTCGATCATATCTTTCAGGGCCTCGCCCACCCCGTCGCGATAGATGAGATCAACTTGATCATCTGGGAGCATCTCCTGCGTCTCATCATCCTTCCAATTCTCGAGCCGGGGTGCGGGCACATGGAAAAGACCGCCGATGCCCGTTTCACTGTTGTAAAGGACGACAGGGCTGCAGGTGGAGAACGAGTCAGAGTAAAACTGCAACTGGCCGAGGGGGCCAACAGCGCCCTGGCCCATGCCCACCATGAGTTGCGGTCTCTCCTTGGTTGGGATTGATTTGGCGTTTTCGAGCTGTGAGAGCGTGGCTGTATCCGCCTTCATCAGCTCTGCATGTGCTGGGTCCTCGACCTCGGGGGGGTCGATCTCGTCATCCACATCGATCTGGAAGTCGTTATTGTAGAGACCGGCGTCACTATCGTCACCGAAAACACTCTGATCGTCCGGAAGGTCCGGGACTGACAACGCGTTGAGTTCGATATCAATATCGTCCTGCGGCTCGGGCATGTTGGCTGGTAGAGGGTTTAGCTTAGCCTCGGTCGTCTCCTCATCGATGCCCTCTTGCTCATCGACGGGTTCGCTGACATCCGAGGGATATCCGGCCGTGCTTGCATAGATGCTCTTGTCGATCTCGGGCTTGTTCGGAAGCTTCAGGCCGTTTGGCATACCGGGATGATCGGGCTCTCCGGCTTCATCTGGAAGCTCGGGCCCGTTCGCGGTGCTGTTCCACACCTCCTCGTTCACTTTTGGCTGAGGCGGCAGGCTGGGATTGATCTGGTTGCTGTGATCCTGCTCTCCCGCCTGATTTGGCAGCTCGGGGCCTCTCGCCGTGCTATTCCACGCCTCCTCATTCACCTTTGGCTGAGGCGGCAGGTTGGGGTTGATCTGGTTGCTGTGATCCTGCTCTCCCGCTTTATTTGGGAGCTTGGGGCCTTTCGCCGTGCTATTCCACGCCTCCTCATTCACCTTTGGCTGAGGCGGCAGGTTGGGGTTGATCAAACCACTACCGGAGCCCTGGTCGCCTTGAGCCGGGTTCGCCCAGAGGCTGGTGTCCACCTTCGGCTGAGGGGGCAAGGTTTTGGTCATCATCGCCGTTAGCTGAGGATCAATCTGCATCTGCTGAGGCTTTTGCGCCTGCATCTCAGGTGCATGTTTGCTTTGCCCATTGGCCTTACTTGAGCTGACCTTGATATGGACGACGTCGTCATGGAACTTCGCGATTGGCTTTGGGTTCCTCGGCATGACCGACTGCAGATTGACCGAGGCGTTCGCGCCTTTGCTGATCCGGTACGCTGCGATCAGATCATCCATCACCTTGTCAGCCCGGTCGAGCTTCAGCCCATCTTGGCCTGAATATGCTGAATGGCCGATCGTGGTCTTGAGAGTCCTCTTGAGCGCCTCTTCGATCCTGGCATTGCCGCCTGCCGCTCGCTCGCAGAGCACTTCTAGATTTCTAATGGCTTGTTGACGGCCTGCGACGCTGTTTTTCTTGGATTTCGTTGCAAGGAGCTTCGCGCCACTTCCCGACAGCTCTTTGTTCCCTGCCTCGTTTCGAAGCGCTTGGAGGTCAGATTTCGCCTCCTGCAGCAACATATCTCCGCCAAATGCAGAATAGCTGCTGGAGTTGATGTTGATATCCGTCATTCAGCTCTCCCCTTTTTTCCGCTTCTAATGGTCTGCCTAGCCTGTTCGAACGTCGCTGCTTCGGCTTGGGTTCTGGTTGATTCTTGCCGCTGCTCTGAAATGTTCTTGAACGAGGACCCTCGAGCTGAGGGTAATCAGCCTCGTAGCATCGTCAGGTCGCCTGCAGACCCGCTATCTCCCGAACTTTCGCTCTCGTGCGCGATTGCAGCTTCCGGAAGGATCGCGGCTAAGCTCAGAACCTTTGGTGCGGTCGCCTCGGTCGCTTGAACGATATCGCCCACGCTTATGCCGCGCGTGGTGATCATCCGGCGCACGCTAAGAGGCCCGCCTTCTGCATCGAGAGAGACAAATACCCCGGTCTCATCGATGAGAGAGTTGAAGTTCATTAGCATCTCAAGGGGGATCTCAACGTCTTCGTCGACGTCAAGTTCCGCTGCGAATGACAGACACTCCTGTTCGGCCAAAAGCTCCATGCGCACCAAGACGGTGGAGCTCATCGTCGCCATATGCCAAGTGTTTTCGCGCGGGTGATCTACGTCATCAATTAGGTCACTCTTATCGAGCGCCTCGGCAACAAGTGCCGCAACGTGTTCGTGCATAGCGTGTTCCCAACCTCATCCATTCCCGCTGTTACCTTGACACACTTTCTCACGAGAAAAAAGCGTGCGGCGCGCGCTCGAACAGATCATTCTCACCACGTTGATCGATACCATTTGCGACCTATTCGGTCGCTTTGGTGTTTGTGGCCCAAAAAATTACTTTGAGGCTTCGACTGACCCGAGGGCTTTCGCGATCCGATCGCGATACTTCAAGAGGGAGTTCTTGATCTGCTGCCTGTTATGGACAAACCGCGTCGATGGAGCCGGAATAGAGAGGCTGTAAAGGCGCCCGATCGGGTCTCGAAACGCCGCTCCGAGGGCGCTGATCCCTTCCGTGTGCTCATCTAGGTCATAGGCGACGCCATCTGCCCTCACTTGATCTAGTTCAAGCTTCAGCACATCGATGTCGGTGATCGTGCTTTCGGTCGTCGCCTCCAGCCTTCCACTCAGAAGTCGGTCGAGCTCATCTGAAGTTGCGTGAGCCAGAAACATCTTGCCGCAGGCGGTCGAGTGAAGCGGGAAGCGCTCGCCTACTGCAGAGACAGCTCGAAGGCGATGGTTGCAGGGGACCTGATCGACAAACACGGCAAATTTATCCTGCAGAACCGACAAGTCGACCGTTTCGTTCACGTCGCTTGAGAGCTGCTCCATGAAAGGATGGATGATCTCTGTGTAATCCTGGCTCGTCGCGCCGGCGAGGCGGAGGAGCGCGGGGCCAAGTTTAACTCCTGAAGTCGGTGTCGCTGAGATTAGGAGTTGCTCGTCTATCAGCGCACCCACGATGCGCTGAACCGTCGACCGGGGGAGCTCGACCTTATTGGCGATTTCCCCAAGGCTTAAGCCAACAGCCTCGTTCTCGAGTGCGCGGAGGATGGACGCCGCGCGCGCGATGACTTGAATTCCAACTTGTCCAGAGCTGCCCATCCTCTCCTGTTGATGCAAATGCAGCGGCGATGCAAGTCCATGATCACCGTGCAGGTTCTATCTCCACCGAACGAGACCTCACGTTGGACTGCATTCCGAGTGAGCTAGCTTCTGCACATCAACCGAAATTACCTAGGCCTGATTATTGATGGCGCAAGGGTTGATCTGCTATGCGGTTGCATTGTACCGTATAGCGGTTCATTATCTACTCCCGCGTTGCAATCCAATTACGAGGCGCAAACGCGATCAAGAGGGTGTCGAAGCAATGCGGTTAATTCTCCTACTATGTTTGCTGATCCTAACAGCGGCCTCCCCTGCGAGGGCTGTTGTTATCGACTTCACCGTCAACTTCGGAACGGTCTTTGACCCTGGCGACACATATGAAGAAGACGGCTTCACACTCTCAATTGTGTCTGGTGATACCTGGGCGATCCTGGATGGCTTCAGGTTTGGGAACCCTCCACCAGCCTTCTTTGTTGGTCAGGGCGATGCCGTCGGCCTTGGGGATACCGCGACCCTCACGAAGACCGACGGCGGCGAGTTTACTCTGAACTCGTTCGAGTTTTACTCTGGCAACGGCGTCGATGGCTTGCCGTCCGACGGGATAGACATAGTAGGTCTAAATGGTGGTGTGATTGTCGACCAATCCTTGGGGTTTTCGACCTCTGCCACCACAGTTCAGACGTTTGGAGGATTTTCTTCCCTCATCGACGAGGTCCAGTTCATTGGTGCATCGGCGGGCGACGCTGGCCTTACCATCGACAACATTGTCCTTGACGAAGTCGTTGTACCGCTCCCGCCAACTGGATTTTTGCTGCTAGCGTCCCTTGCCTGCCTCGGTTTCAGGTTCAAGAGGCGATCTTCAACTTAACATGAAGAAGATCGAGAGGCCGGTTCTCGGTATCCTACGGCTCGATTACGACTACCCGCCAGCACTGGGCGATATCGACCATCCGGGATCTTTTAACTACGAAGTCCTCTACAGAGAGATCCCGGGCCTCACCTTCCAGATGTGCCAGGACAACACCCTGACGAGGCAGGTCGTCTGGAACTGCATCGCGGCAGTAGAGTTCTTGAGCTCCCGCAATGTCAGCGGGATCACTGGCGATTGCGGGTTCATGGTCAACATCCAGGAGATCATTAAGGTCCACACTGACAAGCCGGTTTTTCTCTCCTGCCTGATGCAGCTCCCGCTCATCTTCAGCTCCATCAACACCGACGCAGAGGTCGGGGTCTTCACAGCGAACAGCGAGAGCTTGCGGACCATTGAAAAGGAACTGGCCCGGATCAGCGGCATCGAGGGCAACAGCCACCGCCTAAAGATCGTCGGCTGCCAGGACGTCCCGGGCTTTGAGGCGGTGGCATTGGGAGAACGGGTGGATACGGAGCTGGTCGGCCCTGGCGTGATCGCACTTGCCAAGGAGTTTATTGCCCAGAATCCCTATGTCGCCTGCATCCTCCTGGAATGCACAGAGCTTCCCCCCTATGCCAACGCTCTGCGCCACGCGACTGGCCTGCCCGTCTACGACTCGATCACCAACTGCGATGCCTTCATGAGCGGCTATCTGGGCCACAAAAACTTTGGCCTCCAGGATTGGCGAGAGGATTGGAGCGGCACCCAAGCGGAGTATCGCTTCGGCGACAACCTGACCGAAGAAGAGCGTGGGATGTTGGTAAGCCTGAAGCTTGGCTGATTGCCGATACTCCCCTACCCGCGCCGAGCTTCCGTCCATCGAGGGTCTTCGGGTCCACGTGGCGGCGACTTTCTCGCTCATATGAACCAGGCTTCCAGTGCTTTGCCCGTTTTTGTGCTTGGAGCTGGCATACGGCCATAAAGGCCCGGAGCATGGGGAACTTGGCTGACCCTGCTCTTAGGTCGAGCTCTCGCGGGGATCACAGGGAAACTGTGAAGCAGGTGCTTAGGACGGAGCAGTATTTTATTGGCTTAGATGCGTCGCTGTAGGTTTGTGCATTTGGTGTTGTCGAAGGCAAAGGCACGATTCTGCATGAGCGGGACCTGCTTTGCGAGATCAAGGAGATCTCAGAATACCTGACGGCGCTTCCCTTTTCGATCGGGCGCACTGGCTTTAAATCCGGCCATTTAAGTCCGAATCTTTCCTACGGATGGAAGGCGGAAGGGTTCAATGTCTTCTGCATGGAGGCGCGCCAGGTGATCGCCGCGCTTTCGGCGATGCGCAACAAAACGGATCAGAGAGATCCCCTTGGAATAGCTCAGATTCTACCGACGGGCTGGTTCACTTCGGTCCATCTGAAAGCCGAGAAGCGAGGCACAAGCGGGATCGTATCAGTCCCTCTGCACTACAAATCACACATTCCAATTAGAGAGCACTTCCCAGAAATGCTACCCGACCGGCTCATCTTCCCAACAGGTGAAAATCGGGTCGCGGACGAGTGCAAAGACGGCGCGGTGGAGCTTGTCCGTTGGCTGCTTGCGGGGTTCGATCTCATCCCAGGCGGCCTCGGATTGCGCGCGGTCGCGGAAGCTCATGATGACGAAAAATGTATGATCCCGCTCCTCATCTGTATCGAGCCCCGTATCCGTCCGGCGCCCTGCAATTGGACTGGCGCTGACAACCAGATCCTGCGCGATCAGATGGGACATGAACGGCTCCCACCGCGCCCGGAAAGTCTGCAGCGTCACGCCCTTCTTGAGGTGGAAATTCGTGTGCATGTGGAACATCTAAGAGCCTTTTTCTCAGATCGCGCGCGCAGCCAATGCGCCTTCGGCAATCGCGATGTGGACCTGGCGCGGCGCCACGCAGTCGCCGATCTGGTGCACAGGGCGCCCGGTGGCCCGCGCCGCCGCGAGCAAATCGGCCGAGGCCTCTGCCCCCTGCCAGTTGACCACCATGTCTACATCCTCAAGAAGGCTCTCTTCCCCGCTGTGAACGTTTCGGGTGATGATCGCAAAGCCCTCGATCCGGCTGATTAACTCGCTGGGCCTGAAGGTGGCCCCCGCCGACAAGAGCCGCTTGTAAAGCGGGGAGCGCACGGTCGGTGTGACCAGTTCGCCCACCGCATATTCCGCCGTGACAATCGTGACGCGGTTGTTGGTCACCAACGCATCCGCCGCCGAGAGCGCTGCCCTCCCACCACCTTCATCAAGGACGACAATGTTCAATCCTTCTGGTGGGTTAGCCGTAACGGACCAAGGATCGCTGATCCCGATGGCACTGCCTTCTTGACCGTCGATTGCAGGCGTCTCCATCACCCGCCCGCCGGTCGCCAGCACAATCGCATCGGCCTCCAGACCGGCCAGCATCTCGTCCGAGACCGCTTGGCCCAGCCGCACCGCGACCTGCAGACGCGAGAGCTGACCCTCATACCAATCGAGCGTCCGCGTAAACTCCTGCGTCATTGGTGCTGCCGCCCAGGTGCGGAGTTGTCCGCCGAGCTGATCAGCAGCCTCGAAAAGGGTCACCCGATGCCCGCGCTCCGCCCCAAGCCGGGCCGCCTCCATGCCCGCAGGACCGCCCCCGATGACAACCACATGCTTGGGCTGCTCGGCACGGGTCTCCGCCCCGATCTCGCGCTCACGTGCTGCGACCGGGTTGTGGAAACAGCGGATCGGCTTGCCCTCCATCGCCCTCGCGATGCAGAGATTTGCGCCGACGCAAGGCCGGATATCCTCGGGCCGGTCCTCGCGCAGCTTTTGCACCAGATCCGGGTCCGAGATCTGCGCCCGGGTCATTCCCACCATATCCGCCTTACCGTCGCGGAGGATCTGTTCAGCCATCACCGGGTCCGTGACCCGCCCCGCCACAAAGACCGGTACCGGCACAACCGCTTTGATCTCGGACGCTAAGGGCACAAACATCCCATGCGGTGCTGGCGTCGGCGCCCAATGCAGCATCCGCCCCTGCCGGTCATAGTTGGTGCCCGCGATGACGTTGAGGTAATCCAGCTCACCCGATTGGCAGAGCGCCTGGGCGATCTCCTTGAAGTCCTCCAGCCCCAGCCCCTGATCGACCTTCTCATCGCCCGGCATCCTGAGGCCGAGGATCCGATCCGGTCCCAGCGCCGCGCGCGCGGCGGAGATCACCCGGCGCCCGAAGCGCAGCCGGTTCTCCAAGCTCCCGCCAAAGCGATCCGTGCGCTTGTTCGAGAAGGGCGAGAGGAAGGCGCCGATCAGATAGCCGAACGCACCGAGAAGCTCGACACCATCCAGCCCGCCCTCGCGAACGTAGCCCGCGGCAATTGCATGGGCCGCGATGATCTCCTCGATATCCTCCTCGGTCATCGCCTTGGGAGTCTCCCGCCCGATCCGGGACATGATCGGCGACGGCGCTAGCAAGGGGCGCCCCGCATCGGTGTCATTAACGGTCGCGCCCGCATGGCCGAGCTGGATCAGGAACCGCCCGCCCTCGCCATGCACGGCGTTAGCGAGTTGGCGGTAATGCGAGATACTCCGCTCGTCAAACGCATGAAGCCCCCGCTTGCCGCCGACACCGCCCGTCGCATGCACGGCGGCGGAGCCCGAGAGCTGCAGCCCGGCACCCCCCGCTGCTCGCGCCCTGTGATAGGCGATAAAGTCGGGGCCGGTCATACCGCCCTCCTCCACCCCCGGCACATGGGCGGTCATCAGGACGCGGTTACGTAGCTCAATCGGCCCGACCTGGATCGGCGACAGAAGATGGGAAAATTGCCCCGGCATCCGAGCCTCCGTCAGGCGGCGAACTCCTTCGCCACTTCGTCGATCGCATCGGAGAGGATGTCGAACATCTCGTCAACCTCCGCCTCGGTGATCACCAAAGGCGGCGAGAAGGCGCACATGTTGATCAGCGGCCGCACGATAAGGCCGCGCCGCTCACAGGCCTCGTCCAGCGCGCTGCCGAGATCCCGCTGCACCGCCATCGGCGTCTCCCGCCCCTCAGGCATCAGCGCCTCGAGACAGCCCAACAGGCCAATCCCCCGCGCATCGCCAATGATCGGCTTGTCGTTCAGCGCATGCAGGCGCTTCTGGAAATGCGGGGTCAACTCGCGCACATGGCCCAGGATATTCTCCTTCTCCATGATCTCGATATTCTTCAGCGCCGCCGCCGCACAGACCGGATGGGCCGAGTAGGTATAGCCGTTCGGGAACAGCACCTCGTGGTCTTCCCCCGTCATCCGCTCCATCCCCCGGTCCGAGATGATGCAGGCCCCCATGGGCAAATAGCCCGAAGTCAGCCCCTTGGCACAGGTGATCATGTCCGGCTCGATCCCGAAGACCTCTTCGGAGGCGAACCAATGAC
>JBCDAQ010000089.1:0-15017 GCA_039185285.1 Pseudomonadota bacterium
CAACTGATGAGCCAGCCCGCCGTTATCTCCTGTGAAGATCTCTGGATGGTCTTCGGTGACGGCGTGGCCCGGCACAAGGACAAGCTGCGGGGGCCCGGGTCCCCGCATGACATCGCCGAGGAGCTGCAAGCCGAAGGCCTGATCCCCGCGGTTCGTGGTGTCAGCTTCGACGTCAAGGCGGGTGAGCTGTTCGTCGTCATGGGCCTCTCAGGCTCCGGCAAGTCCACGGTCATCCGCTGCCTCTCGCGGCTCTTGGAGCCAACTGCTGGCCATGTTCGGATCGACGGCGAAGACATCATCGGCGCACCTGACAAGCGGATGATCGAATTGCGTCGACGCAAGATGGGCATGGTCTTCCAGCATTTCGGCCTGTTCCCGCACATGACAGTGGCCCAGAATGTGGCCTATCCGCTGAAAGTGCAGGGAATCTCCTCGGCAGAGCGGGCAAAGCGCGCCTCCGAAGTGATTGAACTGGTTGGCCTTGCTGGGCGCGATGACAGCTATCCGCGCCAGCTCTCCGGTGGTCAGCGCCAGCGGGTTGGGATCGCCCGTTCGCTCGCCGTCAACCCTGAGATCTGGTTCCTCGATGAGCCCTTCTCGGCCCTTGATCCCCTGATCCGCCGACAGTTGCAGGACGAGTTCCTGCGTCTCCAGGCAGAGCTCAAGAAATCCATCGTCTTCATCACCCACGACATCGCCGAGGCACTGAAGCTTGCCGACCGGATCGCCATCATGCGCGATGGCGAGGTCGTGCAGATCGGGACACCTGCTGAGATCGTTCTCAGCCCAGCAGATACTTACGTGGCTGAATTCGCCCGAGACATCCCACGTGGCAAGATGATGACCGTCGAGAACATCATGAGCCCTTGCGCGCCAGGCGAATCCGCCAACGGGCAGGCACTCCGCACGGGCATGAGCCTCGATGATGCGCTCACGGCCTGCGCCGAAGGCCTCGGCGACATGCAGGTCTGCGACGGGCAGGGCGCTGTGATCGGCCGGATCACGCCCCAGGATCTCGTCCGCGCCCTCGGCGCGAACGCCGCGTGATGGCGCGGTTGCATCAACCCGGCACGCTCACAGCCCTTGTGATCATCCTTGGCGGTCTCGCCTTTGGCGTTCTGGCGCATTTCATCCCCGCCATTGCCGCCTGGCCAAAGGAATGGACCCTGCCGGTGACCGAGTGGATCGGCTCTGGCCTCGGCGCGGTCCTGGACTGGGCCAAACCTGTCGCGCGGATCTTCTCGGCGATGCTGAGTTATCCAATGGAAGGCGCCAACTGGCTTTTGACGCAAGCGCCCTGGCCAGCGGTTTATGGTGGGTTCATCGCGCTTGGCTGGTGGGTCGGAGGGCGGTGGATGGCCCTAATGACCGTGGCAGCCCTTGGCTTCATTCTAGCCTCGGGCTATTGGGAACAGTCGATGAGCACGCTGGGTCTGGTCGCCGTCTCTGTCCCGCTGGCCCTGACCCTGGGTCTATCCATCGGCATCCTCGCCTATGAGACACCTTGGCTGAAAAAGGCCGTCGAGACGGTGCTGGACGTCATGCAAACTGTCCCCACCTTCGCCTATCTCACGCCGCTGCTCGTTCTCTTTGGCTTCGGTCCGGTCGTTGGCCTGATCGCCTCGGCGATCTACGCGGCCCCGCCGATGGCGCGCAATGTGCTGCTCGGGCTTGAGCGCGTGGATCCTGAGATCCGCGAAGCCGCCCGCATGATCGGCACCACCCGCTGGCAGCGCATTGTCCAAGTCGAGATCCCGGCCGCAATGCAGCAGATCCTGGTCGGCGTAAACCAATGCGTCATGGCCGCCCTCTCGATGGTGATTATTGCTGCGGTCATTGGCGGCTTTAACGATATTGGCTGGGAAGTGCTGCTCACCATGCGCAAGGCGCAGTTCGGGCAGGCGCTGCTTGCGGGGCTCGTGATCGTGGTCTTCGCTATCCTGATCGACCGGATGAGCATAGCGCTCGCCAAGCCTGAACTGCGCGGTGACCGTCGCATGGCAGCCGGCCTCGCAATCCTCTCCGCCATTCTGGGAACAGCCGCGACACTGATCGGTGGCCTGCCTGCGGCCAGTGAGATGACGCTTCTCAACCCAGTGGCGGATGCCGTGGATGCGGGCCTCACAGAGTTCACGAAAGCCAATGGCGCTAACCTCGACACCATGAAGAACGGCGCAATGTTCTATGGCCTCTTGCCGCTCCGGATTGGATTGGATGACGCGGTGCTGCCCTTTACCTGGGGTTTTATGTGGAGCTGGGGGCTCAGCGCCTGGGTGCTTGGCGTTGCTGCCGTCCTCTCGGCGCTTCTAATCACGAGCGGTCGGCTGGCTATAGGCGTTGTCCTGATGTCGGCTGTCTATGTCTACCACACCGGCATCACACAGATCCCATGGCCGACGGTGATCGTCGCCTTCGCTGCCCTTGGCTGGCGCGCGGGAGGGCGTGGGTTGGCGCTCTTTATCGGCGGGGCTCTGACTGTAATCCTCCTCTCCGGGCTCTGGGACCGGGCGATGCTGTCCATCTATCTCTGCGGTGCTGCTGTGCTGGTATGTTCGGTGCTTGGCTCCAGCCTCGGCCTTTTGGCGGCAGTGAGCCCGCGCGCCTGGAAAGTCCTGCAACCGGTCTGCGATATGCTGCAGACCATCCCGCTTTTCGTTTTCCTCATCCCGATGCTGATGTTCTTCCAGATCGGCGAGTTCTCCGCGCTGCTGGCAATCTGCGCCTATGCCATTGTGCCGATCATCCGCTACACGCGACATGGGATTGTCAACACACCGGATGATCTGATGGAGGCGGCCATAGCCTCGGGCGCTACACCGATGCAGATCTATCTCGATGTGCGCATTCCCTACGCCGCGCCCTCGATCCTGTTAGGGCTCAACCAGACGATCCTCTATGCCTTCGCCATGCTGGTGATCGCTGCGCTGATCGGGACCACAGGATTGGGCCAGTCGATCTACATCGCGCTGGGGAGCGCCGATGTGGGCCTCGGGATCGCGGCCGGTGCCGCCATGGCGTTGCTTGCCCTGATTGCTGACCGCTTGGTGCAGGCTTTTGCCGCCGAACGTCGGGCCGCTTTGGGCCTCTGATGCGCACGACACGTGTAGTTACGAAAGAACTACGGAAAACCTACGAAAGAGTTCCCCCTGGTTTTGGCGGTTTAACTCCCTGCGACCAGGGTTGCGGTCATCCGCTGAAGACAGGCGATCACGCTCAGCGCAGTGATCTTGCCGGTACGCGGATTCTCGGCCGAGGGGATGTTCAGGATCGTCATTTCCGCGTCCCCGCTGTCCGATGAGATCTTCACCGATTGCATATTACGTTCGATCGAGGGGTCGGCCCAAACCTCGACCATCGTTCGCTCCGGTCCGACCCCTGCGAGAGACAGGGCGGCGGCCACGTTGACGTTGGCGGGGAAGCCTCGGGCGGCTTCCAGCGCGTTGCCCTGAAAGACGCGGGTCGGCTCGGTCAGGGCGAGCACGTCGATGTTGTTGGCTTCCAGATGGGGCGCGCCCTCCAGCCCGCGAGGCGGCTTGCGGGTCTGCAGCGTGACCGAATGCACCTCGCCAACCGCCATCGCCCGCACCGTATCGAGCCCGATCAAAGCCCCTGTCGGCACGATGATCCGGGCGCCGGTTTCTGTCGACCGGTCGATCAGATCCATGTTGTCGAGCAGTGCACCGCAGGAGAGAGGCATGAAGGTTTTGCCCGCTTCGATCACCGAGGAGGCCAGTGGGACGAAAATCGACTTCGGTGCAACTTCGATAATGATATCAGCGTGTTGCGCTAACTCTTCCGCCGCGACTACCTGGGGCGGAGCCGCAAAGTCATCGACCCGACCGGCCGCGCGTTCTTGATCGCGAGCGGAGATGGCTACCAGTTCCATGCCTGCGATCTCTCCGGTATCGAGCGCCTTGGCAACCCGCATACCGATGGCGCCGAGGCCTGCGATACCGACGGTGATGGTCATTGAACCCTCCTCAGAAAATCACGCCGCTGCGGTAGATCATGTGCAGGCCGACGAAGACAAGGGCGACGAAGAAGACTCTCCGAAACCCGTCCTCCGAAATCCGGTGACGGAGCTTTCTACCAGTCCACAGACCGGCGAAAACCGGGCAAAGCGCGATGAGGGACAAGAGGACATGCTCCCAGGTCAATAGATCGAACCCGGCCAACGTCAGCGTCATGGTCGAGGTTAGCGTTATGAATGTGATTCCAAGGGCTTGGACGAATTGATCCCGCGGCAGGCGTAGCGCTTCTAGGTACAAAATTCCCGGCACGATGAAGATCCCAGTCATGCCAAAAAGCACCCCGGCGGAGCCCGAAGCCGCGGGCGCCATCCAAACCTCATGCCGCCCGGGCTCAGGCAAGCGAGGCGCCAAGAGAGAATAGAGAGAGTAGGCGATCAGAAGGAAACCGAGCAGAGCCACGGTACTCTCTGACTTTGTGCCGGCCAGGATGCTGACCCCCGCGACGATCCCAACCACAGCAGCGGCTAAGTAAGGCCACAGGCGTTTCAGCAGCGGTTTCAACCACTGCCCGTTTGTCGCCTGCCATATGTTGGATACGACCCCGGGTATGACAAAGACCGCGATCGCGTCGGCCACGGACATGACCTGTGCGAGGATCACCAGCACGACGACTGGCAGGCCCAAACCGATGGTTCCTTTGACGAACCCGCCAATGAAGAACGTCGCGACGACCATCGCGATGATAAGCGGATCGAGCATGAATCAGGCTTGGGCTGGGCGGGTGGCTCGCCAGCCGAGGTAAAGCGCGATTGCGATGCAGATAGCGGCGAGGATCGGCCGGAAGGTCCCATCCATCAAGCTGAGCGGGAGTGAGATCGCAAGCAGCATCGCCGTTCCGTAGAACTTCGTCCATCGGGCACCCTTTTCCTTCTGGCTTTGATACCAGGGGAAGGCGGCCGAGAAGATCGCGATGATAAAGAAGAACATCGCCCAAGGCCGTGTGACGAAGAGCGTGAGATCTGTGTCGATCGCCAGCGCGCGCGAGAGGTTGAGCTCCGCCACGTTGCCAAGAACGACACCCAGGATCATTGGCGCGAGCGGGAAGCCGAGCAGCCGCATCACAAACCCGAGGATGCCGAACCAAAACAATGTCCAGAGATCATCCGCCGAGTTGTTAAGTGCGAATACCCCGATGGTCGCGAAACCGAGGATTACGGCTGCCAACATGTACATGCGGATCCGGGTGACGAGGACAAAGACCCTCAGCATGCCCGATTGCAAGAAGAGCATGATGAAGTTGGCGGCAAAGAAGGTGATGAAGATCGAATAGGCGAGGACGGGTTGCTCGGCAATGAAGGTTGGCCCAGGCACAATGTCATGGATCAGGAGCGCCCCGAGCATGATTGCCGCTGTCACATCGCCTGGTATTCCCAAAGCCATAAGGGGGGTGAGCGAGCCACCTTCGACGGCGTTATTCGATGTTTCTGGCGCGATGATGCCTTCTGGTGTGCCTTTGCCAAAGCTGTCCGGGTCTTTGGAGTTCTTCTTTGCCTGATCATAGGCGAGGATGTTCGCGATCGACCCGCCCGCGCCGGGCAGACAACCGGTGAACATGCCGATAAGGGCCGATCGCACAACGACGACCCAGCGTTTGATCAGTTCTCGGATGGCGCGCCGATGCTCGATCCTGACTTTGATCTCCCGCTGGTCAGTGAGTGCCTGGGTCGCCTTAACTGGGTCGCGTACATCTGAAAGAAGTTGGGAGAACGCAAACAAGCCGATCAAAACGGCGATGAAGTCGAACCCGCTGAGCAGGTAATCAGAGCCAAAATCGAAGCGGCCAACACCGACCGCATCATCCTCTCCAACCGTACGTACCAGGAGGCCAATCGCACCTGCGATCAAACCTTTTATCAAGTTCTCTCCCGCGAGACTTGCCGTTACCGTTAGTGCAAAGATCACCAGCATGAAGAAGTCCCAGGGTTGGAACTCCAAGCCGATCTGGGCCAGTTGCGGGGCAAAAAGAACCAGCATGATCGCCGACAGCATGCCTCCGCAGAACGACGACCAAACACCAAGGCCAAGTGCAAACCCTGGCTCACCCCGCCGTGCCATTGGAAAGCCGTCGAATGTGGTTGCAACGGAGGAAGGCGTGCCCGGAATCCCGGTCAGGATCCCAGACATTAATCCGCCAGAGAGACCACCAACCAGGACTGAGATCATGGTCGCGAGGCCCTGCGCCGGAGGCATCGAGAAAGTAAAGGGCAGGGTGAGCACCACAGCCATCGCGATGGTGAAGCCTGGGATCGACCCTGCAAGCAAACCTGTTGAGACGCCGATGATCATCAGCATCAAGGTCCAGAGGTTGCCCACCTCGGCGAAAGCCAGCATCAAGTTGTCGAAAACCATATCCGCCCCTCCTCTTTAACCCGACGTGCCAGGCTCACAGGCCGGGATCAGGATCTGGTTGGGTTGAACGATCAGCCAATCACCGCAGGCGTCACCGAACTTTTGAAAGTAGAACTTGAGCACCGCACCGAATTCTGGCGATCCGAAAGTCGGGGCGCGGGCTGGCCAGTTGAACGCGATGTGGGGTGCGGGCTGCAGCCACCGAAACTGGTCTCGGTCGCGAATTTCGGCGAAAGCCGCTGGGTAGAGGATATGGTAGTCGACATACGACGCAATCCGGAGACCGATAACCCCCAGCGTAACCCCTTCTGTCACACGCCAGTCGACTGGGTCGCTCGGCTTGGTTCGTAAGTGAATGGAGAGCTGATTGCAGAGGTGATCCGATGCTATTCCTCCCTCTGGCAGGGCGGGTAGCTGCTCCGTGGTCGATGCGCCTTTGCCATCCGAGACTTGGCGCGCGAGGTCGAGAATCTGAATAACCGGTGTCTCCACCAACGCGTAGATTGATCCCTCCGGACCTTCGCCGGTGAAAGGTTTCATAACCCTCGGAGCTTCACACGCGGCGTTGGCCGTCGATGCGATGAGGAACGCGATTAGAGTGAAAAGTGGGGCGCGCATGCCTGCTCCTAAAACCCGGTCCACTCGCCCTTGGGCAAGAGGACGTCCAAGGCATAGGTGAAGAGGGCCCATACACCACCCATCGTGACCAGAGCGACCAACACATGGAGCAAAATGTTCCGTGTTCCACCAAGAGCGGTCAGGAGCGCAAAGACAAATGCGACCCCACCAATCAGCATCCCGACATAGGGAATAGCGACCAGATAGGCTAGAAAAAGGGCAAAGACCCAGAACACGTTCCGCCAATAGAGGATCATCTCTTTGATGGTTTTAGGCGCATCTGGCTGAGGCGCATCCGGCCCCTGCCGGAGCGACTGGATAAGGTAGATCCCGGTTAGAATCGCAAGTGCCACCAAAATTGCCCGCGGCCATGCCGCCGGCGATAGTTGCCCGTAATCCGGTTCGCGGATTTCGAAACTTGAAAGCATAAGCCCTGCGATGATCACCAGCAGCGCAATGGCGACGAGACTATCTCGGTTCAGGGTCATCAGGGTGAGAGCCTTAAAGATCGATGTGTGCGTTCAACAGACCGCACGCATCGAGTTTGTGCAAGGGGCGGCTTGCGCCCCTTGGTCTTACTTCTTGTACATGCCAATTTCGATCGCGACTTCCTCGTAGTCCCCATAGAGGCTGTCAGCCCATGAGCGGAAGTCATCAGGACCCATGAAACGGTATCCGGTGCCCTTAGCATCGAGTTGCTTTTGAAGGTCTGGGTTCTCGACCGCAGCTTTAAATACCCCTGCCCACAGATCGACAATCTCACGTGGAGTGCCCTTTGGTGCGACGATTCCGCGCTCCAGTGCTGCAACCATGTCGACACCTTCTTCTTTCAGTGTCGCCAGCTTCGGAGCGCCAGCCGCTCGATCGTCGGCGGCGATCGCGAGCGCTTGAAGCGCGCCCGACTCGATGTGCTTCGAGCCCGATGCGATGTTGATCGCACCAACATGGATCGCACCAGAGAGGAGTGCGTTCATCCGCTCAGCGGTGCCATCATATGGAACGTAGGAGAACTCAACGCCCATCTTCTTGGCGAGGAGCAAGAACATGAAGTGCGAGGTCGAACCAAAGGTCGTGCCGGCCTTCACGGTGCCTGGGTTTGCTTTGGCGAATTCCCAGAACTCTTTGAAGCTGTTGAAGGGGGTATCTTTGTTGGCACCGACGATATCCGGTGTGACCGTCAGGTTGGCAATCGTCTCGAAGCCATCATAGTGATAGTCAATCCTGCCGTTCAGATAGCTGGTCATGGCCGACTGGTGGATGGCGAACAGGGTACAGCCATCTGGCTTCGCCTTGGCAGCCTGCTTGGCGCCTTTGTTGCCGCCTTGGCCAGGAACGGTCACAACCTTGATCTTAGGCTGGATGTCCATTTCCTGGATCGTCTTCTCGAAGATCGAGAAGATCACGTGTGTGCCACCGCCGGGCTTCCATGGAACAATCAGCGTTGCGGTGTCGCAAGCGAGCTCGGTCGCCGCGCTGGCTGATGCGGGTATTGTCAACCCAGCAGCTACGATGCCGGCGCTTACGGTTGCGAGAAGTGTCTTCATTGGGGGGCTCCCTGTTGTCGCGCCAAAAGCGGCGCAGGTTGACGGCGCGGCTGGACGCCGCAGTTATTGTCCACGCTCGACTATAATACGGTCTTCTGAGCCTTCAACCTTCACTCTTGCTTGAAAGGGCGCCTTTAAGATGGCCAAGACAATCGCAATACTGATGCCGGGAGATATGGGACACGGGGTTGGTCAAGCCTTAGTGCAACGTGGCCACCGGGTCGTCTCTCCTTTGGCGGGCCGCAGCGCTCATACTAAAGGACTAGCTGCGCGCGCCGGGATTGAGGATCTGGGAGAGGTCGAGGACGTGGTGGCAGCTGCGGATCTTATCCTCTCGATCCTGCCGCCAGATCGGGCTGTGCCGCAAGCCGGGAGCGTTGCTGTGGCGATGCGGACCGTCGGTAAGACGCCAGCCTACGTCGATTGCAATGCCATCTCGCCGATTCGGGCTGGAGAGGTTGCAAGCGCGTTTGATGGGACCGGGGCGATCGTGATTGATTGTGGGATCATTGGTCTCAACCCAATAAAGACACCTCCAACGCGTTTCTTTGTTTCTGGCGCGGATTGTTCACCAGCCGAGGTTCTGGATTGCGATGCCATCACGGTTGCGAAAGTTGGCGATGAGATTGGCCAAGCCTCGGCCCTTAAGATGGTCTATGCGGCCGGGACGAAGGGGATATGGACTCTTCAGACGGCATTGCTGATGACCGCGTCCAAGCTTGGCGTGCTTGAGCCGCTCCTAAAGGAACTTGATTACTCGCAGTCGCGCGAGATTGCCGCGATGCGCGCGCGTGTTCCCTTCCTGCCGGCCGACTCGGCGCGCTGGGTGCCTGAGATGGAGGAAATCGCCGCGACATTTGCCTCGGCCGGGGTTGCGTCAGGCTTTCACGACGGAGCGGCTGATGTCTTTCGAGTTCTTGCCAAAACGCCATTTGCCGAGGAAACGCGGGAAACACTGGATAAGTCGAGAACGCTGGAACAGGCGCTGGAAGAATACATCAAGCACTTGTGATCGCCTTTTGCGCGAGTGAATGAAAGAACCCTTTACATTCCAGAATGGCCGTTCTAAAGAATCAGAACGGCCATTCTGATTGAGGTTCCTGTGGCGATTGCTGCCCGTAAATCTGACGCTGTTGACGCTGCTCTGGAGCTGTTCTGGAGCAAAGGATACGCCGAGACGTCGATGGCGGAGATTGTCGACGCAACGGGGATGAACCGCTACGCCCTCTATTCCGTCTTCGGGAACAAAAGAGAGATCTTCCTCGCGGCCCTTGAGACGTACTTTGAGGAAGGTAGGCAGACGTTCGAACCAATTTTGTTTAACTCTGAAGTCGCTCCCTTTGAGCGGATCGAAATGGGCATGCGGACCTTTATTGGGATGCTGCGTGAAAAACAGAATGGATGCTTCAT
Organism: Pseudomonadota bacterium; assembly: GCA_039185285.1. Lineage (GTDB taxonomy): Bacteria > Pseudomonadota > Alphaproteobacteria > Rhodobacterales > Rhodobacteraceae > Thermohalobaculum. The sequence continues at coordinate 9,953 of JBCDAQ010000089.1, forward strand.
CTGCCATGTGGCGGTGGAGCATCGATCTGACGATCCCGAGGTTGATCAGGCGGTAAATGCCTATTTCAACAAGATTCGTGAAGTGATCCGTGTCCCGCTTGAAGATGCTGCCGCCTCGGGTGATCTCAATCCGAACCTGTCACCGGACTTTGCAGCGCAGCTCGTGTTCGATGCTGAGATGAGCCTCGGCGTGCATGTCCGTGCCGGAGCGCCGGAGGAAGATCTGGAGAAGATCATCAGGGCGACTTTGGCGGCGCTGCGTACTAACTCCTCAAGAAACTGAACTGGAGGCTCGCCTGTGAGACGTCATCAGAGAGCTTTGAGAACCAAAATGATCATTCCGAACATCGGCATCTGAGGAGCCATCAAATGAAACCCTTCTTCGACCGATTGGATGCGTTTGCTGTTAGCTTGGCTCAGTTCATCATCAAGTGGCGCTATGCGACGATTGCGGTGTCATTGATCATCACGATGCTGATGGCGATGAACGCAAGCGGCTTGGGGATTGCCAGCAACTATCGGGTCTTTTTCTCCAAAGAGAATCCAGAGCTTACGGCGTTTGAAACTTTCCAGGCGACCTATACGAAGAACGACAATTTTCTCTTTGTCGTCGCTCCGAAGGATGGCCAAGCATTCTCGGGCGAAACCCTCGCGGCGATCGAAGAGATGACTGTCGAAGCCTGGCAGATTCCCTTCTCAATCCGGGTCGACAGCATCACCAACTTCCAGTCGACGCGCGCGATCGAGGACGATCTGATCGTTGAGGACCTCGTAGAGGGCGGGATCGATCTGGATGCCGCCGTGCGTGCGGCAAAACAAGAGATCGCGCTGGCCGAACCAATCCTTCGGGATCAGCTGTTGACGCGCGAAGCTGATGTCACCGCAATCAACGTCGTCTTGCAGTATCCGGAACAGAGTACTACCGAGGTTCCAACTGCGGTGGCGGCGGCCCGTGATCTGCGGGCGCAGATCCTCGAGAAACATCCGGATCTGGTCATCTACCTGACTGGCGTCTCCATGCTCAACAACGCCTTCGCCGAGTCGGGCCAGGGTGACATGGCGAGCTTGGTACCGTTGATGTATCTGGTGGTTTTGGTGATCGCGGTGATCGCGCTGCGCTCCTTCTTCTGGGTGATCGGCACGCTGGTGGTCATCACGACCTCGGTCCTAGTCGCGATGGGGGCAGGGGGGTTGATGGGGGTCGACCTAACGCCGATCTCGTTTAGTGCGCCGACCGTGATCATGACGCTGGCAGTCGCCGACTCGATCCATATCCTGATCTCGTGGCGGAGCGCTCTGCGTGCCGGGATGGAGAAGATCCCGGCGCTGATTGAAGCGATGCGGATCAACTTCCTAGCGGTATCAATTACCTCGCTTACAACGATCGTGGGCTTTCTAGCCTTGAACTTTTCGGACAGCCCGCCCTTCTGGCATCTGGGAAACATCTCGGCCGTCGGTATCTTTGCGGCATGGTTCTTCTCCGTCACCCTTCTGCCTGCGTTGGTGAGCTTCTTTCCGGCGAAGGTCAAAGCCGCCAAGGACGGTGATCGGCGTGCGATGTTGCGGCTTGCTGACTGGGTGATCGCGCAAAGGCGCGTATTGCTTGTGACCATGGTTGGAGCATCCGCGGTGCTCATCGCCTTCATCCCTACAATCAATTTCAACGATCAATGGGTGAAGTACTTCGACGAAAGGATCGAGTTCAGAACCGACTCGGACCAGGCCGCTGAGCATTTCGGCCTCTATCCGATCGAGTTCTCGGTTCCTGCGGGGGAGTCTGGTGGCGTCTCTAACCCTGATTTCCTCCAGCGGTTGGAAGCCTTCACCGAGTGGCTCCGTGAGCAGCCAAATGTCGCGCATGTTTACTCGCTGGCTGACATCATGAAGCGGCTCAACAAGAACATGCATGCGGATGATCAGAGCTGGTTTCGGATACCGGATGACCGGGAGCTTTCAGCGCAATATCTTCTGCTCTACGAGCTTTCCCTACCCTTTGGATTAGACCTGAACGATCGGATCAACATCGACAAGTCTGCGACGCGTGTAACGGTGACGATGGAGAGCACGACGACGGCCAAGACCAAAGAGTTCCTGAACGCCGCCAATGATTACATCTTCGAGAACTTTCCGCAAGAACAACGGGCGAAACCGACCTCGGCCCAGGTGATGTTCACCTACATCACGGATCGCAATGTGCAGAACATGATCCTCGGCACTTCGGTTGCGATCATTGCGATCTCCCTGATCATGGTTGTGGCACTGCAGAGCGTGACGCTCGGCGCCTTGTCGCTCGTGCCCAACGCGCTGCCGATCCTAACGACCTTTGGTATCTGGGCAGTGTTGGTAGGCGAGGTTGGTTTTTCGGTCGCGACCGTCGCATCGATCTCGCTGGGGATCATTGTTGATGACACGGTTCACTTCCTGACCAAGTACCAGCGTGCCCGAAGAGAACGTGGCATGACCCCGGAGGACGCGATCCGCTACGCGTTCGACACCGTTGGGATCGCCCTGATCGTGAACACGATCGTACTGGTCATGGGCTTCTTGGTTCTAACTTTCTCCAGCTTCAAACTGAACGTTGATATGGGGTTGATGACCCTGATCGCGATCATCCTTGCGCTGGTCCTCGACTTCCTACTCCTCCCCGCCCTGCTTCTGATTGGTCGCCCTGATGAGAAGCCTCAACCCGCAGCCCCAGAGCCCCAAGCGGCCTAAAGAAGGAGACTGATATGCCCCTCCCCCTGCGTCCCGTTCTCCGCTGTTTCGCGCTATCGACCCTCATCATTGCGATGCTCGGCCAGATTGGCCTCGCTGATGATGCTTCCACGCGCGGCCTCGATATCGCGGCACGTTCCGATCAATCAGACAATGGTTTTGGCGATACCGAGACCGAGTTGAAGATGATCCTCACTAATGCGGCAGGTGAATCGACAACCCGCGAACTTCGGATCACGACCCTGGAGCGCGCCAATGCCGATATTGGCGATCGGTCGCTGGTGATCTTTGACCGACCCCGCGACATTAAAGGGACTGCGCTTCTCAGCCACTCGAAGATCCTTGAACCCGATGATCAATGGCTTTTCCTGCCAGCACTGAAACGGACCAAGCGGATCTCTTCCGCCAACAAGTCCGGACCGTTTGTAGGATCGGAATTTGCTTTCGAAGACATCACGGGCCAAGAGCTCAACAAATATGAATACAAGTGGTTGCGTGAGGACGCTTGCGGTGAGTTCATGTGTGACGTGCTCGAGCGGATCCCGCGTTATGAAAATTCAGGCTATACGCGGCAAGAGGCTTGGTACGATCAGACCCACTTTCAGGTGCGTAAAATCGATTACTTCGACCGCAAAAGCGCCCTCCTGAAGACACAAACCTTTGAGGATTATCGGCTCTATGACGGCAAGTACTGGCGGTCTCACGAGTTCTCGGTGACCAATCACCAGACCGGCAAGGGAACGAAGCTGATTTTTAGCGACTACAAGTTCGCGGTGGGTTTAGACGACAAGGACTTCGTCAAGGGTGTCCTAGCCCGTCAACGCTAAACCGGTCCCTTTGCGGCCGGATGAGACCCTGCGCATCAGGCGTGGGGCCTACCTCTGTCAGGAGCATTCATCAATTAGATCAACGAGTTGTGGCCAGTGGTGTCGATTGAGGTTCCCTATTGACCTGGCGCAACAAAGCCCGGCGATCTGCGAAGTTGGTTGGGAGGCGTAGCGCTGATTGAACCTTGAAGGTCCCAATATAGTCGCCGCTAAAGACAGCCCTGTCATCTTCCAAGGCGGCCAGTCGTGCCTCTCGATCGAAACTGTGGCCAAGACCAGAAAGCGCATAGAAGGGGGCATTCTCACTGGCCTCAAGATACCCTTCGACCGATAATGACTTTAGAGGACCAGCGGCACCGGTAAAACGACCCTCCACCAAGCTCTCGACCAGGAAGCCTTCCTCGGTCAACCGGCCTGTCACGGTTGAGTAGCCGCCGACCAGAGGCCTTTGATTTTCTCCAATCAACAAAGTCTGCCCACCGATCGCAAGGCGATCTTTGTTTATACCCTTAACCTCACCAGCAATGACGTCAGGCGTCTCTGCGGCGATTTGGTCTACACGGCTCGCGACCACATGGTCGTTTCTCCAGGCCCCAGACACGGCCACAGTTTTCGACAACTCCAGTTGCCCGATCGCTCCGGGATCTAACTCTACTCGAACACCAGCAATCCGAGCAGAGCGTCCGTCTTGTGCAAGGTTGCGAACTCTACCAATCACAGGATGCGCAAGATGTACCCGACGAGCGGTCAGTACATTTGCCTCAGTCGTTGCTTCGACCGTCAAGTTGTGCCCGATCGCTAGGTCTCCGACGGTCAAAGAGCCGAGCGCTGAGGTCACCACCAAGTCTTCTGGAGTGACGACCCGAAGACCATTCAGCATAAGGCTGCTGAAGTCGGTTACTGTCCCCACAATTCCTGTTCCGCCCAGGCCGCCTCTCGGTTCCGGTTTATTACTCTCGGCAATTTCGAGATCACCGCAGGCACTGACCAAGCCCGCGCCGATACCTAGAATCGTGAGCCGGCGATTAATCTTGGTCATCTTGTTTTCCATTCTCAGGCGTCGGATGCGAGCCCTCAGTTTGTCGGTAGAAGAAAACGCCGAACCTAAACCGCTCGGTTCCATCCGGTTCCTCAAGATCGGCCTTCTGCAGCGCATTGGCGCGGCTGTTTAGCGCGGTTAGAGCTTCCATACCATAACTGCGTGCCGCCTCTTCGAGCTGATCGACTGAACCCGGCGTTAGGCGGTTATAAAACACCGCGCGCTCCATAAATGGCGGCTCTTCAGCTAACAGGTTGTCGACTGCCGCCGCGATATGGTCGCCGACATTATCGGCGAAGAAGTGGATTTTTTGGTCGGTATCAGCCGGTCCGTAAAACGCTTCAGTATTGAGAGTCACCAAGTCATTCGCGTCGATCGAAACCATTCCTTGGTTCAGCAATTCGTCGAGAACTGTTCGGGGCCGGATGTCTCGGCTAACTGAAGCGACAAGCCCCTCAAAACTTGGTCCAGTCTTAGCTGTGCG
>JBCDAQ010000090.1:0-14942 GCA_039185285.1 Pseudomonadota bacterium
AAGATCTCGGCCGCGGCACATGGCAGATCGTCGTCACCGAGATCCCTTACCAGGTCCAAAAGTCCAAACTGGTCGAACGCATCGCCGATCTGATCAACACCCGCAAGATCCCAATCCTCGGCGATGTCCGAGATGAAAGTGCCGAGGACATTCGCCTGATCCTGGAACCCAAATCCCGCACGGTCGATCCTGGCGTCTTGATGGAGACGTTGTTCAAACACTCCGATCTGGAAACCCGCTTCCCGCTCAACATGAACGTGCTGATCGACGGGCGCACGCCTAAGGTCTGCGGGCTGCGAGAGGTGCTCCGCGCCTTCCTCGATCACCGGCGCGAGGTGCTGCTGCGCCGTTCCCGCCACCGGATCGCGAAGATCGAGAACCGGCTGGAGGTGCTGGAAGGCTATATCATCACCTTCCTCAACCTCGACCGTGTGATCGAGATCATCCGCTATGAGGATGACCCCAAACAGTCGCTCATGGCCGAGGACTGGGGCGGCGTTTTCCTGACCGAGATCCAGGCCGACGCGATCCTCAACATGCGCCTGCGTTCGCTGCGCCGGTTGGAGGAGATGGAGCTGCGCAAGGAACGCGATGCGCTGACCGCCGAACTGGCGGATTTACGCGAGCTGCTGTCCTCGGAAGAACTCCAATGGGGCCGCATCTCGGACCAGATCCGTGAGATCCGAGATAAGTTCGGCGCGCCCCGAAATCTCCGACATCTAAGGCTTGCCGAGGACATCGCGGCCGCCCGCAGTGACACTGACCCTTGGCCCCTTGGTGCCCGGCGCACCGGCCTTGGCGAGGCGCCCGCCTTTGAGGACGTTCCGATCGACGCGCTGGTCGAACGCGAGCCGATCACGGTTGTGTGTTCCGCTCAAGGGTGGGTCCGCGCCATGAAAGGACACATCGCGTTGGACTCCGAGCTCAAGTACAAAGAAGGCGATAGCGGTCAGTTCATCTTTCACGCTGAGACAACGGACAAGATCCTTGCCTTTGCCTCGAATGGTCGCTTCTACACCCTCGCCGGGGACCGTCTGCCTGGCGGGCGCGGCATGGGAGAACCGATCCGACTGATGGTCGATCTGCCCAATGATGAGAGCATCCTCACCCTCTTCGTTCATCGCCCTGGGCGCCGGCTGATCGTCGCGTCGACTGCCGGCGACGGGTTCATTGTTGCCGAGAGTGAGGTGATCGCTCAGACACGCTCAGGCAAACAGGTTCTCAACGTCAAAGACGGTGCAACTGCACGGGTTTGCGTTGAAGTGCACGGCGATCATTTGGCCGTGGTTGGGCTCAACCGAAAACTCCTCGTCTTCCCGCTTGCTGAACTGCCCGAATTGACCCGCGGGAAAGGCGTTCGCCTGCAGCGTTACAAGGATAAGGACGGCGAGCTATCAGACGCAAAGTGCTTCAATCTCGCCGACGGCTTAACCTGGCTAGACCCCGCCGGGCGCACGAGAAGCGAGCGTGACTTGCTAGAATGGATCGGCAAACGCGCAAGCTCCGGCAAGATGGCACCACGCGGCTTCCCGCAGGACAATCGTTTCACGTGAAAACTGATTCCGTTAAAAGTGTGCGCCAGCTTATAATCAACTTTAACTAGAAAATAGCCACAATTCAGCCGTATTTAACCTTTAGATCGCGACTTATGTTGCGTTGTGCTGTCACGGCCATCGGTTTCTTTGTTGCGTGCGGTGCGGCGGGGTAATCCTCCTGTCTCAGGAACGACAGCTCCGCCGCCTGTCACGTTGAAACGCAAAACCTCTGCATTTCTGTCACAACGTGGACCGAGAATCCTAAGCTCCCTAGAGTAATTTCTGATCGACGGCACAGCCGTTTAGGTCTCGGTGACCTTACTTTTTCACCCTGTCTTTTAAACGTCGTTTGATGGCTTGCGGCTAAGCTCGCCCCATCATGGCGATCGCTGGTACTGGAAACTACTTTGGATATGACGGGCTAATCGCTCAGGCGGGCAACCTGTCCGATGGCGCGCTTTATGTCTTTGGTGGCGCTTATGAGTTTGCAGCCCTCGATGCAGGCGTGAACAACGGCGCAGGGCCCGCGTCGATCTCGGGCAGAATTACGTTATCCGCAGCCGAAGTAACCGTCAGTGATTTGTTCAACCAGGCCGGCGGCGGCAATGGATTTGCGCTTTTCGCGTCGATTGGTCGATCCTATGACGTCAATCACGCGGCTTATGGCAAGCTCTCAATCACCACTGGCTCCGATCTGACTCTCAATCCGGTCGCAGTCTACCAGCCAGGCGTGGGTGTTCGCGGTGGCTATGACACACTCAATGCCGGAGTGGGCGAGGGCGGCACCGGCGTTGTTGAGGTTTCTGGCATCGGCTCAACTTTTTCTACCGCCGGAACCAACCCAGTCATCCGGATCGGAGGCGCGGGCGGCACCGGCAGTTTGTCGGTCAACAATGGCGCGGACGCCCGGATCTTTTCGCTACAGGCAGGTTTTGGAATAGCAAGCGGCACTGTTGCGACCGGCAACATCACCGTTGATGGACCGGACTCGCGTCTCCTTCTCTCTGGTAGCTACGGAAGCTATGTGAACCCCGCCTACGCAGGCTTTGCAGGTGCGACGACAATTGGATTGGCATTTGGTGGACCGGAGGGGCCGAACACTGGCCGGGGAAGCCTGACCATCTCGAACGGTGGCGAGGTTATTCAGCAAAATATCGATGGCGTCACGGATTTCCCGCTCTTTCGTTTCGGAAAGGACACACTCTCGTCCGGCACCGGATTGATCGAAGGAAACGGCAGTCGTCTAGCCATCATACAGAATGGCGCGTCGGGCGATGATTTCGTCGGCGGCGCCACGTTGGACATCGGCGAAGCGGGGCAGGGGGTCGTCACCGTTCGCGACGGAGGGCGCATCGACGTTCTGGGCGACAAAGCGCTCCTTTCAGTTGGGCGAACGCCTGAAGGTGTCCCGATCAACGGCGATTTCAGCACCTTGACGATCGAAAGCGGCGGTGTCGTAACCGTGGACGCAGGCGGATACGAAGGCGGCAATGTTCAGATCGGCAGCGGACCGAACTCTTATGCAATCCTATCGATCTCGGGACAGGAAAGCCGCCTCTCTCTTACGTCAGACGCCGAAGGTTCGGCCGAGTCAAATGGCTTCGGTGCGACCCTCCTTATCGGTCGCGTGGGCATAGGCACCGCTGAGGCTTTTGATGGCGCAACGATCGAGATCGATGGCAATGACGATCGCCTACCTGGTGTGACCATCGGCTCGGAGGGCGGGGCTGGATCTCTGTCGTTGACGGGAGCTACCCTTTCACTTTCTGGTACCAGAACAGGGGCGGAAGCCGCTCGGATCACAGTCGGCACCGATAGTGGCAGCGGTATCCTGAGCCTCTCCGGTGGCAGTGTGGTAACTAACCAGGCCAATGATGGGCGCGTTCTTATCGGTGCGACAACAGGTTCCAACGGTGCCGTGACGATCATCGACAGCAGTCTCACGACGGGCGGTGACGTTCTGGTGGGCGCTGGCATTGCGGCCGACGGTACGCCACTGCTGTCAGAAGGCGGCACGGGTCGCCTCGTCCTCACAGAAGGCGCCACGTTAAACGCGGACAACCTGATCGTGGGCGAGACCGGTACTGTCGAGATAACGAACGCGACCGTGACTAGCGATGTCACGCTCGCCGGGTCCATCTCACTCTCCCCCAACGAACAGAGTATCGAGACGTTCAATGGTCAGCTCACCGTGAGCGAAGGCTCGCAGATCACAGCCGAGGTCTTCGACTTTCAAACCGGAGGGTCAGATCAAGTCATCATCCAGGATCCGGATAGCTTCAGATTGGCGGATCTGCCTCTGAGCGTGGACATCAAAGACAACGTCACCTTTTTCGGCGGTGACAGCTTTGTCTTCGGCACCACACCAACGAGTTTTGTGTCTGAAACCCGTCAGATCGTCGATCCAGCCAATGGGCGATTGTTCTTGCTGAGGGCCGAAGGCACCGATCTATCCGTCGAAGCCCTGTTTGGCTCGCCTGTCACTTTGCGCGAGGACGGGACGATCGGACGCATCGAGCTTCCAGCAATCGATCGGTTTCTGACTGAGGGATCCGCAATTCCGGACCAGTTCGACTTCGAAATCTGACCCGAGCGCGTGTTTTAGTCAGATAAAGCTTTCAAGCTCCGAAGGTTCTTGCCTATCGTGGTCGCGAATCCGGTCACGGGGAGGCCCATGTTTGACGAGATGACAGGGGATGGCGGCGAGCTTCGCGCAGCCTACCAACGCATCGCTAAGTGGATCGAAGAGACAGGTCAGGACCGGCTCTATCAGCGATCGGCAGAAGCTGAGGCAATCTTCCGACGCATAGGGATTACCTTTGCGGTTTATGGAGAGGGCGGCGATCCCGAACGGTTGATCCCATTCGACATGGTACCGAGGGTCTTTGCCGCTGCTGAATGGGCACATCTGAAGCGTGGAATTGAACAGCGAGCCAGGGCGCTCAACGCATTTCTTTACGATGTCTATCATCGTGGTGAGATCTTGCGCGCCGGGGTAATCCCCGAAGCGTTGGTCTATCAAAATGAGGCATTTCTGCCCGAGATGATCGGCGTCGAACCGCCAGGCCGGGTCTACTCCCACATCGTCGGCATTGATATTGTCCGTACCGGCGAACGCGATTTCCAGGTGCTGGAGGACAATTGCCGCACACCCTCCGGTGTCTCCTATATGTTGGAAAACCGCGAAATCATGATGCGCATGTTCCCTGATCTCTTCGCCGGCGGTGCAGTGATGCCCGTCGACGATTATGCCGATCACCTGCGCGCGACGCTCGAAGAGATGGCGCCACCTGCTTGCAAGCAAGACCCCAACGTCGTGGTACTGACGCCAGGCGCCTTCAACTCAGCTTATTATGAGCACTCCTTCCTCGCAGATCTGATGGGCGTTGAACTGGTCGAACCGACTGATCTCTTCGTCGATGAGGGTCGGGTCTGGATGCGAACAACTCAGGGTCCCACACAGGTCGATGTTATCTACCGTCGAATCGATGATGATTTCATCGACCCGCTCGCCTTCAAACCTGAAAGTTTGCTTGGTGTCCCGGGTATTTTCGATGTCTATCGCTCGGGCGGTGTGACGCTCTGCTCTGCACCCGGAGCTGGAGTGGCGGATGATAAAGCAATCTATGTTTTCGTGCCTGAGATGATCCGGTTCTATCTCGGTGAAGAGCCAATTCTCGAAAATGTTCCTACCATGCGCTGTGCGAATGTCGATGATTGCGCTCATGTACTGGACAATCTCGAAGAGCTGGTGGTCAAAGAGGTCCACGGTTCTGGCGGGTACGGCATGCTCATCGGGCCAAAAGCAAGCGCAGAGGAACGCGAAGCCTATGCGGAGCGTATCCGCCAAGATCCAGCCGATTTTATCGCCCAGCCGACGCTGAAACTCTCAACAGTACCGACGCTTTCTCCCGCAGGCATAGCAGGCAGACATGTGGACTTTCGTCCCTACTGCCTGGTTGGCAAGAATGTCCGCCTGGTTCCCGGTGGATTGACGCGGGTCGCGCTCAAAGAAGGTTCGCTGGTGGTGAACTCATCCCAAGGTGGGGGCGTGAAAGATACATGGGTGCTGTCAAAATGAGCGTATCGCTCGGAAAGCAGGCCGATCGCGGCGTTCGACCCATCTCCCGGTCCCGGGCGGGTGGGCGTTCCCGGAGATGGCCATCCCACTGTGACCTTTCATGGGAGGGACCGGGAGATGGGAGCCAAAGTCTCCCCACGCCTCCCAGGCAATCGCCTCTCTCGATGACCACTTCCCCTCTTCCCCACCCACCCGGCGCGGGGAGACTTGCAAGCCACAGCGCCAGTTGGAGGTGTCCATGCTGAGCCGCACGGCAGAACATCTCTTCTGGATGTCTCGCTACATGGAGCGCGCCGATTGCACAGCGCGCCTGATCGAAATGGGCACGCGAATGACGATGCTCCCCGGCGCTCATGAGCATCAAGAGTGGCTTTCAGTTGCTCGTGCCTGTGGTGCAGGAGCTGCCTTCGAAGAGACAGCGGTCGTCACCGAAGACAAAATCCTTGCAGCCCTTATGCTGGACCCGGACAACCCCTCCTCAATCCGTGCCTGCATGGAGCGCGCCCGCGCCAATGGCCGCGCCGTGCGCACTGCTCTCACCCGCGATATGTGGGAGACGCTAAATGAAGGCTGGCGTCGATTAGAGGCGCTGGATACCCGCTCGGCGCATCGCGAACTCCCTGTCCTTCTCGATTGGGTGAAGGCGCGCGCCACACTTTTTCGCGGCGCCTCTGCCACGTCGATGCTCCGCAACGACGGCTTCGATTTCTTCAATCTCGGCATGAACCTCGAACGTGCGGACATGACCCTGCGCCTGCTCGACGTAAAGTATTGGGTTCTGCTGCCTGAGACCGAGGTCGTCGGTGGCGGGCGAGATCACCATCAGTGGACATCCGTGCTCCACGCCACCTCGGCAATGCGCGCCTATCATCAAATGTATCGAGGAGATTATGCGCCCTGGAAGATCGCCGACTTCCTGATCCTCAACCGCGCTTTCCCGCGTTCTGTCGCGTTTTGCTATGATCAACTCGACAACTCGCTCAATCGCTTGGGCGAATCTTATGGGGAACGTCATCCCTGTCACTCGACAGCCGCGAAACTGATCAAATCCATGGAAAAACGCGAGATGGGCGAGCTCTTCCGCGAGGGTCTTCATGAATTTATCCATGACGGGATCCACACGACCCGCCGTCTGAACGCCGAAATCTCGGCAGCCTATCATTTCTGAGGAGGGTCGCCGTGCTCCAGATCCGCCACTCTACCCATTACCGCTACGATCCAAAGGCGGATCGAGCAGGCCTTCGGCTAAAACTCTTCCCCTCTTCTACGCGGGCTCAAGAGGTCGAGGAGTGGAATGTCACCATCAATGGACAGTCCATCACGCCCCTCCTCACGTCGCCCTATGGCGATGGAGAAGCACTCTGGTTCTCAGAAGGGGCGCTGAGCGAGATCGAGATCGTCGCGGAAGGCACGGTTAGACTAATCGACACTGCCGGTGTTCTCGGCAAGATGGGGCCTACACCGCCATCGGTGTTTTTGCGCCCCACGGCCTTGACCGAAACGGATGAGGCGATCGCGGCACTCGCCGACGATGTGGAGGGGGAGACGGATCTTGCTCGGATGCATCGGCTGAATGCCCTGATCCATGAACGCATGACCTATCGCAAAGGCGTCACTAAAGCCGAGACAACCGCGGTGGAGGCGCTCGCTCTAGGCGCTGGTGTTTGCCAAGATATGACACATGTCTTCTTGGCCGCGGCCAGGACGCTCAAACTGCCAGCACGCTATATCACAGGATATCTGCACGACGCGGAAGCCGAAGAGCCCGCAACCCATTCATGGGCTGAAGTCCATCTAGACGGGCTTGGCTGGACCGGTTTTGATCCAACGCATGAGCAATGCCCGGCCGCCGGTCACATCCGGCTTTGCTGCGGTTTTGACGCGGATGACGCGGCCCCTATCCGCGGACATATTAGCGGCGAGATTGAAGAAGAAATGGATACATCCGTCGCGATCACCGAGGCAGCTCAATCACAATCGCAACAATGAGATCAAAATGACCTACTGTGTTGCCGTCAAACTCGACGCGGGCCTCGTATTGATGTCCGACACAAGGACAAATGCGGGTGTCGACAACATCTCACGGTTTCGCAAAATGTATACGTGGGAAAACCCAGGAGAGCGCGCGATTGCGACCATGTCTTCGGGAAATCTCTCCATCACACAAGGCGTGATCAATCGTCTCTCTGCAGCGATCAAACGGGCAGACGCGGGCGAGGAGATTGAAACGATCTTGAATGCGCCAACGATGTTTCGGGTGGCTCAGCTTGTCGGTGAAACGATGCTTGAAATGCAAGACCGCCACCGCGCCGATCTAATCGAGCAAGGGGCAGGAGCCGATGCTCTGATCCTTGTCTCGGGTCAGATTTCAACCGGAGATCACCGCGCCTTCATGGTCTATTCTGCTGGGAACTTTATCGAAGCGACCGAAGACACGCCCTTTCTTCAGATCGGTGAGCATAAATACGGAAAACCGATCCTCGACCGTCTAATCACACCTGAAACCCCCTTGAATGTCGCGCTTCAAGCCGTCTTTTTGTCGATGGACTCGACCATCCGCTCGAATTTGTCCGTCGGAATGCCGCTCGATTTAGCGGTCATCCGAACCGGCGAGTGTCGATTTTCAACACAGCGCAGGATTCAGCCCGAAGATGACGACTGGCAAGCTATTTCAACGAAGTGGGCGGATGCAATACGGGGTGCTTTTGATGAGCTTCCTGAAGTCTGGCTCGGCTAGCCTCCGAAAGGTAATGTCGATCAGGTTGCTCTTCGGCAATCGCTCGACCAAAGTATAGGAAAACCAAAAAAGAGAGCGCCAATCTGGCGCCCTCGATCGAATGCTCGTGTCTTTAGCCTCAGATCAGGCGGGTGAAATCGAAGCGACGGCAAGCATCTGAAGGTTGCTAGATACGGGCGCGTCCATGGTAACGGTCTCGTTCTGGGCTGCACTCGTTCCACGGTCGGCCAGAGCATGAAATACATTCTCCGACGGCCCAAGCTCTTCGACAAAAACACCACCGCCCAGATCAACTGCATCCACATTCGTGAACGCAAGTGCCGGAGGCGACCCACCACCAACACAGCTCGCATGAGCGAGCAAGAGACCGTTGTTAGATGCCGCAATGTCTGTCGTTACCTGCTCGGCGCCGGATACAGGCTCCGCGTCGACGTCAAATGATGCGGTCGAGGTTCCGGCACCGTCCAGGGTCCAAACCCCGATGCCACACCGCGACGCACCATTTTGTAAAGAGACCACGACATCGACTGAACCAGCGCTCTGTGCATCAAGGCGCCAGAAAGACATTCCCTGAACCCCGTCTGTGTCACTGCCGAGCAGAGTCATTGCGTTTCCGGCCAGGGTAACTCCTGTCGCCCTGACTCCACCTCTATGGGTAGTGGAGATCAAAACATCGCCCGTCCCGATGTTAACTCCAGCAAAGTTGTAAGTGTTCCCGGAACTGCCATCGACCCCGGTATCTCGGGTAACAATCGTTGCGCCGGAACCGATCGCATTTGGTGTGGCACTAGCTGGTGCAGAAGCAGCCCCAACACCAATCGAGTTCGTTGCTGCTACGCGATACGTGTACTGGGTTCCATTGACCAAGCCGGTATGCACGAAGCTGGTGGAAACTCCCGTCCCGTCTGACAGAACAGAGAAACCACTCCCGGAGTCTACCTCGATTAAATAGTCGGTCAGCGGCGACCCGCCATCAGAAGGCGCCAGCCAGCTTAGTGTTACTTGAGCGTCACCTGGCGTCGCCAAGACCCCAGTCACCTGATCCGGTACCGTCACAGACGAGGTTGGTGTTGCACCCGCAATAGCCGATGCAGCGCCCGTGCCAATCGCGTTCACGGCACTGACGCGATACTCATGAAAAACATCGTTGCCCAAACCCGTATCGACAAAGCTCAGATCTATTCCTGCGCCGTCGTTCAAAACCACAAATACTCCACCGGCGATCCGGCGCTCGATAACGTAGTCAGAAATCACCGAGCCATTATTGTTCGGTTCTTCCCAGCTAAGAGTTACCTGCGCATCACCGCCGTTAGCGATCAAGCCGCTAACTTGCGAAGGCAGACTTGCGGCCGACGTAATCGTCCATTGAAAGCTCTGTTGAGCAGACCCTGCCGCATTCGTTGCTGTGACTGTCACAGCAGATACACCAGGCGTCGTGGGGTTTCCGGAGATTAATCCCGTTGAACTGTTCAGGATCAAGCCAGCCGGCAGGCCATTGGCCGAGTAGGCGAGTGTGCTCCCTGAGAAAAAAGGTGTGATATCAAGTGGAAGGGTCATGCTGCTACATCCATCTGGTCTGGGATTGCGCCAACGGCGGCAGGAGGCGCCAAACTGGCAAGATCGGTTTGGTCTGGAATGCTTCCAACCGCAACAGGTGGAGCAAGGGCTAAGACGTCCGTCTGGTCTGGGATGGCGCCAACGGCACTCGGCGCTGTGATCGCAATACTGGCGAAAGCCGCGAAGTAACGCGTACCGAGGGTGCGGAGCGACGGTGCATCGAAATGCACGCCATCAAAGACCGTCAGGTCGGACGCATTGGCAACTGCTGTATCTGGGACACGATTGGGCGTATCAAGGACGATGTCTCGCATCGCAATCCTCCCGGAACTGCTGCCGACATAGTCATCAGAGAAACCACCCAGGATGAAAGGCGCATTTGCGGCGCCGGTCACATCACTACGAAAATCGGCGATCATCTGATCGAGTTGAGACTGGTAGTTTTGATTGTTCGTATCTGCTTCGCCCTGATGCCATAGAAATCCCGCGAAGGTGGCACCTGGAACCGATGCCATCGCTGCATTCGCACGTGACACGGCATCCTCGTACCGCTCTCCAGCCTTCTGCCAGGTACCGCTGCCCAAGCTAGTGCCGCCATCTGCCGAAGGAACAAGGATCAAGGAGCGAAACGGATTCGCTGCCGCCCAATCGATCGAGAACGTGATGTCCAAGCCCATGTCGCCTCCATGTGGATCAACATGTTCCAGCGGAATGCTGGTGGGGATCAAAACGCCATCATTAGGCGCGCCCCGACCTAACTGCATCACCAAAGAAGGATGGACAGATCCGCCGTCAAAAGATGCTCGACCAACCATGTTAGATTGGCCGATCAGCAGAAAAATCCTAGGCGTCAGCGAAGAAGCCCCCTGGCTAGAGGCTTTGCTGAGGCCTAGACCGAGCCCAAGTGATAGCAGCCCGCTCACAGCCTCGACCCCTTTGGCGGTCTTATATCACTGTATCCAATTGCGACGGGTGCACTAAGCATCAGTTTGGATCCCTTTTGTCTGGAAAGGCGCGGCCTAGCCGCAGCTTCCGAGGGACCATAAGGGGCGTTCTACATGTTTTGCGATTTCAGAGATTGCATCGCGCGGTGCTGTCTAGCGCGTTAAAAGACCAAAGAGCTGGCTGGCCAATGACGATTGCCGATCAAAAAAACCGTTGGCTACCTCACCGGCGGCCCGATGCATCCGTCTGAGATGAGCCGGGTTCGCGATCAATCGCGCGATCGCCTTGCGCAATCCTGCACGCTGCATAAGAGGACCGCGCTTGACGGCAGGGCTTATCCAGTCCGGCAAGATCTCACAGTGGTCAGCAAGCACTGGCACGCCAGCCACCAATGCTCGAAGCGCACCATCGCATGGCTTAGTTTCAGATGGGTGTTGAGGCCAAAGAACAACCAAGTCCGCCCCGCGCAACAACGCTGTCGACGGCTCGCCGCCATCGCCAAAGAGACGCTCTCTCTCATGGTCGACCGCAGCCTGACGGCTGGAGCCTAACTCACTGCTTTGATTGATAATTTCTATTTTCACCTGAGGAAAGGAATGCTCGATCTCTCGAACTTTCTTTCTCAGCAGTTCTCGATGATCCGCGTCGCCTCCCTGCCAAATGATCACGACCGACTTGAGGGTGCGATTTGACAGATCATTGCGCCCGCGATGTGCCAAACAATCAGCAAACTGAGCATGCACCATAAAGATATCCTCTGGCCGTACACCAATCCGCCGCAACTTTTCAGAGGTGATCGAGTGATTGACCAAAATGCCTTCACATCGTCTCAGAGCATCCTTGTTAAGGTTCTGAAACGGCCAAGCCATCAGACCCTTACTTAGTATATCGAAAGACTCTGGCGTCTCAGCGACGACGACCAAACGAAGGCCAAGCTTCATGGCAATCGTTAGCGGCCAGAGATGGCGCAGCGGGCGCATGACAATCAAACAGCCAGGGCGTTTTCTGAGAGCCGCGGTCAAGATTCTAAAAGTCGAGATGATACCGTCTGCATCCGGGTTGCCCCGGATCGGCACCGTTGCAACCTCCCTTGACAGAACATGGCTCTTTACTCCGCCAGAAACCAACAAAGAAGTATCCAGCTTCAAACGCGATGCAACATCGGAAATCTGGCGTTCTGCTGCGATCGGCGCGTCTGCCACCTCATCGCATCCTGCAGACCAGCTCTTTTGTCGTTCGCCTTGGACTACGCCTTCGCGACCAGGCACAATCATGAGAGTTTCGAACTCGGCGCGAGCACCATAGTCGAAATCGTCGATCAGAACCGAAGTTCGCCGAGGTGGGACATGGTTTTTATGCGCTAGACGAGACGGAATTCCTTCTTCAGCCGAGCTGATATCTTCCGTCAGATCGATTGGTGTATCAGCAACGACCTCGATCGTGTTTTCAAGATCCATAGCCCCTCCGCTATCGATCACCGCCCAGCGTCCTCGGCTCTCACAAAAAGCCGTAGTTCTTAACTGTGTGTTAAGAGAACGCCATCAGTTGCAATTTGATTGAAATCGGAGGCATTTTTAAGCTTGAGCGCCAATTCACTCAACTGCTCTGGGAATTGGCACTTGCTTACAGGATGATGTATGAGCGCCGAGATCAATCTCTGCAGATCGAGCCCATGACAACTCATCCTTCCCGGATTGCATATCTAACCGGCGCTTATCCAAAAGCGTCTCACACCTTCATTCTGAGGGAGGTTTCTGCTGTCCGCGAAAACGGTTTTGAAGTCGCAACCTTTTCGGTCCGCCGACCCGATCCCGAGGACATTATAGGACCAGAAGAACGCGAAGCAGAGCAGTCCACGGCTTATATCCTAGAAACGGCTCTGAAACCTACCCGCCTGATCAGCGATCACTTAGCCGCTCTATTTGCCTCACCCACTCGATACCTATCAACACTCGCTCTAGCTTGGAGAATGCGTGGGCCCGGGCTCAAAGCCAGCCTCTATCAATTGTTCTATTTTGCAGAAGCAGTTGTCCTGTCTAACGAGCTGAAACGACGGAAGATTGATCATCTCCACAATCACTTTTCGGATTCGAGTTGCACCGTCGCCTTGCTGGCAAGCAAGCTCACGCAGATCCCCTTCAGCTTCATGATGCATGGGCCCAATGAGTTTGTTGAAGCGCCACGGTGGCGCCTTGACCTCAAGATCGCAGAAGCAAAGTTCGTAACCTGCATAAGCCATTTCTGCCGCAGTCAGGGAATGATATACGCAGCACCCGAGCATTGGGATAAGATGCATCTGGTTCATTGCGGCATCGAGCCAGAGCGATATGGGTCCTCCAGGGCGAAGCGCTCGGGAAACGGAATTATCTTTGTCGGCCGCTTGGCAGCGGTAAAGGGCGTGCCCATTCTTCTCGACGCACTTGCCAGTCTCCAAAACGAACATCCGTCTTTGTCTGCAGTAATCGTGGGCGACGGTCCTGATCGCGCCTGGATCGAAAATCGGATCAAAGAGCTTAAGCTCGGCGAAGTCATCACACTCACCGGCTACCAATCGCAAACTGAAGTCGCCAACCATCTTGAGACGTCTGATGTCTTGGTCCTACCAAGTTTTGCAGAAGGCGTTCCAGTCGTTCTTATGGAAGCGATGTCGAGCGGGCTTCCCGTCGTCACGACGCGGATCGCGGGGATCCCCGAACTGGTCAAAGACGGAGAGAATGGCCTCGTCGTCCCTCCAGGGGACTGCGAAGCCCTAACAAATGCGATAGCAAGTCTGCTCAATGACGAGGAGCGCCGGGCCCAAATGGGGGTAGTGGGGCGTGCTCATGTTGCGGAGAGTTACAATATCCATATCGAGGGTGCGAAACTTGCTCAAATCCTCCGCGAGAGCCTGAAGCATCAATCAAACGCATAACTTCTCACCGATCTCTCGCCCACATGGCTGTCTGCCCAGCCAATCGGGACGCGAGGATGATCGAGGCGTAGGTTAAGTAAGCAAGCGGCATTTTTAAGAACAAGGCGATATGCTCGCCGGGGCCAAGCCTCTCTTTCGGGTCATTCTTGATAAGATCCGGGAACATCTGAGCTAACTGACGCATCCCAGAGTTTTGGCGCCTGCGAACGCGGATCAGCGTCAAGAAGCCCTCGGCCAGATTCGTTCTACATTCCTCATCCACGTGGACGCGTTCGTCTGGCGAGAACTGAGATCGCACGAAGATATCATCCGCAATGATCGCAGGGAACTGTCCCCAACGCTGTCGCCCCAAGTGATTGACGGCGTACAAACCACCTCCCGTGAAACCATCTCGCGCGAAGGGCAATTGGTACCAAAGCCGCCGGTACAACTCAGTTGACCAAGACTGCCCCTTATCCATAACGAGCCGACAACATGCATGCACAGGAGCCTCCCGATCGATGGCATCAACCACCGCATTTATCGCGTTGGGTGAGAGAACAACGTCAGCATCAATGTAGATTCTGTCTTGGTATCTCGCGATCGCTTCACCTTGATTGATCGCGTTTGTCTTGCCGCCCTCTGCTAAATCAACAGGGCTGTAGCCAAGTCCATGTTCCTGAAACCGCCGAGAATAGCTTTGTGCGATGGCGAATGTGGAATCGGTACAGCCATTGGCAACAACGATGATCTCTAGGCGGCGTTCAATCTTGTTTTGCGAAAGCAAGTTGTCCAGGCAACGACCGAGCAAGGCTGCCTCGTTATGTGCAGGAACGATGATTGAGACGCCCGTCAATAGATTCTCCGCATTACTGGCTCTTCATGGATCGAATAGGCGGCGCAACAAAGGCAAGCGACGACTTTCAAAATCGCGTTCCTTAAGCCCCTTACGTCATTTCGAGGCAATATTGCCATCGCATGGCCTAAATTTGCACAAATCCCCACATCAAAACGATTTTAAGACCGCGAAATTGACTTTGTGCTAAATGAAAGCCGCCATGACCTGCTATCAGGCCTTGGATTGTGAGCGGAGATGCCGGTAAAATGATCCGGGGTGGTTAGGTGAGGTGAAGCGTGAGCGCATCGACTGATACAAAGCATGAGAGCGGCCGCGGTCTAAAAACCATTGGTCCCGGC
>JBCDAQ010000091.1:0-14885 GCA_039185285.1 Pseudomonadota bacterium
ATGCCGATGGACATCAGCTCGTCAAACTCGTTCTTCGCCATGCTACTTCTCCTATCCGCAGGTGAAATAGGCAAAGCCTGACCGGCTGGGTGAAGCAGCCGGTACATCCCATTAGCGGATGGGTTGGATTGCTCCTGCTCCACCGGCGTCGCAATACGCCATAGTGCAGGTGTCATCATCTGCAAGAGAGGAACCACCCCATGGAAGTTGCCACAATTGGCCTCGACCTGGCCAAGGATGTTTTCCAAGTTCACGGAGTTTCTGAGGCCGGTGAGGTCGCATTCAATCGAACGATCAGACGCAAAGACCTTCTGAAGTTCTTTGACCGGCTGCCAAGATGTGTTGTTGGTATGGAAGCCTGTGGGTCAGCACACCACTGGGGCCGAGAGATCAGTAAGTTCGGACATGATGTCCGGTTGATGCCCGCGTTTTATGTGAAGCCATATGTCAAACGGGGAAAGACGGACGCGGTTGACGTAGAGGCAATCTGTGAAGCCGTTCGCCGCCCCACGATGCGGTTCGTGAAGACAAAGACGATAGATCAGCAGGCTTTCCTAGCGGTTCATCGTTCACGGTACTTGGTCATTCGCCAACACACCCAGCTCGCCAACATGATACGAAGCGTTCTTCGGGAGTTCGGCCACGTGTTGCCGACGGGAATTGAGGCGACGCTTAAGTTCGCGCAGGATTTTATCAATGGAAATCGTGCTGGTCTGCCTGAGGTAAGCCTGCCAACGATCTGGAGCCTGTGCGACCACATCCTTGCCGTGAACCAGCGGGTCGAGGTCTACACCAAACTGATCGAGCAGCACGCTTTCCTCGATGAGCGCTGCCGCCGGCTCCAAAGGGTTCCCGGCGTCGGACCGATCACCGCGTCTGCGATCGTCACAACCATCGGTGACGCGAAGCAATTCAAAACAGGCCAGGACCTCGCGGCTTGGCTGGGGCTAACACCACTGAACCGATTAAGCGGCGGTAAGAAGAGGCTCGGTAAGATTACCAAGAAAGGTGATCAGTACATCAGAAGGCTGCTGGTCGCTGGAATGACCTCACGCGGGTTGCTCGCCCGAACGCATGGACGTTTGGACGGCGAACATCATTGACGACTTAGGCTAGATTTCGCAGGCGCGTTCCCGAAACCGGACGTTGGTCTGGTAAGCGCCATTCTTGAGCGATGGGGTGAGGCGCATCAGCGCCGCCTGGGTTCTGGATCGGCAATCAGCTCGATCTGACGATGCGATAGCTTCAACTGTACCGCGCCTATCTTAGTGATTACGTTCCACTTAGGGCCCACGTTCGCGCCAGAGTTGGGGCTCAACCGAACCTGCCATTGCATCGATATTCAGGTCGAGCTCGAGGAAAGATGTGATCTCAACTGCTGCCTCTCGCGGATCAGCTTGAACCTTCGAGTATTCGATCTGCAATACGGGGATCCCGTGAGCCTCCAGCATCTCCAGTATTGCCGAGATCTGGTTCTCTAGGGTCTCGCGAATTGTCGACTGATTGGCATCCGCGTCCACTCGGTCGAGGCGTTCCAGCATACGTTGCTGGGATGCAATTATCTGGTCCATCTCACGTTGCATCATCACGATACGGTAGTCACAGTCTCGGGGAAGGTAGGCGAGCAGTGGTGTCACGACCTTCAGGGCTTTCCCACGCGCCTGATCGAGCCAATCATTCTCGATGGCGAGGCGCTTTGTGCGGTCAAACTCGAGATAACCTCTTGGATTGTTGTCATCTGCTGCCCGCACATCATCGGTCATTGCGTTCAGCCCACCTGCAGCAAGCATTTGCATCGCCATCGAGGTGCCGGATCGCGGCATGCCCGCGACAATAACCACTGGGCCGAGATGCGAAGACGGGCTCGGCGATCTGCTGGAGGAAGGTTCGAGAGCCAAGGGCGGTAAACGCCGCGTCGGGGCTTCAGGCCAGGCCGGTAGATGCGCTTCGATGTCCACGATCTGCAACTCTGGCAGCGTTAGGACGAACGCCTCCTTCTTCGCGTTGCGCCGTTCGCGCCGGATCTGCCTCGCACGGAGGCTATTCTCGACCATCCGTACCCTGTCACCAAGGCGGCGATACATTAAAGCAAGCAACGCGTAGGCTTCCGGGAAGTTAGGGTTCTGTCTAACCGCTGTTTCCAATGAATCCATTGCTTGGGAGATCATATTATCGCGCGCGAGCGCCATGGCGAGATAGTAGTGCCCCGCCGGAAAATGGAACTTGAGACCAACCGCTTTGCGGGCATGCTCTGAAGCCTCGCCATTTCGCTCTTGTTGTAGAGCGGCCCGGGCCAATCCAAGATGAGCTGTGGGGTTTTCAGGATCGAGTTCAATCGTATGCGAGAAAGCGGCGATCGCCTCCTCGATCTTTCCTAGCTGAAGATACGCATTGCCGATTTGAAGGTGGAACCCGGGCGTTTCACTGGCTCGACCACGGGCGCGCTCGAGATTATCGATTGCAGTTGTATGATCGTTTCGTGCCATCGCGACAAAGGCCTGAAGATAGTCGATTGTCTCCGGTGTGCCGCGCGCTATCCCTCGCAGTTTCTGAACGACTTCTCGTTCATCATCACTCAGCGAGACAGAGTTGGTCCTTGACGCGTCTACGGTCTCATTCGCTGCACCACTGCTATGCTCCTGGCTGTCAAACTCTTCTTGCCGCTGCTTCAGAAGCTTCCCAATCTCTACCAAACGAGCCTTCGCCCGTTCGGCACCGAGGCGCCAATTTGCGTTTAGATGATCGACGACGTCTGCCATGGGATCCGTCCGTTCCATCGCCTGAAGGCAAAGCGCCAATCGGATGCCAAATCGGAAAGACAACGGCTCCTTCTGATAGAGATCCGCTAGAATTTTTGCGGCCGACGGGTGCATGCTGGCGTCGATATAGGACAGCGCAAGGTTGTAGCGTTGCTCCCGGACCGTATCCGCCACGGCTTTCTCAGTGTCATCTGACGGGCGTTCTATATATCCGAGAGCAATCAACTGCTCCATCGCGGCATCAGCTTCTCCGGGTCCCTGCACCTCTTCCGGTGGAAGCCTGCCTGGATCGCCAGCAACCCGGTCCCAACTCGCAATTGTTTTGACCTCAGGCTGTGTTTCAAACACGTCGAGAAGGGGGCGGCCATCCATATCTTCGCCAACCGGTAGGCCCAACCGGGTAAGAATGGTCGGCGTGATATCGAGCAGGCTGGCTCCGGTGATCATATGGTCTTGCTTGATGCCTGGGCCCGCCATCACAAAGATCCCCTGGTCGCGGTGTTCAAATGCGGGGGCGGCTGGCTCTAACGGCATCAGGGTCGGGCGTAGGTGGTCGGGATGGAAACCGTGATCCGAGATCAGCATAACCGTGGCATCATCGGGTGCGAGTTCGAGCAAACGAGACAACATCATGTCATGGTAGACATACCCCATTGTCATCACCTGACTGTAGATTTCGAAATCGGCGTCAGAGACCGTGTCCTGCTTCGGCGGATGGTACTTCATGTAACCATGACCTAGATGATCGATCCCGTCGTAGTAGACAGCTGTGAAGTCCCACCGTTCCTCCTCCATCAGATATGTGGCCGAGTTGTGGATCGAACTGCAATCCGCAATGATCCTGACAAGCTCGTCTAGACGGAGGTCCTTGCTCTGATCGATCTTCTGGCCTTGGGGCACGAAGGGAAGGACATGATCTTCTGTGATCTCCTTTGGATGAACGCGGAGCTCTTTCAACGTCTCGATAAGGCGCTTGGGATGGACAGTTCCTTCGACCATCGGCCAACCTGCGTCGCTGCCGCGTGGAGCGCGTTGGTAGGCGTTAGATACCATCACGCCTTTGATTGGCTCCGCCGGATGCGAAGGCCACCAACCGACCACGTTCGATGTTAATCCCTCGAGCGTCAGCATGTTCCAGAGCGCATGGGTCGTCCGGCTCCGGTTGGTGACCGGGCGTACAGACGCTCCGTCACGGGTCGGCTCTGTAAATCCATGCACCCCATGTTTGAACGGACGCTTACCCGTGCAGATCGAGGACCACAGCATCGGCGACAGGATGGGTGAAAGGGTCCGTAAATTGCCGGATGTGCCCCGCTCGATCAGTCCCTTGAGAGCAGGCATGTAACCTGCATCAACCAGTGGATGGATCATCTTCCAATCCGCAGCGTCCCAACCGACCAGAAGCACCTTATCTCTTCTACTCATCCCGCCTCACAATCACCGAACGAAGTATGGATCAGCAGCTGATAGCACCGTCGAAACTGGCCTAGTAAACCTCTACGAAAGAAATCGCCGAGATCCCCGCTTTCTCGCCGCTTCCGGTAATCAAGCAATGGATTACTCCTTTTCCAGTTGAGCAAGACAATTGATGAATCAGGCGTTTCGTTTTATACAATTCACGGGTGATATAGGAACGGAGAGACTAATGAAGAGGAACGCTGGAGCTCTCACTCTTGGTTTTGGTGCGGCCCTAACCGGTGTTGGCGCTGAGGATGTGGCCGATGCAGCCGTCGTCGAACTGAACAATTTCTCACCCGCGACTTTTGCTTATGATAACTCAGGCGTGGGTTTCCAACCGCTGACGATAAGCGGCGGCGGTTACACGATCAACGCGAGTTTCCGAAACTATCTCGGCCAATATATCAGAGGCGGCCCGACCGGGTTTGTGAATATCAACGGGACGACGGCGATAACGACAGCGCTGTCTTTTGCGACCGGCACGCTCAGGATTGGAGGCTTCTTTGGATTCCAAACATCTGGAGGAAGATTGGGGTGGGGAGAAGTTCTGCCTGATACTTCGAGCCCTGTTCCCGTCACATTTACACGCGCTGCGATCAATACCAACCCAGGCGAGGGCGTTTTCGTCGGAACCCTGACCGCTGTGCCTCTACCTGGGACCCTTCCACTGATGGCCCTAGGTGCCCTCGCACTTGGAGCTGCCGCGCGTCGACGGATGTCATAATCCGCACGTCCATTAATTAGCGCTTCTCACCTTAGCCGCAATAGGGTGTCTCACGGGCTTAAGGCTTCAGTCGCGGAGTATGTGAATGTGAGAGGGCGTACTGATTTATCGTAGTGCAGCCGTTGAACTTTTGATGCGCGTTTGACTCCAATGTCCCGACCCTCAGGCAACGTGATCATGTAGCAACCGCGTTCCGGGTAGACTCCACTGTATCTCTTCTGTTGACCGTATCTGATTGTCGTTAGCGGCCCAAACCGAACATTGGTGAGCTTGGCTCAATTTTGGAGGCGCGTTCCCGTTAGCGGAGCTTTGCCGCGAATGCGAAGTCGAGAGGTGTCATGAGGTCTGCTCTGCGGGACAAAGCCGCCATTGATGTTCTGGATGAGAACGTCCGCTCTGCGCCTAGTGCAAGAACGATGATAAACACTTAGCCGAAAAATCAGGCTTTGCGTCTCCACGCAAATGCATTTCAGTTTGGAGTTTAAAACTAGCCGGAATCCAACTGCGAAGATGTGCAAAAACTCAACAAATTGCCAGTTTCAGCGCAAAGAGTAGGTTTCTCTACGATGTGCGAGAAGCTATTGCTCCGGAAGGCTGTGTTGAGGCTGTCGAGTTGCCCCAACCTACCTGATCATTTCTTGAAGCACCGACGTCTTAGAACCTGAACTGGCCAATCACGCCGAATGTTCGAGGGGCTCCGACAGTGACAAGTCCTTGCGATCCTAATGTCGAGTCCGTGATGTTTGTCAGATAGTCATTGTCAAAGAGGTTGGCCGCATAGGCCGTGACGCTCCAATGCTCGGCGTCGTATCCGATGCGGGCATTGACAAGAAAGCGGCCTTCAATCTCGCGCGACGGGGTGTTCTCGACATCACTGAATGCGCTGCTCTGATAGCTGGCATCCGCACTAAAGAAAGCATCCTGATAGAAGAAGTAAGTGCCGCCGAAGGATGCCGTGTATTTGGATGCGAAAGGGAACTCATTTCCAGCCTGCTGAACACCGTTGAAAACAAAGTCCTCGAACTTTGTGTCGGCGTATCCGAAAGCGGCAAACAAGCTCAGATCCTCAGTTGCCTGTGCCGAGATTTCGATTTCTCCGCCAAAGAGGCGGGATGTGCCTGCATTCTCCGTGAACGAGTCAAGTGGATTGATCGGCGATGGAATAGCGATCTGCTGATCCTGCCAATCGGTGTAGAATGCGTTCGCGTTCAGTGTAAGTTGGTTGTTCAGCCATTGCGACCGAAGCGCCAGTTCATAAGTCCAGGCGAACTCGGGATCGAAGGCTTGCTGAGCCCCGGTGAGTCGACTGATGCTCACCCCCCCGGCGCGATAGGCGCGTTGCGCGGTGGCACCGATCGTCACATCCTCGGTGACTGCGTAAGACAGTCCCAACTTTGGTAGAAACGCATCAAACGTCTCCTCGCCGGATGCGCTGGATGAGGGCGGCAGAAAAGACGCCAGGGCAGGATCACTTGGTACGATGCTTGTGTTCTGACTGTCCTCGTTGGTCTGTCGATCGTATCTGGCCCCCGCAATCAGACTGAGACCGGCAATGAGGTCGACTTCAGCCTCGCCAAACACGGCGTAGTTTGTCCGCTCCTGTTCAATCTCTTGCACCGCAGACAGCGTCAGGGTCGGCGGCAAGGCCGGAAAAACCAAGAAGGCTGGAACGACGGAATCAGATCTGAACTCCGTCTCTTCCTGGGCGAAGAACCCGCCCACAACGGCGCTGACCCTGTCACTCTCATAGAAGAGCTTGATCTCCTGTTCCAACGCCTGCACGTCTTGATCGTTGATGAAGACGCTAATTGGAGCCGCTGTAAAATCTGAATCGGTCGTCGTGAGTGTGTTGGATTGGGAGAAAGTCGTCTCCGTCTCAATCGAGAAGCTATCGTTAACGTTATAACTCAGGCGCAGGTTCCCGGCATTGAAGACCGCATCTTCGCGCTCTGGCAAGCTCGCCACGCTGATGCGTCGATCCGGGAACTCCGCTCCCTGCAAGAGAGGACCGTTCGCACTGCTATCGGACTCAATGCGCGTGTACTTGAGAATGGCAGAGAAGTCTTCGGTCGGCTCAAAGAGAAGACTGGTGCGCAAAGTCGTGTCAGACCTGTCATCGAAGTCATCATCACCGAGTGTGGTATTCGTGACGAACCCATCTGACTGCTCGCGATCGAGCGAAACACGTACGGCCAAAGTGTCCTCAATCAAGGGCACGTTCACTGCAAAGGCCCCTTCGAGTGCGTTGGCATTACCGATCTGGGCGCGCGCTTTCATATCAAGCGCGTGAATGGGGTCTGCTGAGCGCACCACAATAGCGCCAGCCAACGCATTCCGACCCGACTGCGTGGACTGCGGGCCACGCAGAACCTCAATCTGCTGGAGATCCCACGTAGACTCCAAGGCATTAAAAGAGAACCTTCCAGAATCTACGCGAGCTCCGTCGATGCTGGTCGTGATAACTGGTGCACCACCTCCTAAACCTCCGGAGGTCACACCTCGGATCACGATTTCCTCTCCTCCAGCGCCAAGCGACGCACCAGCGGTTCGTTCGATCACATCGAAAACGCTCGAGTCAGAACGCCCTTCCAGTTCCTCGCCCGGGATGACGGCAACCGAGGTCAAAGTGTTTTGGAGAGTTCGGGTCTGCAGCTCGCCTTGCACAAGAATTGGGTCCAACTCGACAAGACCATCGTCTGAGTTTTGATCCGCTGCCGCTTGGGTGATTAAAACACCATCCTGGCCGAGACTGCTGAATGACAGACCGGTTCCAGCGAGCATTTTTGCCAGAGCTTGAGCAGGGGTCATCAAGCCGGAGACGTTTGCGCTTTCTTGTCCTGCAACCAGGTCAGAGGACGCGCTGACCTGAAGACCAGTTTCAGCACCGAACTCAGCGAGAGCCGCAGCAAGCGGCTGAGAGCCAATCTCGATTTGCTGAATGTCTGCCGCCATTGGCGCTGCCGGCAAACCGAAGCAAAGCAAAACGGAAAGGCATTTTAAACGAAGGCAACGATACGGCTTCATGATATCCCCCGAATTGGAACGCGACTTTCCACGCGTATTCGGTTCCTAAACGAAGAGGTGAGGCCGATATTAAGGGTGATCGAGGAAAGAATTATCGGTCACTGATCACAAGTGTCAGAGCGAGAGGCATTTCGATTACTCTCGCATCCGTGGTCGCAACCGCAGACCGTAGGGCTGAGAGCGGGTTTGTTAGCTTATAACTCCCCGTGATCCGCGCGTCTGACAGCCTGCTGCCAACCACCAAAATCCGGCCGGGAAGATGCTTATTAAGTTTCGCCGCGAACTCTCCAAGCGGCATATTGTCAGCGACCAGACGGCCATTACGCCAAGTCGCGATCCGGTCCAAGCCAACTGTCTCACGGGAAACGTCGTTCTGAGAACGGTACCTCAGTCGCTCTCCCGGTGCGAGATCCCATCGCTGCCCACCGGACAAGACGGCAACCTTGCCCTCGGTGACCGCAACTTGAACTGCGTCGCCAATCTGAGCCACCTCGAATGACGTGCCTAGGACACGAATCGAGAGATCGCCTGCAGACACTTCAAAACGGCGCCCGTCCTTCTGCACCTCGAAGAACGCCTCACCGCGCAGAAGCTTTAGCCGCCGTGTTGTCAGATCGGTTGTGTCTGCAAGTGCTGCCTCCGCGCCTAGGGTCAAGCGATCTCCGGAGGGAAGCACCACCTCGCTGATCTCATGCGTCGTGCGATAATCCGCAAGCCATGAGAGGCGCAAATCCGGCGCATTGATTAGCGCCAGCAAAACAACGGCTGCTGCTGCCAGCCAAACATATCGACGAGGTTTTTTCTTTGGTGCTGTCGCAGACCAAGCCCTTTCGGCCATCGCATAAGCGGCCCTTTCCTCTGCGCCACGTTTGAGAAAGGCGGTCTTCGCCCAGTATCCAGATGGATCATCGGGTGACTGATGCAGCCGCAGAAGAATGTCTGTTGCTTCCTCAAGCAGGCGCTCTTGCTCCGGACTGACCATCGCTACTGTGTCTCCCTGCGGACGGATCGCATCAGTCTTAACGGCCGAGTGGCGGAATTGTTAAGGGGCGCCGCTTTCTTCAAGACGCACCGCGATAAGCATTACTGCACGGCGCACCATCTGATGTGCTCGGGGAGCTGAGACACATAGCCGGTCTCCGATCTGCGCATAGGTCAGTCCATCCACGCGGCTCAAACGAAAGGCCTTGCGAGTCCGCTCGGGTAGTTCCGCCAATGCCGAAGCTGCAATCTCAACATCTTGGCGAACAATCGCGATCCGTTCAGATTCAGGAGCCGCTGAGATCGACGGCTCTTGCTGAACCATCCAACGCGTTTCAACCTTGCGATGACGCAGCCAATCCATTGCGAGATTGCGTACGATGCGCGGAAAGATCGAAGATGCGGCCTTCTCAGGATAGCCCTGCTCTTGCCAACGAAGCCAGCTGTCTTGAACCAGCTCTTCCGCAATAGATCGATCTCCAACTAAGGACTGCGCCATTGAGATAAGTTTGGCTCGTTCTTCGACATACTCGTCCAAACCCGGCTGTCGTATTGATTGCCAATCCGCCAAATCGATGCCCCGCAAGAGAAACAGCAATGCGTGGCTCACCTATAGGCTGGCTGACAAAGGGACACTCGCCAATCCCATCGTTAAATGCAACCCGCAAGGACGGACAGGCCTGTTTCTAGTTCTGCGGCGCCTTGTGGACAAGAAGCGGCTAGACTAACAGACTTGGACATTCGAGCGTTCCGCAACATCCGTTAATTTGCTTCGTCAGCCGCCCGGTATTGTGGCCGACCCAGCCAGAATCCCACCGTCGATCGTCAGCTCCGCCCCCGTCATGTAGGCTGCTTCGTCCGAGGCGAGCATGACGGCGAGCGCGGCGACCTCTTCCGCTTCGCCGAACCGTCGCATGGGCGTGTCGGCCACCATCGCCGCCTCGCGCTCGACCCTGTCGGGACCGTCGCCCAGCATCGGCTCCCACATTGGTGTCATGATCGCCGCCGGGTGGATCGAGTTGCAGCGGATCGCTAGTCCCTGTCCGGCACAGTAGAGCGCGACGGACTTAGTGTGGTTGCGGATGGCGGCCTTCGACGCGGCGTACGCCGCCGCCATAGGGATGCCAACCAGCCCAGAGCGGGACGAGACGTTGATTATTGACCCCGCCCCCTTTGTGCGCATCGCGCGGATCGCGTAGCGGCAGCCGAGGAACGTCCCGTCGTTGTTTACCGCATGGACCGCTCGCCAGCTTTCGAGCGTTGCGTTCTCTGGGTCATGCGCGGGTGGCGCGCCGTCGAATGGCCCCTCAAACCCCGTAATCCCAGCGTTGTTCACAAGCACGTCGAGTGCGGGGTGGGCGTCCGCGACCGCAGACCAGCCCGCCTCGGAGGCGACGTCGAGGTGGTGGAATGCCGTGCCGATCTCGTTCGCCTTGGCCCGTCCGGCCTCGGCGTTACTGTCGGTCAGAATGACGGTGGCACCCTCATGATGAAAGGCGCGGGCGATAGCTGCACCAATGCCGCGGGCACCCCCGGTCACGAGGGCGGTCTTGTTCTGTAGTCTGGGCATGAGGGCTCTTCGAGATATGAGTTGGATGGAGTCCGAGCGCTGATTGCCCGTCTTGCGTCGCCGCCCCTCTGGACGTGGTACCGGTTTACCGGTGGCGCTGGTCCATCGTTTGCACCTCCTCAGCAGGTGGGCCGAAGGTATAGGTCATAATCATGGTCGTCAAACCGATCGGCTGCAATCACGTTGGTGCGCATTGGTACACCGAAATTTGAAGGCAGAATTAAACTGTTCTGCCGTTGAACTAGGTTTTTCGACGACTCTCGTCATTTCGGTGAAGGAGGGTCCGCGGGCATGTGAAACGATAGAAGCCGACGTACTTGCACGGCGCAGCTTCCGGTAAGATGGGCTCGCTCCGGACCTTAACTGCAAAGTGTTCCGGCGGCCGGATGGCGGGACAAAACCGCCATCCGCTTGCAAGAGGTGAAGGACTGCAAAGTGCGGGATGCCGAAATTAGAGGCGGTGGCTACCACTTCCGATCCAATCTAGCCCTGTTGCGCGGAACACTGCGGTCGATCTATTCAGTTCAGTCCGAAAATCGTCGGATATACACTAATCGCGAGAATATAAAACTTCACGGGCGCCAACTTTTTTCGAGCCAAACAGTTTGAAACTAATTCCGCGCAGGACGATCTCCTTCGCTCCACAGCGAACTAAAACTGAAGGGACATGGAATGAGCGAGACGGCGGACGAATTTGAAAGCGCGGTACAGGCGATCGCCGAGGCGAAGGTCACGAGAGAGGATGTCGAATCCATGCTCCGTACCTTTGGCCAGCGCGTTGGCGGGCAGGATCTGAACCTCGATGAACACGGGACTTGCAGGTTCGTTGACAGTGATGAACGCCAGGTCATCTTGGTCTACCGTCCACCCTTCCCGGGTGTCACCTTGTTCTCGCCCGTCATCGACGACGAAGTGATCCCCCGGCCAATGCTGATTGGCCTCCTCTCGGCCAACGCGTCCTGGGAGTCGACTGCGGGTGGCACGTTCTCGATGCCCGATCCTGGCGCGTCGGTCATGTTCTCCCGTCGCATCCCGTTGCTGGGAACCGATCCCAACCTGCTGCACAAAGCGGTCGAGGAATTTTGCGCCTTGACCGAGCGGTGGGAGACGGAGCTTTACTTCTATCTCGATGCTTACGAACCCGAAACGGCGGAGCAGGCTCCGACCACCATACCGCCGATGGCGCAGGTCTGAGGAGGATCCGACATGTTAAACTCAGACCATATCAACCCAATAACCGAGGAATTCGGCGACATGATCGGCGTCCCCGGCTTGCAACTCGACACGGATGGCCGGGCATCGCTGAAGGTCGGCCAACTGGATGTCGGCCTACTGCTGGACCGGGAAGACCAGCAGATCTTTTGGCTCTTCGTATCATTTGGAGAACTCAGCGACGACGAGGAAGCGCCTGCATTCCTGATGCAGGTGAATTTCCTGTCCTGGCTCGGCGACACGATGACAATCGCGATTGACGAGGATGGCCCCGGCGATGGCTACCGGGTAATCGGCTATAACGCGATCCCGACTTCGATACTGTCGGCAGAGATTCTGTCCCACAGTTTTCAAAGATTTTGTAATGCGGCGCTGGTGATCCATTCCAGGCTGGATGCTGCCGATTACAGCCCGCTCGACGAATCCCTAGTCACTGACGCGCCGTCCATTCCCATGGACGCGATGTTTCGCGTCTGACAGAAAAAGCACAAGGAGCTCAGCATTATGGACAATCTCGGAACCCGAACTCAAACCACGAACACTCCGTCTATCGAGATCGGCAGTGATAGCGTTGGTGGAAACAATAACCAGGTTAAGACAGGTGGGTTTAAGATCCAGATCACGGGAGCTGATGGAAACACCGTGCCGGTGAACGATGTCTACGAGCCGGACTCCAGCAGGTTCACCAGCCCAACGATGAAGCAGGACTATGATGCGGATCGCTCGTGGTACGAGAGCAATAACCCGGACATACTGAAGGACTTCAACAAGGATAGCAAATCACTCAAGCGGCATCTGGCGAACGCTGACGATCGGCAGTTTATCCAGAACGATTATGGGGTGAAGTCGTCCAAGAACGAAGAGAGCATCGCCCTGAACGACAACCTGTATGACGATGATGAGATCGAAAACGCCTGGGACAGCTACACGGCCTCGAAGCGAGTCATCAACGGCAATGAGTCGAACGAAAACGAAATCTCCGTCAGCAAATCAGTTTCTATGGATGATGAGACGATCATCATCGACGAGAACAATGCGCTCGATGACGATAACATTCTGCTGGATGATGATTGGAGGGATACGGCCGGCAACCTAGGCCTAAGGCCGGAGATCGAACAGCGCGGATCCTCAAAAGTCTCCCGCGATGATGTAAAGAACAAGAACCTGGAGGTCGACGACCAGGTCAACAAGAAGCGATCCTTTGGTGAAAAGGCGTTCCTTGTCGCCGCCACCGTCGTTGGTGGTGTGCTAGGGGCTGTGATCGGTGGTTTCATCGGCTCGCTCGCAGGCGGTGTCGGCGGGATTCCCGGCATTGTCGCCGGGGCTGCCATCGGTGTGAAGGCAATCGCCATCGTCGCCGGTGGCGCGACCGTTGGTGCGCTTGCGGCAGGTAGCGGGCTTGGCGCGGCATGGGCCAGGGCGCTGGAGAAACCTCAGGGCGTGCACCTGCAAAAGGCTGTCGATACGCTGCAAGAAGCCGGCATCAAGTACACCAAGGATCAGGCTGAGAATTTCAACGATGTCTCAGACGCTGAATGGCGGCACCTGCTCCATATCCCGAAACACAAGACCAACAAAGCGTATCGACAGCAGATCCGCACGGCCCTCACCCATGTTGTGGCGAGCGACCCGCTCGATGGTTTGGAAAAGGCGGAAGCCCTGAAGAAGAAGCTGGTCGGCCTTGTCAAAGACGGGAACATCAAAGGCTTCAAGGAAGAGCTCTACAGCCTCAATCCTCGGCTGCCTGCGCATTTCGGGCATGCGCCCGAAATTGATCTGAACGACACGATCAGCCAGGCGAAGATAATCGAAGCCTTCGAGCAGCAGCCGCGAGACTTCTCAAGCAAGGATCTTCAGTTCGCCTACTATTTTGCGTCGCATGGTCACAACCGAGAAACCATCGACTTCATGGAAGAGGTTCTCGACTTGCAGAGGCTCGATCTCCAGACCACCGAAGACTTTGTCTATTTTCTCGACAAGCTGAGTGAGCTTCGTGACCAATACATTGCGGCGGGCGGTGACAAGGAGACCAACCTGAGCTTCAAGCTTAGAAGAGACCTGATGGAGATGCTGCAACCCGACAAGCTCAATGCAATGAAGAAGGACGAGTTGCGAGAGCTGCAACAGGGTCTGACCGATACCCAAAATACCCTGATGGGCAAAGCCTACCAAGAAAATGTCGGTCTGGTTTGGGACAACGCCGGGCGGATGATTTCCTCTGCGCAGCAGGACATGCGGGCCGACGAGTTTGACCGGAATATGAAGCCGATCGAGGAACTCGCCCCTCAGGTGCAACCTGGTGGTGACCTCTGGAACGAGGTTACAAATCAAGTCTTCTCGCAGTCTGGAGACGGCACTGCGCTTCTGGACCGGAAGGTTGGCAACCGACAGGAGTTGGTGACTGATGTTATCAAGGTGCAGGTTAATGACCGTTTCACGAAGCTCTTGCGGCAAGGAAAACTGGACTTGAACAACATGGAACAGGTCAAAGCCGCGTTCACAGACGAGCTTGGCTCCGCCCTCTACTCGGTCGTCAGCAAGCTCAAGTACGCCGAGGTGAAGGATCCTGACCTGCAAGGAGTGTTTGATCGGCTAGGCGATTATGCCAAGGGGCTGAACAAGCAAGACTGAACCGACCCGCATCGAGGCCGACGCGGCCTCGATGCTATCCCACAACGCCAGAATGTCGTTTCTGTGCATTCGAGGAACGCGTCAGCCATCAACCCTGGCCCTATACCTTTGAGCACAGCAACTCTGAGTTGAAGAATAGCTAGCATAATGAAGAAGCGCGATGGGCACGAAGCACTCAAATACGGAAGAATATCCAGACGCTACGTAAGGCTGAGGTACTGTCGACCGCATTCGGTGAACGTAACGCAAGAGCCAATGACCGCTCGTGGCGCATAGCCGCCTTCTGTGTGAATTGCAGCATCAGGTAACTTAGGGCTCCTTCCCGACCTTCATTGCGGCGCATGATCTATCCGTCAGGTTTCGGATCTTATCGTTGATCAATGTCTTTGCCGACAGTCACGCGGGCGCCACTATGTTGACCTGTTTCCCGGTCTACCAGTGTTCAGTCCCAGGCTTGCCCTTGATCGGGCCTTTGATGTTCTTAGTTATCCAACCCGCGTATACGCCGCCATCTTGTGGCTTGGCC
>JBCDAQ010000092.1:0-14690 GCA_039185285.1 Pseudomonadota bacterium
ACCCGCGCGATCAGCAAATCATCGATGCTACTCAACGATGCGACGCCCGAGATTGAGGTTCATCCGGAAACTTACGAGGTTCGCGCGAATGGCGAGCTTCTCACCTGCGAGCCGGCAGAGGAACTGCCAATGGCTCAGCGATACTTCCTATTCTAACGAGGGACTTATGCGCACTCTAATGCTTATCTCTGCTCTTAGCCTGACGACACCGGCCCTAGCCTGCCCCACCAGTGCCGATCTCGATGGACAGGGCATCAAGGTTACCTTTGATGATGGCTCCAGTTCCATTTTCAAACGGGCGAAACCCAATGTCATCCTAGAGGAAACGGCGTTCCCCGACTCGAATGAGGGTTTCTGGCTCGAGTTGTGGGATGGGCTCTATCCAATTGGCAGCGGCGGCTTGATCGATGGCAAACGTGATCCGGGCGATGTCATGACCACAAAATATCCCAGCGCTTATGACCAGCTGCCAGCGGTGAAACCGAACGTCAACTGGTCCAATCAAGTCGAGGATTTCGACGGGAACAATCAATCGCTGGGCAAAGCTGATGTGACTGTCTGGGTCGGGAAGACGACCAAGATGGCGATCGGAGAGTGTATTTATGACGGGATCGACGCAAGCACAGTGATCAGCCACCCGGGAAACAGTGCGATCAGCAATCTGATCTACCTCACCGATTTGGGCATCGCTGTTTTGATCGGAGAGGGATCAAGCCAGGGAGGTATGAACCGGCTGAAACCCACCTCAATCTCAGTCGCTCGATGACCGTTCGGGCAACGGCGGTGGGACAGCCAGGTTCTGCTGGAGACAGCGTGACGCTGACCTACCAAGATCGATTTATCCGTCGACGGTTGCTCAAAACGACGGCTGGGGAGGAAATCCTGCTCGATCTCTCCGAAGCGACAGAGCTGTTGGACGGAGATGCACTCTTGCTCGAAGATGGCCGTTCGGTGAGGATCATTGCGGCCACCGAACCATTGGCTGAGGCGCGGGCAGAGGGGGCAGCTCTTGCCCGGCTCGCATGGCATATCGGCAATCGACACACACCTTGTCAGGTGCAGGATGAACGGCTTTTGATCCAACGCGATCACGTACTGGAAGCCATGCTCTCAGGTCTGGATGCGACGATCACCCATGTTGAGGAACCCTTCCAACCTGAAGGCGGCGCTTATGGTCACGGGCGCACGCATGGTCACGCCCACTCGCATGATCCTCATGCAGATCCAAATGCGCATATACCGCACCGGCATAGCCATGACTGAGGCACTATTGAAGCTGATGACCTGGCTTTCGCCTAGCTATCCGATCGGGGCCTATACCTATTCTCACGGGATGGAGTGGGCGGTCGAGACGGGCGACGTGCGCGATCCTCAAACCGCACGGGATTGGATCAGCGCCTGCCTCGCTCAAGGAGCGGGTCGAACTGACTCGATCTTCTTGGCCCATGCTTGGCGGGCAGAGAAAGAGAGCGATCTCAATGCTCTCCAAGATCTGGCCGAGTTGGTTGAGGCTTTGGCCCCCGCGAAAGAACGCGTGCTGGAGACGACCGCTCAGGGCACGGCATTTGCTGAGGTCACCGGAGCCGCTTGGTCGGGGGATTCTCTGCCGCTGCCCTACCCCATCGCGGTCGGCAGAGCGGCGGCACAGGCTGAGATCCCTCTGTCAGACACGCTTGCGGCTTTTCTGCAAGCATTTGCCGCGAACCTCATATCAGCGGCTGTCCGGCTGGTTCCGATCGGTCAAACGGACGGCCAGCGGATTCTGGCGAGCCTAATGGCTGAGATATTGGCGGTGGCGGAGGAGGCACTCTCAAGCCCCCTAGACTGCATCGGCGGCAACGTCGTTCGAGCAGACATCGCCGCGATGCGACACGAAACTCAGAATGTGAGGTTGTTCCGCTCATGAAGTCTCCGAATGGTCCCCTCCGTGTGGGAATTGGCGGCCCCGTTGGCGCAGGCAAGACCACGCTGACGGCTGCTTTGTGCCGCGCGCTATCGTCTCGGTTATCCGTCGCGGCAATCACCAACGATATCTACACACGAGAGGACGCAGAGGCACTTCTGCGCCTTCAAGTCTTACCCTCTGATCGGATTTTGGGTGTTGAAACAGGAGGGTGCCCACATACCGCGATAAGAGAAGATGCGTCGATCAACCTCGCGGCTGTGGCAGATCTGCGGGAACGGCACCCGGATCTCGATGTCATTTTGATTGAGTCTGGTGGCGACAATCTCTCAGCAACCTTCAGCCCGGAACTTGCAGATCTAACGCTCTATGTGATCGACGTGGCGGCTGGTGAGGATATTCCACGAAAGGGGGGACCAGCGATCACGCGCTCAGACCTTCTGATCATCAACAAGACCGATCTCGCACCGCATGTCGGCGCATCCCTGGAGAGAATGGCAGAAGATGCCAAACGCATGAGAGGCGCACGAGAAACGCGGTTCTGTGCGCTGAAATCTGCTCAGGGTGTCAATGAGATTGCCGAGTTTATCGTCCGAATGGGTGGATTAAACTAAGCTCAAGCAAACAAGATGCGATTGAGATACGGATCTGATACGGTCCTGCCAGTGGCAATCTTGGGGACTACAATCCATGACATTCTCGATCACCCGTCGCACCGCAATTGCGGCCGTTACGCTTTCTGCTATGCTTGTACCGCACGGAGCGGCACAGGCCGAATCCGGCGCTGAAATCGATGCGAAAGTCGATGCAGCGATCCAGCAGCTTTATGCGGCCGAGCCCGAAGCGAAAAACCTCGCCAAAAAATCCGTCGCCATGCTGATGTTCCCGGAAATTATCAAAGGCGGGGTCATCGTTGGTGGCCAGTACGGCGAAGGGGCGCTGCGGGTTGGAGGCGAGACGAAAGGATACTTCAGTATCGCAGCCGCTTCCTTTGGCTTGCAGTTCGGTGGACAGAAGTTCGCCTATGCCATGTTCTTCCTGAACCAAGCCGCGCTGGAACATGTGCGCGATACCAAAGGGTTTGAAGTGGGCTCGGGCCCGACCTTGGTTGGCGGCGACAAAGGTTGGTCGGGATCGCTGGGCACCAATGATCTGCAAGGCGATATCGCGGTCGTCTTCTTTGGCCAAGAAGGGCTGATGGCAGGTGCAGGGATTCAGGGCTCTAAAATCACGCAGATCGAGCGCTAAGAGAAACCGTAGCCGCGCTTAAAACTTGGCGCGGCTTTCTACCTTCACGGGCCCGGTTTCTGGTCCGTTTCGCTCGCCCCGACGAGGCGATGGACCCGCTCCCTCGACCATTGCGCGATGACGTAGAGCGCGGGGATCACAAACACACCGACTAAAGCAGTCGCAATCATGCCGAAGAAGACAGGCGTTCCAACCCCTTGTCGCGCAAGCATGGAAGCACCGTCAGCAGTCACAAGCGGATAGAGGCCGGCTATGAAAGCGAAGCTGGTCATCATCACTGCCCGGAATTGCGCGCGTGCTCCGTCGACTGCGGCCTCCAGTATACTCATCCCGTTCTGGCGCCGCTCCATAGCGAACTCCACGATCAGGATGGCGTTCTTTGCCGCCAGGGCAATCAAGACGACCAGACTAATCTGCGCGTTAATGTTGTTCTCAAGCCCGCTCGCGTCACTTCCTCCGGCAAGGTGGCCGCAGCTAAACTGACCCGGTTCTGGAGGTTCACTGTATTGATGTCCGAATCTGTTCGAGGGGCAGTTGCCACCTTCGGTGAAGCCGGTCTTCTGGATGAAACCCGCAACTCTCGCACGAAGTTCCACAGATTGCGCCGCCTCAACTCGACCCGTGAAGCTGAACCTGTTCGTGACATCTTCGCGGGCAGCCAAAACAGCAGTTACCGA
This sequence comes from Pseudomonadota bacterium, assembly GCA_039185285.1. Lineage (GTDB taxonomy): Bacteria > Pseudomonadota > Alphaproteobacteria > Rhodobacterales > Rhodobacteraceae > Thermohalobaculum. Next base: position 3,829 of record JBCDAQ010000092.1, read on the forward strand.
GGGTTTGGGCGCTTGTTGCTGGTCAATGAGAAGCGAGATGGAACAAAGGATGAGCACCGCCGAAACAGCCGGAACTGATTTCGTTCTCGGGAAAATCACTGGGCACCTCGGCTGAACGTGTTTCGGACCCATTAAGTTTCGGACCGCAACGCTCTACAATCCTGTCCCTTCTGCCAATCGCGCATTACGGCGGAAGGAGGAGCGTCTCGGCCTTCAAACTCTCGGGCGCTTTATGAGCATCCAAGATCGCAGCTCGAACAACGCTTTGATCAACGCCAACAGAACGAGAACACAGAGGACGGTTTTCGAAACAACCTCCATGGCCCCCTCAATCAACAGTGCGTGGGTTACGGTTCCTATCACCACGACCACGACAAGCACGGTATGCGCCTGGCGCCAAATCAACGGCTTAAGCTTTAGTTTTCGGCGCAGCAGCGCCAGTAACAAGGCCCCAAAGAGCGCCCACATTGCGACGACGCCCCAAACAGAAAACGGAGTCGGCGAGGCGAACAATAGCGCATCGACGACATCCGGTGGACTGGTCACCCAAAGGCCGCCCACATGCATCAGAACCGCCACCACCAGAGCGCCACCGAGCCACTGATGCAAACGCTTGGAGCGCCGGGCCGGGACCCCCGGCAGCCATCCCGCCGCCAAAAGCGGCTGAACCAGAAGCAACGCCAAAGCGATGATGCCAGCGAAACCAGCACCGATGTAAATCGGCTCACGCCAAGCGAGAAAAGGACTGGTTGAGGCGATCACAACCGGGACAGCCATAGCTAAAACCAAAGCGGCCCATATAAAGATCGACCGGGCCGCAGCCATAGGCGCTAGGTAGATTTAAGAACGAAATGCGCGCTGAGCGTCCGATCGCGCGAACTATCCATCACCGGACGAAGGAACACAGTCTCGAACCCGTTCTCATCGTGATCTGCATCATATGCGAGATGCCCATGCGGTTGGCCAAAGGCAGGTACGATCTGTGGCATGTCCATTCTGAAGGTCCCGGTTGCATCGGTCAAAGTCGCGCCATGGCTTTCCCAGTCACGCTCATGCCCCTCGGTTGTGTGCGCCCAGATCTGGATACGGACCCCCTCGAGCGGCGCCCCATCCCCTGCTCGGCGGACCGTCCCTGTCATCAGGAAGCCGCCGCCGCCAATCCGGTCGGTGATGCGCGCACCGGGGCGAAAATTGTTCGACCCTCCTCTCATCGAGGGCGTCGGCGCCAGTCCTTGCGCCTGTGCGGGTAGAAGCAGGCCAGAGCCTCCGGTCGCCAAAGCGGCACCTGCACTGTTTATGAGGAAACGGCGGCGGGACGGTACGTTGTTAGTCATCTCGTTCACTCCTCTCCAATCGATCGGGCCATAGCCAAACTAGTCCAGATATGGGGCTCAAAAGGTTCGATGGAAGCACTCGGTGTGAGAATGCCGCTCTTCACCCAGCCATAATCCGATCACCCTCCAATTTAGGGGCGATTGGATCAGGAACGGCATCGAAAGGTCGAAGTTCAGGCAAAAGCTCCATCAGCATTTCAGGAGCTCGCGCGCGATTTGAACCAGCTACAATCAGGACGATCCGGGTTGCGTCAATGCCGTCCGGCCAACCATCGAGCAATCTGGGTGGGCTGGCGACATGACCAACCACATGTAGGACCAATGCCGATCCTGGTTCATCTGTAACCTCAACAAGGCCCTTCATCCTCAGCAAGTCAGAACCGAAGGCTGTTTGTAACGCCAGAGTGGCTCTCACGAGAGCCTCAAGGGGCATGGGCCCCACAGCCGAAAAGCAAAAAGCCGAGGCTGTCTCTTCATGCTGATGTTCATGAGCATGATGATGATGATGATGATGGTCATGGTCGTGGTCATGACGATGGCTGTGCGTTTCAAAGCGAAGCCATTCTCGAACATCGGGGGGTTTGCCTGACGGATCAAAGGCGGCGAGGGGGAAGACTTGATCGGTGGTGGCGCCTGCCCCGGAACTCAATCGCGCATTGGGTGCCTGTTGGCGAATCCAATCTCGAAGTTGATCGAGATCCCTCATTGATGCGGGATCGCGTGCCAAGTCACCTTTCGTCATGAGCACAAGATCAGCGACAGCGACTTGCCGCCGCGCCTCATCGAACTGTTCTAGTGCGTAGGCACCATTGATCGCGTCGACCAAGGTTACCACCCCATTCAATGTGAAGCGGCTAAGGATGACTTCGTCTGTCATGAAGGTCTGCAGCAGCGGCAAAGGGTCTGCGACGCCGGTCGTCTCGATGACAACACGGTCAAAACTGGGCCCGATGCCGAGCTCCGCTTCGTCAAGAAGGCGCAGGAGCGTAAGGCGTACATCGCCTGAAATTGTGCAGCAGATACAACCGACTGACATCGCGAACGCGCGCTCATCGGCCTGAGCGACCAACGCGCCGTCGACGCCAGCTTCACCAAACTCATTGACGATGACGGCCGTGTTGCCAAACCCCTCTTGCCCGATCAACCGGTTGAGGAGGGTCGTTTTACCCGCGCCTAGAAAGCCGGTCAGAATGGTGACGGGGATCCGTTTCACTCGACTGCTCCTTTTTGCACACCGGGGTGATCTGCTCCCCAAACATAGTGAATGTCTTTGTCAATCAAGCGTGCTTGCAAGCGATCAAGCTCAGCAAGCGCTTCGGCCTCGTTTCGTGTCCGCGCCATCGCTCGAGCGAAGACGGCTTTTGCCGAGCGTGGTCGCCAGGGCAGCACTGCTCCGGCCAGCCAGTTTCGCAAAGGCGCTGGGAGGCGGTCAAACTCCCGCATCGGGTCCTCGGTACGGCGTTTGCGTCTCAGGCTGGTCTGCCCCCGGTTTTTCCGCATCGCGCCACCTCGTGAGGATCAAGTCAGGACGCCGTTACTCTATAACATAACGGCTCACGTCAAGCCCGTCGGATGAAGGGTGTCGGGCTGCGTTAAGACGAACCGGTGATGCCTCTTAACTCTTTATGAGGGAGAAGATGTTCCGCATTTAGATCTCAAGAAGCGGCTGGGCCAATCTCAGCAGATGACTGTGGGGGATCGCCTTTCGGAATGTCTTGGGGAACGCAGCCGTTGATGTGACAGATGCGACGAGCTCGCTGGCGCCTGAAATTGCCACCTTGTTGATCGTTTTCGTCGCTTCCCATGTCGGTGTTCATCCGATCAAGAAGCCGATTGATGCCGAGGAGGCCAAAAAAGAGCTCCAGCACGGTTCACCCGGGTTCAGTCGCAAGATCTCAGGCTGAACCGTAATTGTCATTTGGTTTGAGGCAGGTTGTTTTTGCAAAACTAATGCAAAGTAAACACCTGAAAGTCTGACCTGTGGTTTGAAGGACCGAACCTTGGGGAGAGTGCTCTTTTTCAATGGTTAAATTGGTGGGCTGCTCGAGTGCTACTGCAGCTTTAGGCTTTCCCGGGGGAGCCCTAAATCAGTACCTGCTTGACGGCTGAGAACCAATGCGCCCGGCAAGCAGACAAAAAGCTGCGATATATTGGGTGTCCGCTCCTGATCGCTGCGGATTCGAGGAATGAAAATCGCGAAAGATGGTCGCCATTCCGGTGTCACGGCAGCCCTAGTTAGCCAAGCTCTTAGAGATTTGGGAACCGCCAGCGAGCATTCGGTACTCAGAGGCGACCCCTCACAATATACTTGATGTTTTTCAAGTCGCTTATCGAACTTTGTTAAACAAGCCAGGCGAGGCAGTTGCAGGTTTCATGCCGAGAGATTGCACGCTCTGATTGGGTTCGCACAGCTCCGAATCAACCGTTTCAGTCGACTGCCTGATCGTGTGTTAACATGTTGTGAAGATCATCACATATGCACCCTCTGATTGGTTTTAGAATCACATGGCAACTTTAAATTGAACCTCTCTTTGGAGAAACTGAAAGGATTTCAGTCATGACCGATGATCGGCGTCAAACTGCCCGCGCGATCCGTATCGAAGCTGCCGAGACCGCCTTCAGCCGGGAACATCCAAAGCATCTAGCAAATGGAGACGAGCAAGCTTTTGCTGCCGTCAACTACGCCATGAGCTTCACCAAGGGTCTGGCGCACAGCCCTGACCACGGGTTGGTCAAAGAAGCCGCGGACTTCGAGGCTCTGCGTACCGCGATCGACAACGGATTCATTGATCCATTCACAGCGACCGTCCCAGGCGTTATGGCCGCCAATCGGCCATGGGAAGCGCCGACCGCAGGCGTCGTCTATGATCTCGAAGGACCCGATGCTCAAGCCGTCACCATGGCGCCTGCACCTGCCGCGGGGAGCGACGAGCTGACCTACGAGATGGCCGAGGTTTACTGGCTCGCAGTGTTACGAGACTGCCCTTTCTCGGTCTTCGCTACTCCTGGTGGCCTAGGGGCCGACCTTGAAGATGATGATGACGAAGATGATGACGACGTCGATGACGATGAAGCTCATGCAGCCACACGCCCGCATCGTCGGATCCTGCGCCGCGCGTTGCGCCATCTCAACCGACTGCCCTACAATCCCGCTGCAAAAATGGGGCGCCCAAGGATCTCAACACCTCGAGGCTTTGTTCGCGCTGGAACAGTTTTCCGCGGATCTTCACCAGGTGTCGACGTTGGGCCTTATCTCTCCCAATTCATGCTGATCGGGAACAGCGATCAACTCGCCGCGACAACGGTCGATAGCGGCCAGATCGTCTATGGGGCGCAACTGATCGACCAGAAAGTTCCAGTCGTGAATGAAAACCCTGATCTGGGCGATTTCTCCGTCGATTTCATGACAACACCGGATACCTGGCGCGCAGCGCAGGACGGTCAGACCGCGAACGACAACTCGCTGATCTATAGCCCTGGTGCAGGTCGCCGTTTCATCTGCACGCCACGTGATCTGGCGACTTATGTTCATTTCGATGCGCTCTATCAGGCCTATCTAAACGCGGCGCTGATCCTCCTAGGGATGGGAGCGCCCTTTGATCCAGGGTTCGACGCATTGTCCGGCCAGGGCAGCTTCCGCTTCAACAACGGGCCAGTCGACACCGCGTCCGTGCCAGATGAACCTTCGAGCCCAAGCACGGTGTTCCCGCGCAAAGCGGGTGGCTTCGCCCTCTATGGCGGTCCGCACATTCTGACGCTGGTAACAGAGGTCGCAACCCGCGCGCTAAAGGCGGTGCGTTTCCAGAAGTTCAACAACCACATCCGTCTCCGTCCAGAAGCACTCGCTGGCCGAGTGCATTTTGCGAGTGAGATTGAGAGCACCTTCCCCGCAGCAGGGAGCGTCTTCTCCGAGATGGAGAGCGATCTGGAACCGGTCACAAACATCATCGAGAACGGTACCGGCAACAAATTCCTACCCATGGCGTTTCCCGAAGGATCGCCCATGCACCCAGCCTATGGCGCAGGCCATGCCACGGTTGCCGGCGCGTGTGTGACGATCTTGAAGGCGTTCTTCGACACCGGGGCTGTCTTCGTACGCCCAGGAGGCGCAGGGCAGCCGACCTTCAAGGCTCCAAGTGCAGCTGCGGACGTCGCTGCCGTCTTCGTTCCCGATGATACAGGTGCTACCCTACAAGACGTCGCCAGCCCAGATGACAAACCTCTTACTCTAGAAGGAGAGCTAAATAAGCTGGCTGCGAACATCTCGATCGGCCGAAACATGGCAGGAGTTCACTACTTCAGCGACTACTTCGACAGCCTTCGTATGGGTGAAGAAATCGCGATCGGGATGCTAGAGGAACAAGCCCTCGGCTATCGGACCGATCCTTTCGTCCTGTCCCTCCCAACCTTCGATGGTCCCATCCGCCGGATTGGACGTCGGTAGACACAAGCGATGGGATGCTACACGCGGCAACAGTCGCGTGTAGCGAAAAGGATACCAAACCACCCCGTAAGACTGCGAAAGTTCCGATTTGCTTAGATAGGCATCAATCGCTTTCTCCGCGTACCAGGCCAGCCAGGCAATCAAGTTACGGAAAGTTTTACGAATGGCAGCCTCGACAGAAACCGGCGCATAGACACATTTTCTTGCATGGTGAATCTTAGGGTATTCTTGAGTCGGACAAGGTCGAACGTCGAGCAAAGATGTTTCACTTCGATCTAACGTGAGCGTCCGTCGAACCCGACCTAATGAGATCATGCGGGGTGCGCTAAGTGTCTATTAAAATAGGTGGACACTTAGAAGTGGTTTTATGGGCAAGCGGCGGAAGCGTCGAAGCTGGTCGGATGACGAGAAGCGGGAGATTTGCCAGCAGACGACGGCGCCTGGTGTTTCAGTGGCTCAGGTTGCGCGCAGATATGCGATGAACGTAAACATGATCCATAATTGACTGAAGGACCCGCGCTTCGCACCGGTTGCGGAGGTGCCGGATGATGATGCTGTATTCCTGCCCGTCGAGATTGATGGCAGCACCGTCCATGAGCCGGTTTGTCAGGGGTCGCCTCAACCGCCACCATCTGCCCGTCTGTCGGCCAGCCGCGTGGAAATCAGCTTGTCGGACGGGCGGCGCATCCTGGTTGAATCGCCGACTGCCCTGACTTCTGTTGTCAGCCTGGTGCAAGGTTTGACGGTTTGATCCCGGTTCCAAGTAATACGCGGGTCTGGCTTGCGGCAGGTGTTACGGACATGCGGCGTGGGTTTAATACACTGGCAGCGCAGGCCGAGAAGGTTCTGGAACTGGATCTTTACTCCGGGCACCTGTTCGTGTCCCTTGGACGACAGTGTGATCTTTTGAAGATCATCTGGTGGGACCAACAAGGCGCGTGCCTGTTCAGCAAGCAATTGGAGAAGGGTCGTTTTGTGTGGCCCGCTGCGAAGGACAGAAAGGTCAATGTGACACCCGCCCAGTTGTCGATGCTTCTAGAGGGGATCGACTGGCGGATACAGCAAAAGACTTGGCGACCGTTGACGGTCGGATAGAGCAATAGATACAGCACGTTGAGCGCTTTTGGGATTCACGTTTTATCTCTGATCCGGTATAGAGTCAGCGACGCTGAAAGACCTCGATATCACGCTGGACGATCCCGAAGAACTGCGGGCTATGAACCGGCTATTGGCGGATGAGGTCAAATCGCAGGCGCTCCTGAACGAGAAGCTCAAGCATCAGCTCGCGGGCCAGAACCGACATCGGTTTGGTGTGCGATCGGAAAGTCTGGATCAGCTCAACCTGACCTTCGAAGAAAACGAAGCGATTGCCAAAGCGGCGAGCGCGAAAGCAAAACCAGCGCGACTGCCCGAAGACAAGACACCGCGCCAGCACAGCCGCAAGCCGCTGCCCGATCATCTCGACCGGCATGACGAAGTGCTGTCGCCGGGTGAGGAATGCACCCACTCCGGCGGCAAGCTGAAGACGCTTGGCGAGGACTTCACCGAGGAATTGGAATACGTGCCCGGGCGGTTCGTCGTGAACCGGATTGTCCGACCCCGCAAAGCCTGCGCAGGCTGTGAAGCGATTGTCCAATCGCCGCTTCCGTCGCGCCCCATCGAGCGTGGCAGACCTGGGCCAGGCCTGCTGGCAGATGTTCTGGTGAGCAAGTACGCCGACCATCTTCCTTTGTATCGCCAGAGCCAAATCTACGCCCGAGAAGGCATCGACCTGGACCGCTAGACCATGGCCGATTGGGTTGGTCGGTCGATGGCGCTCCTGGAACCCTTGGCGGACGAGATCGGGCGGATCGTCCGACGCGGCAATGCGCTGTTCGCCGACGACACTCCGGTCAAGATGCAAGCCCCTCGTCAAAAGAAGACCAAGACAGCACGGGTCTGGACCTATGTGCAGGATGAGCGACCATGGGCAGGGCAATCACCGCCATGCGCTTGGTATCAGTTCACCATTTATCGCAAGGGCGAACATCCCGTCAGCCACCTCGCAGGCTACAAGGGTTGGGTCCATGCCGATGGTTATTCCGGACTCAATGGGCTGTTCGGGCATGACATGGCAGACGATATGGCCTACATGGCGCATGTCAGGCGCAAGTTCGTGGATGTGTTCGCCGCCCAAGGTTCATCCATAGCCGAGGAAGCCATCCGCCGGATTGCGGAACTCTATACCGTGGAGAAGGACGCGCGGGGCAAATTACCCGAAGCGCGTGTCGCGCTCCGGCAATCCCGATCCAAACAGATCTTCGATGATCTGGAAGCGTGGCTACATACGCAACTGCCCATGATCTCGGGCAAATCGCCACTGGCACAGGCCATCCGCTACGCCCTTGACCGGATGCCGAAGGCGCGGCCATATCTCGAGAATGGCCATCTGAGGTCGACAACAATACAGCCGAACGCGCCGTCAAACCCGTCGCAATCGGTCGGAAAAACTGGATGTTTTCAGGTTCAGAAGGCGGCGGCAAAGCTTTCGCCATCGCCTTCACTCTCATCGAGACGGCCAAGCTCAACGACGTCGACCCTCAAGCATTGCTCACATGGGTCCTTGCCCAAATCGCAGACCACAAGATCACACACCTCGACGAGCTCTTCCCCTGGCGTTACGCGGCTCAAGCAGCGTAACAGGCGCCGCCCAAGCGAAACAGGGCGCGTTTAACGGACGGGCACCCAGAGCTTGGCCAGGTCATAGATGAAGATTTGAGAGCTGCGCCAGGGAACATCCAATCGGCACTCTTCTTTTTTCTCGGATCGAACAAGAAGATTCGAGGTGGTCGCACTTCTTTCCAAGATCTAGTCAAAACGACTCCTTGGCAACTGGCCTGTCAGATGATTGAACACAAGGAGGACAGCTGTCGTGAATCCAATTGAGTTGGCGCAGCAAGAAATTAAGCTGTTTTATTCTTCGGCGTCGATCTCAGATATTGAGAATGTCGCATCTGAGCTTCAAGCTGTTGTGGCTCGGCATGATCTAGTACTATCGACGTCAAATGTCATCGGAGCCTCAATTGGCGCCCGCAGGTTTGGAGCAGGCTTCGTCTGTGACAATATAGGCGCCATCGGAAGGTTTGTGCGTAGGACCCCGTTGAGGTGGAACAAAGTGCGATCTGGGGAATTGACTGTGAACCCGATGGGGGCACGCCAGCCAGGTTGCTGAACGAAAAAGCCTCAGTTCGTTTCGGCCAGATAGTCTTCGTGTTTGGGCAATCGGCTTAGCAACCGCTCTTCTCTACGCTGGATCAGGTCACGCATCGGCGAAGGAGCGTCCCGACGCTTGAACGTGAGGTTAGATGGCTCCCACCCCATCCCGAAGAGGATCGCCTCGTAGCTTTCTAATCCAAAGAGCAGGCGCGTATCCTGAACCTGCATCTCGGATGGGAGCTTCTGCTCCCAGAAAGCCAGCTTCTCTTGAACACGAGGGTGAATTCGTTCCGGCTTCGCGACCTCACACCAAAACGGCGTATCTCTTCGCGCCGTCAGGCAGTAGTGCAGGTTGATGAAGTACAAACATTCCTCATAGTGCCCTGTCATTTTTCGGTTGTACAAGTCGGCAAGCATATCCATCTGGGGCGTGGTCGGAAGAAGATCACTCAGCATCGTGACACCTTCCTCGACGAAGTATAGCCCCGTCGATTCTAGGGGCTCCAAAAACCCGCCAGCCAGGCCCATGGCGACTACGTTCTTGATCCAGAACCGATCAGCCCTTCCAGATTTGAAGCGGATATGCCGCGCTTGCAAATCGCTTGGCACGGATTGCTGGCGTCTCAGCGTTGCTTCGGCTTCATCCTTGTCCAAGAACTGAGAGCTGTACACGTATCCCGTCCCGCGCCGCGTCTGAAGCGGGATATCCCAACACCATCCGGCCTCTAGCGCCTTCGCAACTGTGTAAGGTTTAAGCGTTTTTGAAGTGTCTTGCTCGAACGGAATCCTGAACGCCACCGCACTATCGCAGAGTAGCCATTGACCAAAATCTACAAACTGTCCGCCGAGTGCTTGGCCGATCAGTCGCCTTGCGAATCCAGTACAGTCGATAAACAGATCGCCATCGACCGATTTACCGTCAGCCAGAGTGACGGAGGTAACAAACCCTTCCTCGTTTTGGACGACGTCTACAACATCGCCAATGACATGCTTCACGCCCCTCTTGGTCGAGAACTCTGTAAGCGTGTCGGCGAATTTCTCCGCGTCCATATGATAGGCGTATGAGACCTCTCCATCGTAATCCCGATTGAGGGATCTCGTTGGCGTGCTGCGCGCAGAGCGCTTGGGCGCGACCCCGCCATAGGCAAGTGCAATCTGCTCTGAGATTGTCTCAATGTAAGGAACGGCACGATCAGACCCCAGCCACTCTGCAGAGGCCGACTTGAGCTGCCATTTACTCAGTTCCGCGAACGTGAACGGGTGAAAGTATTTACTCCCTTTGGACGACCAGTCTTCAAACGAAATGCCATGTTTGAATGTCGCGTCGGCCGCATTCAAAAACTCCTTCTCAGGAATGCCGATCATTTCGAGGGTACGACGGATCGTGGGAACTGTCGCCTCGCCCACCCCGATCCGACCGATACGCTTCGACTCGATCAAAGTGATCCGAGGTCGTGTTTCAAATCGATTACAAGCCTTGGCATTGAGGAGAGATGCTGAGATCCATCCCGCCGAACCGCCACCAACGACAACAATATCCATAGTCCTGAATGTCCCATTTGCATCATCCCACCGAGGATACGAACCTGAACGCTGCGGGATTAAGCTTGAACGTTGGGCGATGCGCTGCATCTGGAACCGTGTCGCAGGTATGAGGCGCGAAATTGAAGCGCTTGAGTGCTGTCGGACGCTTCTTCGCTGGGAGTAAAGAGCACAGCTGCCTCAAGGTCGTACATTGCGTCTCCGCGAGAGCGGCATTTGATCAGTCTGGATGATATCCGGCATCGATGAAGTAGTTGGCGCATTCGCTGGGCGCGAACATGTTGATGATTTGTCCTCTGGCGTTCGACAGTCCGTCGACAGTGCTTTGCGCAGCCTTTGGCAGAAGC
>JBCDAQ010000093.1:0-14650 GCA_039185285.1 Pseudomonadota bacterium
GCATCTACGGCATCGGCGCGGTCGAGACCTATGGTGCCATGACCCAGGACCTGAAGGTCGGCGGCGAGTACGATCAGCAGGTGATCATGCGCGAGTTAATCACTCAGCAATACCGCCGCAACGATGCGGCCTTTGGCCGGGGAACCTTCCGCGTGCGCGGCGACAGCCTGGAGATTTGGCCTGCTCACCTGGAGGATCGCGCCTGGAAGTTCTCGTTCTTTGGCGAAGAGCTAGAGGCGATCAGCGAGTTCGATCCGCTCACGGGAGAGAAGACCGATCAGCTGGACCGAGTTCGGATCTATGCGAATTCCCACTATGTGACGCCCAGGCCCACACTCAACCAGGCGATGAAAGGGATCAAGTCAGAGCTGACCATCCGGCTCGACCAATTGATCGCCGAAGGTCGACTGTTGGAGGCCCAGCGGCTGGAGCAACGCACGCAGTTCGATCTCGAGATGATCGAGGCGGCCGGGGTCTGCAACGGGATTGAGAACTACTCGCGCTACCTCACCGGACGCCAACCGGGCGAGCCGCCCCCGACGCTGTTCGAGTACATCCCTGATAACGCGATCGTTTTCGCCGATGAGAGCCATGTAACCGTGCCTCAGCTGGGCGGCATGTACAAAGGCGACTATCGGCGGAAGTTCACGCTGGCGGAGCATGGTTTCCGCCTGCCTTCTTGCATGGATAACCGCCCACTCAAATTCGAGGAATGGGACGCGATGCGCCCGCAATCGGTCTTTGTCTCGGCCACGCCGGGCCCGTGGGAGATGGAGCGCACGGGCGGCATCTTCACCGAGCAAGTCATCCGCCCCACCGGGCTGATCGACCCGCCGGTCGAGATCCGTCCGGTCAAATCCCAGGTCGACGACCTGATCGATGAGGTCCGCCAAGTGGCAGCGAAGGGCTACCGCTCTCTCGTCACCACGCTTACCAAACGCATGGCCGAGGACCTGACCGAGTATATGCATGAGCAGGGTATCAGGGTGCGCTACATGCACTCGGACATCGACACGTTGGAGCGGATCGAGATCCTGCGCGACCTGCGTCTTGGCGCCTTTGACGTCCTGATCGGAATCAACCTGCTTCGCGAGGGGCTGGATATCCCTGAATGTGCGCTGGTCGCGATTCTGGATGCGGATAAGGAGGGCTTTCTGCGCTCCGAGACGTCTCTGGTGCAGACCATTGGCCGAGCGGCGCGGAATGCCGATGGCAAGGTGATCATGTATGCCGACAAGATCACCGGCTCGATGGAACGGGCCATGGGAGAGACCGAGCGCAGGCGGGCCAAACAGGTCGAATACAACAAGGAGAACGGGATCACCCCTGAAACGGTTCAGAAGAACGTCGAGGACATTCTGGAAGGTACCTATCAAGGCGATACAGATATGTCGCGCGTCACAGCAAAGGTGGATAGGGCGCAAGTTGGATCTAACCTCTCCGCCGTGCTGGAAGGTCTTAAGAAGGACATGCTGAAGGCTGCAGAGAACCTGGAGTTCGAAGAAGCTGCTCGTCTACGTGACGAAATCAAGCGTTTGGAGGCTGTAGATTTAGCAGTCGCAGACGATCCGCTCGCCCGTCAATCGGCGATCGAAGAGGCAACAACGCCCGGGCCGCGTTCAACCTCGGGAAAGCCTGGGACACGAGGCTCCAAGTACCGCAAACGGGGTCGGAAAAGCCCCTGACGCTCCGCGTCGTTCAAGCTGCATCGTAGTCGAGAAGAGAGTGGCTGCCCTCTTGGGTCGCGAGAAACCCGACCTCTTCCTCCCTGTGCCACTCTTCCTGATCGAGCGACAGCTCCTCATCCACCTTGATCCGCAAACTGCCATCTTGGGCCTCTTCGTAGCGCAGAGTTGCGGTGTTCCCGCCATACATCGTTTGCATATCGGCGAGGAAGACTTCCTCTCCTTGGAGATCGAGACTTTTGAAGTTGTGATCCACAATCTCCGTTCCAACATCCAAGATGCCGTCGGACTTCTCCACAGCGATCCAGTCGACCTGCTCCGGCAGGTGCTGATTGGCCTTGGCCTCTTCCTCTTGCATTCTAACCGAAAAGCCACCTTCCGTGACATCCTGATTGCGTGTCGTGACAGGGTCTAAACCGTTATCGGAAGCAACTTGCGTAAACACGATCGGCGCCTCCTCGAAGGGCGCATCAAACGCAACCTGAGTATTGGTTTCGTTCTCGGCAATCGTCCGTCCAGCTTGGATAATCGTACCATCTGGTAGTTTGTGTTTCCCTTCGCTGGCGGCCATCCAGCTTACGGTTTCTTCCATATGCCAACCGGTGTGATAGCTCCACTCGTCGATCTGCAGCTCAAAGCCGGTCTCATCGACATTGCGTACTCGGACCGTCGCTTCGTGAACGCCGTTGTAGCTGAGCGGGCCGACCACAACCACCGCATCTGGGATCGGCGTTTCGAAGTCGACCCGGGTCCAGAGGCCGCGGGCATCTTGCGAGATCTCCAGTGAGCCCAGCTCCAATCTGGCCGGGTCCTCGATAACCGTTTGCTGGACGATCCCGTTGACCTGGCGAACCGTCGTCCCCGGAGCCACTTCGAAGCCGGCCGTGTTAAGATTGTTCGCGGAGCCCACGATTTGACCTGGGTTTGGCACGAACTCAGTTCCCTCTTGGTCAATGAAGCGCACGGTGTAGCCACTGCCGGCGGGCACGTCTTCGAATTGGTAGAAGCCACCGGGAAGGGTCGTCGTCGTTGCAAACGTCTCATCATTAAAGCGAAGCTGGACCTCATAGCCACCCGCACCGCTATCAGCGCTCCCGTCAAAGGCGCCATCGTTGTCGCCATCCGCGAACAACCAACCGTTCACGATACCGGGGTCGAAGCTGAGCGCGAGAACGACGGTTGCCTCGGCTGTGTTACCCGCACCATCAGCAACACGGTAGGTGAAGCTCTCCTCGGCCTTCTCTGCGATCAACCCGCTCTCGGTCCGATAAGCAGTATAGTCGGGTGTGAAGTGAATGGTGTCATCGACGATCTCCACCGATCCCGCATCGGGGTCCGAGACGTCAACGATCTCAAGCTCAGACCGCGCCGTGTTGTCATCGGCGTCATTTGCAACCACATCCAAGACGCTGGGGGCGTTACCGCGCACATCGAAACGGTCATCCTGCGCCTCGGGCGCGTCATCTGAGACCCGGAGCGTGCCGTTGATCTGAGGGATTTGGGCGCCCGAGGTCACCTCGAAAACGGTCGAGTTGAGATTGTCGGCCGAACCGATGGTCTGACCCTCGCTTTCAACGAACTCAAGGTTCTCCGATTTCAAGAAGCGCACGGAGTAGCCCGTCCCCAAGGGAACAGCGTCGAACCTATACCAGCCATTATCGTCGGTGGTTCTGCTGGCAACGATCTCGCCGGATTGACGCAGCTCGACCGTCACACCCTCGGCGCCCTCGCCTTCGGTGTATCCGCCGCTCCCATCCACGTCCGCAAAAACCCGACCCGAGACCGTGCCGGGCGCGGTGCCCTGGACCGGGGTGACTGGAACTTCAGGAACCTCTGGAACGACTTGCGAGAAGTCGGTGTTCGCGGCCTCACCGTTCAAGATACGGGTGACGTGGAGGTCAAAATCCGGGTCATCGCCCGTCAGCTCGAGCGTGAAGTCCCGGTCGAGCGGATCGCTCTCTGTCCCCGCCTGGAAGAGGCCGCCATTGATCACCAACACATAATCCGCGATCAGCATCATCGCGTTCTGGGGCCCGCCTGGCGCATCTTCGACGATCAGGTTGCCGCCATCAATGATGATCCCTCTGACGGTTGCGGATTGGTCCAGGACAACCGTCTGACCCTCGCCAATCACCACGATGCTCGATGCGCGCGGAAGCGTGCCGCCCCAGGTTGCGCTCTCGGACCAGCGCGCCATATCGCCGGTGGCATCATAGGTGTCCGAGGTCGATTCATACCGCTGCAGAACGAAATCCTGACCGACTGGATCTATGGTTGGCTGACGGACGAAAGGCAAAGGTGCGGGGTCGTTCATCGGCCCATTCTCGATCGCTTCGATCAGATCCTGCGAGACTGACCGGTTGCCATGGCGACCTGCTGAGTTGCCATCGACGATACCCTCGATATCGATGAGATCGCTTGCTCGATAGGCAGCCGCCAGATCGTCCACCGACTTCTCCGGCAGTGATCCATCAAAGCGTGCGACCAGTTTCAGGAAGAGGCTTGAGCCATTATGGAAATAGGCCGAGTTGCCTGCCGCGACGAGGGCATTGAGCGAGCCTACCTGTGCCGCTCCGCTGATGCTGCCAAAGTCGGCAACATTGGCGATTTCGTAGAGCACGCTGTCTCCGTTACGTGCAAAGCGCAGGTCAACGGTTAGGTCCTCGGGCACATCATCATAGTCGAGCAGATAAGCGACATCGCGCTCGAGACCTGCGGCGGCCGGCACTTTGTAGTGGAGCCGCGTATCCTCGGCAAAAAGCTCCCGATTGGCCAGTTCGAGACCGTCCTCTGAAAGTCCATCATCGCGCACTAGGATCAGATCCACATTCCGGTCGCGGTTTTCCATATAGAGATAGGTCGAGGCGATGGTTGCCTCGGTCACCCATGCACCTAGCACCGGATTGAAAACAGCGTCCGGGGCGGTGCGGAACTCATTCGATGTCGCAGTGCCGGGTGTGAAAGTCGCCCCGCGGATGCCCGTGACCGACCCGTCGATATCGAGGAACACATGCGATGCGTTCACTTCATCTACCGCCGCGGGTTGTGGTTTGCCGGGCGCATCGAAAACATGCTCGATGTTTATCGTACCGTCGCTGGTCACATTCTGAACGCCAACTGGCGTGGAAAACCGCGAGTTTGTGAAGGCTTGGATATCGTAGTCGTTGTCGACCAAATGGACGTTATTGGCCGAGCTGCCGCCGCTCCAATAGACCCGAAGTCCGATCATCGCTTCGGCTACCATCGAGTCAACGATATGCGTCTCAAAGAGCGGCCTGTAGCCCGAGTACGTGTTCACGACGGCGGAGTCTCTGATCACCACATTCTGAGCACTCGTCCAAACACCCTGCAGGCCGATATTCCAGGCCGTGTAGCCTTCGATGGTCGCAAAACCGGCGTCAGGCGTGACCAGTTCACCCCCTCCCGCTTGGACCTCTAGCGTCTCTGGGTTCACCCGGGCGCCGACGGATGTCGCGAATAGTTGCGTGCTGTAGGCCGTGTTGTCGCGGAAGATCAGCTCCGTGAAATCACCCGTCTGACCGGGGAAGAGATCGGCCGATAGCCCATGAACCTCGTCATGCTGGAAGATCCAAAACCCGTTGCCCTCGCTGCCCCCAGCGATGTTGCCGATAAGGATGTTTTCCGGGTTTTCGATCCAATAACTCGTCGGTTCATCACGATCAGTTGGGATTGGCAGGCCGCTCTCGGAGGCTTTGGTGCCAAAGACGATGTTGCCGAGGATCTGGTTGCCGGTCTCCGCCCCATCCTCGAGAAACACGCCATGGCCGATATGATCGAAGATCACATTGTTCTCGAACAATAGGTTCGAGGTGCCGTGGATCGTTGCCCCTTTCTGATAGCTGTGATGGATCGAGGAATTGGTGACGAACTGCCCCTCGGAATCGCCGTTAAGGTGCCAGTGGATCGGGTAGCGGCCGAGGATGTCCTCCTGACCCACACGTGTGAACTCGGCGCCGTCGATGTGCTGCATAGCGCCGTGCATGACCATGGTGTGAGCGCCAAAGCCGTCCTGCACACTATCTGCGTCACCCTGTATCGTCACATTACGCGACAGCAATGCCACATTGGCGCGCATGTCGACTTCCCACGTATTGTGGTCCGCGCCGGTGAGCCCGTTGTCATAGTGCCGGGTCTCAGCCATGTGCTGGAATTCGAGCTGGCCATCCAGCGTGATGGTCCTACCGTTGATCGCCTGGATGGTGAATTCTTCGTGCTGTTGGCTCCAACGGTCCGTGCTGGTGATCGCGATCCGATCACCAACCTCCCAGCCGGTCGTGTCCTCGACCGTGATCGAATTCTGGTTCCGATTGGCCTGAGTTGCGAGCGTGGTGAAGCTCATCTTATCAGCATCTGCGGCGTGGATCTCGATCCGGCTGCCTTCTCCCATCGCCATAAGAAAGGCATTGTTGTCTTCGATAATCATTGGGCCTTCGTCGGAATGGTCGTGGCCAGCCTCTCCTTCCTGATGGCTTTCGACTGTTGCGCCAGCCGCTTGCAACTCTTCAACACCGATCTCGTCAGCCAAACCGATCAACTTGACCGAATGTTGCGCGACGCCTTCTGCATTCCGAACCACAAGAACCAGATCGGCCGGTTCCTCACCATGTTCGCAGATATAGGCCTCGACAGTTGATGTGGCGGAGGAACCACCAAATTCGACAAAGCTCGCCGCCCCGACCAGGCCAATAAAGTCCTCTGCTGTGGAGATGTCTTGTTCTACCCAATCGAGCCCGGGAAGCGTGACCGTGAGCGCGTCTTCGCCAAGTGAGAAGTCTTGGATCACATCATCGCCACCAGCAAACTCCACCTCATCCCGGTTTCCGTCGCTGAGTACAAAACCATCGTTCTCGATTGTGCTGGTTAGACCTTCAAAGCTGTATTCGAAGGTGCGCCCCGTAATGGAGCCCCCCTCATCATCCGCTTCGAAGATCTTTGTCACTGGTTCGCGTGCAGGATCATCTTCATCCAAACCGCAGAAACAAATAGATTCGCCCGTAATCGGGCACATTCCAAGATTCAAAGGCATATCGCGCTCTCCACAAGAGCTTCTAGAAGAAGACCTGAACGCGGTCGTACTGATAAGCCCAACAATAGTGAAAAAGGTACCCGCAGATGGGGGAGATGAGAAGCTAAAGCGGCGAGACTCTGCGCTCAATTAGAAGTTTTTCTTCTAGATTCACTCAACCAGTCTCATTTTTTCTGCATACTCTCGACAGCATCAGTTTTTGAGACAAGATAAGTTGTAAAGAGAGACTATGATTCGTCTTGCTGATGACCAGAGAAGGAGGGCTCGGCAGCTTCGATGAGGTCATCCTGAACTTCTCACTGGTCCGCCCAGAGTTCTCTGAGGTGAAAGTACTGTCTGGGCTCAGCGCAGGAAAGTCGCGGTTTCACCAGGAAGGTCGCGATGTTCGATCAGGTTGTGAACAAGCTCCCCTTTGTGCTCGTTCTTGCTCGCGATTGCGGTCGGTCAACAAATCAGCGATCCATTTAGTCTTTCTTCGACAACTTATAACCACCAGAAGGAGACGCGAGGTCGGACAAGTTCTGACCAGTCGAGTGGTTGCCGATCAGCTAACCGAACGGCTCTTCCTGCTCACTGCAAAAACACCGAGTGCAGCCAGCATCAAGAACGCAGGCGCCGGGAGTGGGACTACCACTCCGCTGATCGATCCGACAACAAAATCCCTTTCTTCATCGATGACATCGATCCCAAGGCTTATTGCGTCGATGTCAAAAATCTCGTCAACGAAGAAGGCGGATACAAACAGCGTTTCCACCCCCGCGGGAAACTGACCCGGATCCGATGAGAGCCCGAAGAACTCTTGGACCGATGCGTTCACAAACTGATCTTGTTGTCCGCCGGTTGTGTTGATGTAGGTCGATTCAAAGAACTCTGCGCCAAGGGGCGTCGTTCCGACCCGCCATCGAATACTCGCCTCATTCGGAAGCACTGTTCCACCTGAACCATCGCAGGTGAAACAAAACCATGTGCCCGTTGCGATAAAGAACCCATCGATTGTCGCAGCTTCTGACAAATTGAATGATGCCGAAAGCGCTGTGTTCGAATCGATCGTCACAGCCTTTGTAGGGCTCGACACGATCAAGGAACTGGCTAGCGCCGCAATAGCGAACCCCAGAAGCCGCCTCATGATTTCCTCCAGCTCATATTGTCGGTAGTGGGCAAACCAGACCCTTAAACTACTGCAAAGCTATCAATAGTTAAGTGGCTTGGCTACTTGGTAGTTTGGCCCGAATGGACGAGAAACGGAAATTCTTTCAGCACGAAACCCGCAGGAATGGCGGAAGTTGGCAAGGTTTATCTGTCTCGCACAAGTTGCAGTTGCGAAAGCGGCTGGTAGCCTCTTTTATCGTGCATGCGGCGTGTTTGACAGCCAAGCAATAGTGACTCGTGAGATCAAGGGAACGGGGCGATGCGGAATCTTGAGCCGGAACACTATGTCAGCGAGGAGATACATCGCGGCGATGTCGCACGGATCTTCGCGGCGACCTGGCAACTTCTCGGGCCGGTTTCACGGTTGGCACAGAGAGGAGACTACATCGCGAGCGAGCTTGCCGGTCAGAAGGTGTTTGCGCTTCGAACATCAGAGGGATTGAAGGCCTTTCGCAATGTTTGTCGCCACCGGGGCGCACGACTACTTGAGGAAGGCGCGGGGCGCTGCTCGACCATCCGTTGCCCCTATCACCAATGGGTTTGGAGCGAGGATGGCTCGCTCTTGAACGTACCATGGTGGGGTGACGACCCAGACTTTGACAAGAGCGAGTGGAAGCTGGACGAAATCAGCCTACGCGAATGGCGCGGTCTCTTGTTCGTTGCAATCGCGCCAGAAGCCCCTCTCGAAGATCAGCTTGGCGCGCTGGCGAGCGAGATCGTGGATGAACCGATCGAAGACTACCGCTGGGCTCAAGAGGAAACGCTAAGCTTTGATGCGAACTGGAAGATTTACACCGATAACTTTGTCGAAGGCTATCATATCCCCGGAATTCATCCCGCCTTTCATCAAGCGATAGAGTTTGATGCGTTCGAAACGGTAGCGCTGGACGGCATGGTGCGTATGACGGCACCACCGCGTGATGGTTTGTTCTATCGCGGCAAATGGCTCTGGATGTGGCCTAACTGGACGCTTTCACTTTTCGACGGAGGTATGAACACCTCTCGCATCAATCCGGTGGGGAACCGAAAGACCAAACTCATCTACAACTTTTACTTTGCAGACCGGGTCGACCCAACGGCAAGGGCAAAGACGATTGTGGATAACCTAGCCGTTGTGCGCGAGGACTTCGAGGTTTGCCTTGCGACGCAGCAGAATTATGAGAGTGGCGGATATCGTGCCGGACCGCTCTCGCCCCGGCATGAGCAAGGCGTCGCGTATTTTCAACAGCGGCTGTTAGAGACGGCGGATTAACCGGCCAAAAGCTTACGGTTGCGCATCTCTAGCGCAAGATCGCTGAGTGCACGGCGGGCGCGTTCTTCGGGTGGAATGTAGCGCTTCTGAGGATTCGAGTCCGGCATCGTCAGGAGCACTTCGTCTCCCGCCAGATGGGTACGGAAAATGTGCACGTAAACCTGTTCGCCCGAAGCCAGCAGGACAAAGGGCGCGTCGTGTTCATCGACGAAGATTGCTTTACCGTCTATGTCATAGGGTCGAGGGCGAGAGACGCGGGCCTGAGGCGTGGATGCGCCGATCAGAGCCGTCAGTTTCCCAGGCAGCCAAGTTTCAGGCGCCGGGGGTCGCATGTCTTCCCAGAACAAATCACTTACGGCCACTGGTTCTGCGGCGGTGCGTTTCATCGACAGCATCGCTGATGAACGCGCAAAAGGGCTCAGAGGCGAACGGCGCCGCTTCTTCGCCAATACCAACTCATTTGTCTGCTGCACGACCTTACGCTTCATTGGCTCATTTCATTTACAAGACACGAGTTGTCACGTTTAAGTGGCCGAACGATGGCCATTGGATACCGGAACCGCACAAATTTAGGACAATTAGGCCCTTATCTGAAGAGCCCCCGCAAGAGCGATTTCACCACTGAACGGCCAATTTGAGTGCCAGCGGAGCGCATTGCCGACTTCATCATCGCATCCATAGGGGAATCTCCACGTCTGGATGACTGTTTTTTAGGCATTGGACTGTGTCCGCCGCCATATCTGCGCGCGCGGCTAGGTGCTTCCTCGGGTTCGGGAGAATCAGTTGTGGCGGCACGTTGCTCGGCCCGCGACTTCAATTTCTCATAGGCACTGTCCCGGTCGAGCACCTCATCGTAGAGGCCGGCAACAGGCGACATTTTCAGCGCTTTTTGGCGGATCTCGGCTGTGCAGGGGCCCAGTTTGGACGAGGGCGGGCGGATCAGGGTGCGACTGACCATAGCGGGGATGCCCTTGGCCTCGAGGCAGCTGACCAGCGCCTCGCCCACGCCCACCTGGCTGATCGCCTCCTCAGTGTCTAAATCCGGGTTCTGGCGGAAGGTTTGGGCGGCAGCGCGCAGCGCTTTCTTATCACGCGGGGTGAAGGCGCGCAGCGCGTGCTGCACCCGGTTGCCGAGCTGGCCGAGGATATCGTCGGGCACATCCGCCGGGTTTTGCGAGATGAAATAGACCCCAACCCCTTTGGAGCGGATGAGACGGGCGACTTGCTCGACCTTCTCCAGCAGCACCTTCGGCGCGTCTTCGAACAAGAGATGCGCCTCGTCAAAGAAGAAGACGAATTTGGGTTTGTCGGGGTCGCCGATTTCGGGCAGTTCCTCCCATAGCTCGCTCAGCATCCAGAGGAGCAGCGTCGCGTAGAGGCGCGGGTTGTGCATCAGCTCATCGGCCGCGAGGAGGTTGATCCGACCGCGCCCATCGGGCGTTGTCGCGATCATGTCGGAAAGCTCAAGCGCCGGTTCGCCGAAGAACGCCTCCGCCCCCTGATTGTCCAGCACCAGGAGCCGACGCTGGATCGCCCCGATCGAGGCTTTGGAGACATTGCCGTATTCGAGGCTCAGCTCCTTGGCGTTCTCGCCAAGGAAAACCAGCATGGCGCGTAGATCCTTGAGGTCGAGCAGCGCCAGGCCCTCGTCTTCAGCCACCGCGAAGGCGATGTTGAGGATGCCTTCCTGTGTGTCATTTAGCTCCATCAGTCGGGCTAGAAGGAGCGGGCCCATCTCGGTCACCGTTGTACGGATCGGGTGACCCTTTTTGCCGAAAACATCCCAGAAGACGACAGGGAAGTCTTCATAGTCGTAATCGTCAAAGCCGATCGTTTCGGCGCGGGAAATCAGCTTGTCATGCAGCTTATGGGTTGGGGAGCCGGCCTCGGCGAGGCCACTCAGATCACCCTTTACATCAGCGAGGAAGACCGGGACACCAGCGTTTGAGAAACTCTCAGCCAGGATCTGCAGGGTGACAGTCTTGCCGGTGCCGGTAGCGCCTGCAATCAGGCCATGCCGGTTGGCGAATTTCAACAGTAGAGACTGCGCCTCGGCGTAGTCATTGCCTCCACCGCCTACAAAAATGCGGTCATTCTCGCTCATGGTATCCCTCCCCATTTCTTTCTTCCCCGATGCTTACCCAGCATTAACCATTTTCGCCGAGTGTGAAATGGCAATGGTTCGTGTGGTGGCGGCCATTGCATTACTCCTCCCTGTCGAACTGGCCGCGCCTTGTGCGCGGCCTTTTTTTTGTCAATTTTTGGTCAATTTGCATCAGATTCTTGTTGACGGGCCGTGGCGACTCAGACCACGGTTCATCCCGATCTTCGGGTCAGTTCGACAGGGAAATTGTGGGAAAACCCACCGGGAGGCGCCTTTGGGCGCCTTTTCACGTTCTTGAGCCTCGCCTAAGGGTTCCAGCGTCTTGGCGATCAATTTATGGACAACTGTGCCACACCGCTTGATTTCGCCTGGGGCTGTTGGCATCAACCGGAACGCGGTATTCTGCTGCTCCGCGATCAAAATTCAGGACGTTTGCTGTGATTCGATCTCTTAAGCTCTTCGCCACCAGCCTTTTCCTTGCTGTCAGCGCCACACTTCCGGCGTTTGCGCAAGACCAAGAGGTACGTGCGACCCATGGCTCTTGGGAGGTGATTTGCCTCAAAGGATCAGATAATTGCACCATGCAGCAGATCGGCAAATCCGCGCAGGGCGAAGATGCGTTGTTGGTTCGGATCAGCAAGGTTAATGCGACTGCGCAGGACGGAACGCAGATCCCCGCCTCGGCAGAAATCGTTGCTCCGTTGGGCGTAGTCCTGCCCGCAGGCGTGCGCGTACAAGTCGATAACGGTCAAGTCCGAGGCACCAATTATCGTGTCTGCATCCAAGTCGGTTGTCTGGCCCAGGATGTGATTTCCGAGGCATTCTTGGCTGATATGAAAAAGGGAAGTACGGCGAAGATGACGGTGATACTTCCGCCGAACCGTGAGGTTGCCGTCAATATCTCGCTGACCGGCTTCACGAAGGCATTCAACGAGCTTCAGCCCCTGCGCCGGTCGCAGTGATCAGCGTATCGCGCGGAAGGCGAGCACCGCGTTGAGCCCACCAAAGGCGAACGCGTTTGACAAAGCGGCATCGATCCGGGCTTCCCGAGCTGTGTTAGGCACCACATCCAGGGTGATGTCTGGGTCGGGCTCTTGATAGCTGATCGTTGGCGCGACGATCCCACGGTCCAAAGCCATGATTACCGCCGCCGCTTCCAGCGCACCTGCGGCCCCGATCGCGTGTCCATGCATCGACTTGGTTGACGAGACCATCAGATCATCGGCGGCAGGACCCAAGGCTTGACGGATTGCTGCCGCCTCTGTCCGGTCGTTCATGGCCGTCGCAGTACCATGGGCGTTGATATAGGCAACCTCTTCAGGTGCCATCGAGGCGTCTTGGAGCGCGAGCGTCATCGCCCGGCTAGCACCATTAACGTCCGGGGCTACGATATCGGTGGCATCGGCCGTAGCACCAGCCCCGCAGAGCTCAGCGAGAACCGGAGCGCCTCGGGCGATAGCATCCTCCATCCGCTCAAGGATCAGAATAGCGCTCCCCTCACCGAGAACCATGCCATTGCGGTTCTTCGAGAACGGGCGGCATCCGTCTTTCGACATGACCCGGAGCCCCTCCCAGGCTTTGATGCCGCCGAAGACCAACACGCTTTCGGTCCCACCAGTCACTGCCGCCCGTGCAGACCCTGAACGTACAAGTGAGAAGGCCTGACCGATCGCATGGTTCGAGGAGGCACAAGCAGTTGCCACCGAATAGGCTGGCCCTTTGAGCCCATGTTTCATCGACACTTGGCTGACCGGTGCATTGGCCATCAGTTTCGGCACGATGAACGGATGCACCCGGTTCTTCTGGTCTTGGTAAACCGTACGGTAGTTGTCGTCCTGCGTGTGCAGCCCCCCCATGGCGGTCGCGATGATCGTCGCGGTGGAGAGGCCGAGCTCCTCTGTGATCTCGAGGCCCGATTGCGCGAAGGCTTCAGCCGCTGCAACTAAGGCAAACTGTGTGACCCGGTCAAAGAGCGCGAGTTCCTGGCGGCCGAAATGCGCGCTTTCGTCAAAGTCCAGTACTTGAGCGCCGATTTGCACCATCAGTCGGTCGACATCGCGAATCTCGAGCTGGCGAATACCGTTGCGGCCCTCTGCCAGGCCCTTGAAATGTGCCTCCCGCCCGACACCCAGCGCCGAGATCACACCGAGACCGGTCACTGCGACGCGATGCATTCAGGCGTTTTCCTTGTCGGCGATCAGTTTCTTAACGCCATCCACGATCGCCTGTACATTGGTGATGTCGAAATCGGAGTCCGAGGGGTCATTGGCGTTGAACGGTACAGAGACATCAAAAGCCTCTTCGATCCCGAAGACCACTTCCACCAAGGCGAGACTGTCGAGCCCCAGATCCTCTAACGTTCGCTCGGTCGAGATATCAGCGGGCTCCACCATCGCTTGTTCTGCGATAATTTCGATGATCTTCGATGTCACCTCGTCGCTCATAGCGGTCTCCCTAATTCTGCCCTAATTCCTAGCAGGTTGAAGCGCGGCTTTACAGCCCCAGCTTTTTGCGAACATCCGCCAGTTGGCGCGCCATCTGTGGCAAACGCCGGACCGTCATTTGTTGTTCCATGAACTTATCGCGCGGCAGGACGGGGATGCCCATCATTACCTTACCGGAGGGAATGTTCGACCCAATCAACGACCCACCGCCAACGATCACGTCAGAACCGATCTTACAATGATCAGCACAACCGACCTGCCCCCCCAAAACAACACGGTCGCCGATCACAGTTGAGCCAGCGATCCCTACTTGGGCAGAGAGCATGCAATCTTCGCCCAAATTAACGTTATGTGCGATCATGACCTGATTATCGATTTTCGAACCTCGCCCGATAACAGTATTCGAGATTGTACCGCGATCAATCGCTGCAAGAGCGCCAACTTCCACATCGTCGCCAATCGTTACCGAGCCGAGAGACTCGATCCGCCGGAAGCCTCTGCTTTTTACTTGAACATCAGTTGCACCTGAAACCTGTGCAGCCTCAACCGCGCTCTGATCTGGTGTTAGATAGGAGTAACCCTCAGCGCCTATGACGGCGTTATATTGTGCCATGAACCGGTCGCCTATCGTAACCCGCGGACCGATCCGAACGCCCGGATGAATGAGGCAGTCTTCGCCGATAACTGCATCGCGGCCGATGCTGGCCTGTCCAAAGATTCTGGCACGAGCTCCGATCCGCGCTCCTTCGCCAACGACGGAGAAAGGGCCGATCCAACAATCCTCCGCTAAATCAGCCTTAGGGTGGATAATCGCAGAAGGATGGATACCAGGCTCAATGTCCAGCGGATGTGCGAAAACATCACCAACCGCTGCTAAGCCAAGCTTGGGGCGTTTGGCAAAGAGCGCTGCTTCAAAGCCCAATCCTTTCCAGTCAGCACCATTCCAAAGCACGGCCGCTTTGGCTCGGC
>JBCDAQ010000094.1:0-14474 GCA_039185285.1 Pseudomonadota bacterium
CCAATTTATGGTTTCAAAGACTCATGCATCTGAAGAGAAGATTAGAAGACATGGGTCAAACAAAAGAAGATTCTACAGTGATAGCTGTCATCCTCAGTCACCTTCCAGATGAATACTCAACAATCAGAACATCAGCACAAAGTGCAGCTTGAAAAGGAGACTTGGAATTAAACAACTTGATGGCAGATATTTGATGGTTTTATTGAATCAAGATAGCAAGCAGGAGAAGTGAACAAAAGAACAATGGAAGACGGATAACCAGAAAAAATCTTCAAGGTTAACCCGTTCAACAAAGCAGCAGAGGATTGGGCCAAGTGGCATGAGAATTTTATGCCAGGGCAGTAGAGACGGGGTACGATGAAATCCTGGACGGCAACCAGGAACCAACTCCAGACAACACAAAGGACATGGATGCAGAACAAAAGGCGTTGATCAGACTTAACAAACGAGGTTATAGTCACATGATTGCAAGTCTTAAAGGTGTATCATTTGCAATTGTTTAAGGGTCAAAAACTCGTCATAAGGCGTTGTGATGAACCCGCTGGGCAAGACAATGACCGTGGGCTTGGTCGGTAGCGTGTCTTCGGAGACCTGGATCGAGTTGCTCGCCTCGATCCGGATGTCGAACTCATCCTCCATCCCGATCAGAAACCGCTGCAACCCCGAGGGTGAGAATGCGTGCATCGGCAGCACGATCCGCGATTTGAACCGCTTGAGCACCCGAACCATTTGCTGAAGGTTAAGCGTGTAGGTGCCATCCACCGGCGCCATCACCACATCCAGGCGCCCGATCTCGGCATAATGCTGCTCCGAGGGTTCATGGTGCAGATGGCCCAGATGCCCGATACAGAGCTCGCCGATCTCGAAAACGAAGATCGAGTTGCCATCCGCCTCGAACCCGAAACTGCGCAGATCTGTTGGGATATTCCGAACCAGCACATCGCGTAGGGCCAGGTAATGCTCGGCCTTGCCGCCCTCTTTCCAGCCGCGAAGGACATGCGGGATGCGCTTGTCCGGATAGTCGGTGTAGTGGGTTGCATGGGCGTGGTTCATGGTGACCACATCTGGCAGCCGCCCTTCTCCATTGGCCCCGAAATAATCCGTCGCGATCACCACATCCTCTGGCGTCTCGATCCGGAAGGTCGAGTGGGAGACATAGGAGATTGTGGTTGGTGCAGCACCCTTGGCCGCGAGCGCAAACCCATCCAGGCTCACCAGCTGAACCTTGCCCGGCCAGTTCTCGACAAAGGTTAGGCAGGCAGAGGCGAAGGCGCCGCTGGGCAGCGCTAGCAAGGCGACGAGCAAGATCGAGAACCGCATAACACCTCCTTTGAAAAATCATTTTCTCATATTCAGATAGTGCACTGCGCAAAAAGAACAGCTTGATCTCAGAGTCTCTCCAGCGCATCGAAAAGCCAGTCGAAAACCAGCCTGACACGGCGGTTGTTCTTGAGCTCGCGGTGGGCGACGAGCCAGACCTCGATGTTGAAGCCGGAGAGCCATGGCGCTGCTTCGACCACCAGCGGCTCGGCCTCGCCCACCTGCTCCAGCATCACGCCGATCCCCATGCCTTGTTTGACCATCTCCCATTGGACGAGATGATTGCCGCAGAGCACCTTGAAGCTCTCGCTGGTGAGCGAAAGGCCGAGGCCGTTCATCCCCTCGAGGAAAAGCTCATTCTCCTCGAACCCGATGAAGAGGGCGCGAGAGAGATCCTCGTTCGTCTTGATCTCGCCATACCGTGCAAGGCAGTCCGGCGTGGCGTAGAGCCGGGCGACAGCGTCCGGTAAGCGCCGGGCAATCAGGCTCGGATCGGTTGGCCGTGCGCTTCTGAGCGCAATATCCGCCTCCCGCCGTCTCAGGTCCCGGATCGAGTTGGTGGCCGCAACCTCTACCGTGATGCCGGGATGCGCCTCGCGCAGCTGGGCGAGGATCGGCGGCAGCAGAAAGTAGGATCCGACCTCGGTCGCGGTCACACAGATGCTCCCTTCGATCGACTGCGATTGGCCCGAAGCGGTGAGAGAAACCCGGCTCGCTGCCTCACCCATCGAGCGGACATGCTCCACGAGTTCCAGCCCGCTCGGTGTAAGCTCCAACCCCTGGCCGCGGCGCTCGAATAGCGCGACGCCGAGTTCCTCTTCCAAAGCCGAGACCTGCCGGCCCAGCGTCGGTTGGGTCATGTGTAATGCCCGAGCTGCGGCCGAGAGCGATCCTTCCTCCGCCGTAACCAGGAACGCGCGGGCCCGGTTCCAGTCGAAATTCACCGATTTCCAGTCCATGCGAAAATGCATATCAAGTAAACGATCTCAGTCAATTCCATTCGGAAATGCATGGGAGTAGATCGCCGCCAGACACCAAGGCTTTTTTGGACAATCTCAGATGACATCGACCCTGACCAACAAGGACGCCCGCTTCTGGGACCGGATCGCCCCGAAATACGAGGCGAAACCGGTGCCTGATGAGGCTGTCTATCGTGAAAAGTTGAAGCTTACGCAGGCGTTGCTGAACCCGAATATGGAGATCCTGGAGTTTGGCTGCGGCACCGGTTCCACCGCGATCGAACATGCCCCGCATGTCCGCCATATCCTGGCAACCGATTTCTCGCGCGGGATGCTGGAGATCGCCGAGGGCAAGGCCCAGGCTGCCGGCGTCAGCAACGTCACGTTCCGACAATCCTCGATCGAGCGCTTCGAAGATGCGGCCGAGCGGTATGACGTGGTCCTCGCGCTCAGCATCCTGCATCTCGTGGCGGATCGGGAGGCGGCTCTGGCCAAGATCCACAGCCTGCTAAATCCGGGAGGGATCTTCGTCTCCAGCACCGCCTGCATCGGCGAAGACATGGCCTGGCTCGGCTGGATTGCGCCTTTGGGTAAAGCTTTGGGATTGTTGCCGAATATCGAGGTCTTTGGCCGTGAAGCGTTCGGGGCCGATGTCACCAAGGCGGGCTTCGAGATCCTGAAAAGCTGGAGCCCGGGCCGCGGCCGTGGGATCTTCATCATCGCCCGCAAACCCGGCCCGAGCGCTTGAGATCCTTCGACAAGAGGACTGTGAGACCTCGTACAGAATAAACACCATCGACCAACTATCAGGGCCTCAACACAACGCCGGAGGCCCTGATGGATACGCTTTTCTTCATCGATGAGACGCACGAACAGCAACTGACCTTCGAGAGCGAGGTCGACCTCTCCTTCAACGCGCCCGAGCCGACGAATCTCATCAAGGAAGGTCCGGATCTCGGGTTGGAGCTTGAACTGGAGGAGGTCGCCACCTCCGATCTCATCGACAACCAGGAAGACGTGCGGGAATTCCTCGACGCCTCGGACGCGGTGGCTCAGAATCTCCGGGAAATCGCCGATATCCTCGACGTTGCCTCCAAACGCATCCCGACCGTCCCGATCGGCCAGACCGTCAGCTATGCCAACGGCTTTGCCACCGTGGTGCCCGATGTCGCTGAGATCCAGGACAAGGCCCTTGGCCAGCAAGCGATGCTGCAGTCCGAGGCGAATGTCGACGTCGCCATCCGTCAGCTTGCGGTGCAGGAGACCGGGATCAACCTGGCCGCCAAGAACACGGTCCAGTTCCTGAGCGATAAGCCGGATCAGACTGATCTCGACATCGCCGACCTGCGCCTGCAGACCAGCCGTCATGCCTTTGATATTCTGGTGGACGCCTACCAGGAGATCCGCGTCCTGATGGTCAAACTGCAATACGGCGCGATTCTGCAACCAGTGGCCGACATGATGCTGGCCAAGATGAACGAGACGCTGAGCCTCGAGGCAAACTTGCAGATCACCCGGATCGACGCGTTGAACTGATCGGCGATTGGCCGATCAGATGCGGTTGCGCGTGCCGACGAGATTGGCTTCTGAGCGACGCTGAATGTCGATCTTGCTTAGTTCTTGCGGTTGATTGACTCGTAGGCGATTGTCATCTCTTCCGTCCCGACATCGCCGGACTGTTGGGTCGCGCCCTGGGAGACTGAGAGGACATCAATCCATTTCTTGTGGTTCTTGTCGCTGCTCGAACCAGCACCTCCAGTGGCGTCGATATCCTCGTCGCTCAGGTCTTCAGCTTTAGTCTTATCGCTCATGGCGGAATCCTTTCTGAAGTTGTCGTGCCAACATTTTGACATGACTATCCAGGCAGAGCCATCAGAATCGCGTCAAGCACGCCTCAGCGCCCTTTCCAGACCGGGTCGCGCTTCTCGGCAAAGGCTTTGGCGCCTTCTAGCTGGTCCTCGGAGCTGTAGAGCGTATCGACGGTGCGGAGCTGGCGCTTGGTGATCCGGCTTAGCATATCCTGAAAGCGCATATCCTCGGCCTCGCGCACGATCTCCTTGATCGCGGCCATGACCAGCGGAGGGCCTGAGGCGAGGTGGTGGGCCATCTCACGCGCCTTGTCCATCAGCTCGCCCGCAGGGTGGATCTGATTGATCAGGCCCCAGCGATGAGCTTCCTCCACATCGAACCAGCGCCCGGTGAACAGGAGCTCCATGGCAACGTGATAGGGGATGCGCTTTGGCAAGGCGACTGAGGCTGCATCGGCCACGGTGCCCGACCGGATCTCGGGCAGCGCGAAAGTCGCGTGATCGGCCGCCAGGATGATGTCGCAGGAAATCGCGAGCTCCAGCCCGCCGCCACAGGCGATCCCGTTCACCGCCGCGATGACGGGCTTGTTCATATTACCGAGCTCCTGCAGCCCGCCGAACCCGCCGACGCCATAATCGCCATCGACCTCGTCGCCATCGGCGGCGGCTTTCAGATCCCAGCCTGGGCAGAAGAACTTCTCGCCACCGCCGGTCAGGATCGCAACGCGAAGCTCTGGGTCGTCGCGAAACGCCTGAAATGCCTCACCCAGATGCCGCGACGTTATCAGATCAATCGCATTGGCCTTGGGCCGGTCCAGCGTGACTTCCAGCACATGGCCATCGCGACGGGTTTTGACGGGATCGGTCATCGGGTCTTCTCCTCAAGATACGGCAAAAGGGTCGTTGTTTGGATCAGTGTTCGCCACGTACTCAGCCCAACGCGCGGCGTTCTTGGCGGCGTCTGGTCCGAGCAGATCAGAGATCACGGCGAGGCTCATATCGATGCCAGCCGAGACGCCGGAGGCGGTGACAAACTTGCCGTCCCGAACCCACCTCGCGCTTGGCTGCCAAGTCACGTTCGGTCCATGGGTTGCTGCCTTCTCAAAGGCCAGCTTGTTGGTTGTCGCTTCGCGGCTGTCCAGGACACCGGTGCGAGCGAGCAGGAAAGACCCTGTGCAGACGCTGGTCACCAGCTCGGCTTGGTCCGATGCACTGGTCAACCAGCCGAGCAGGCGGTCATTCGACACCTCGCGACGTGTGCCGCGTCCACCCGGTATGAGCAGGATGTCCGCAGTCTCCATGTCATAAATGTTGGCATCTAACGCGGTGCGTGGGCCTTGCGTGCTGGCAACGGGCCCATCGTCCTCGCCGACCATAATGAGGCGGAAATCGTCGGGGAACATGCCGAACATCTCGAGCGGGCCGTAGACATCCAACAGCTCGAACTGCGGGAAGAGAAGCGTGGCGATGGTGCGCATATCAGTCCTCCGTCAACCGGATCAACGCGTCGACTGCGACAGCGCGATCAGGTGTTACCATGAGCGGGTTGATGTCGAGCTCCAAGAGCCGGTCTGCGTGCTGGACAACGAACCTCTCGAGCGCCCGGATTGCCTGGGCGACGCTCTCGATATCTGCCTTGGCAGCGCCGCGATAACCGTGGAGCAGGGGGGAGAGCTTGCGCGCGTTGATCGCTCGGTCAATATCAGCCTCCGTCATCGGTACCAACCCTGTCACGCTGTCGCTCAAAAGCTCAGTCAGCACACCGCCCGACCCGACGGTCAGCGCGAATCCGTAAGGCGGCTCATAGGTCACGCCGAGGATTAACTCGGCGACATTGTCGGTGACCATTTCCTCCACCAGATAGCCTTCGGCTCCTGCCATTTGACCCGCGATATCGGCGACATCGCTGGGTGAGAGGTGCAGACGCACGGCGCCTGCTTCGGTTTTATGCGCAATGCCCAACCCTTTGAGCGCGAGCGGGGCTGTGAGGCCCGCGGTTGCCGCGCCAACCTCTGCCACCGTCCGCGCGCGGGTGCCTTTTGGCGTGGGAACGCCGTGTGCGGCCAGCAATGCCTTGCCCTGATGCTCATCCAGAACCTTCGCCACACCTTTGGGCGATCCGAGAAGCACCGGCTCCGGCTGGGAGGCTGCCCAGGTTTGCGCAACCAGGGCCGCCGCTTCGGTCGCGGCAAAGGTCGTGTCGATCCCGATCATCGGCGCGAGGCCACGGGCGCGGATGTCATCGGCCCAGCTCTCAGGCATGTTCTCGGCCATGGTGGCGGTCACGGCGACCCTAGCACCTGTCGATTTCGCGGCTGCCGCGATCGCATTGACTGCCGGTGCCCAAGCAGCATCGGAGCAGCGGTCCATCCGAGGAAAGTCAAAGATAAACGCCGTCAGATCGAAACCACAACGGAGCACTTCGGTGAAAGTCGCGGTCATCCGCGCTTCATCGCCCCAGATGAACGTATGATAGTCAAGTGGATTGGAGACAGTTACCAAGGGGCCGAGTGTCGTCTGTATCGCCTCGGTTTGCACCCCGGTTATCGGGCGAAAGGTCACGTTCCGGGCCACCGCTGCATCGCCGGAGAGGCTCGCCTCACCCCCGGAACAACTGACAGTGCAGATCTCACGCCCCGGGATGGCCCCGTGCACATCAATCAGCTTTAGCGTTTCAAGGAACTCGGGGATGTTCGCGAGAATTGGGATGCCGAGGCGGTTGAGAAACGCGCGACTGACTGCGTCCGATCCCGCGAGCGAGGCGGTGTGGGACAGGGTCGCGCGCTGGGCTTCGGCCGACTTGCCCGCCTTCAGCGCAACAATGGGTTTGCCGAGCTCTCGCGCCTTGGCTGCCATCGCCTCATAGCGGCGGGGATCATCCACGCCTTCTATGTAGAGGCCGACGGCTGTTACCCGCGGATCATCAAGGCAGGCCATCGCCATCTCGCTCAGGCCCGTTTGCGCTTGGTTCCCTGCCGCGATCGCATAGGCGATCCGCAAACCTCGTGCTGCCATCGTCATGTTGATCAGGATGTTCGAGGATTGTGTGAGGATCGCGACGCCGCCTTCCTGGCGCACACCGCCGTGCTGATCGGGCCAGAGCAGCGCGCCGTCGAGATAGTTGATCAGACCATAGCAATTCGGACCGAGGATCGGCATATCGCCGGCAAGTTCCACCAGCTTTGCCTGCAGGGCGGCACCTGCCTCGCGGCCATCCTCGGCCTCGGCCCAGCCGCTCGCGAAACAAACCGCGCCGCCAGCACCCATGGCCGCGAGAGCCTCCACCGCCGCAAGCGTCGCGTGGCGGTTGATGCCGATGAAGGTGGCATCCGGGGCTTCAGGCAGGTCCTCGACCCGCTTGTAGCAGGGCAGCCCGTGGATCTCGTCGCGTTTGGGATGCACGGGCCAAACTGCGCCCTCAAAGCCCATCTTCTGGCACTGCGCCACGACCTCGAGCCCCCAGCCCCCACCGATCACGGCGATGGAGCGTGGTCGAAACAGACGGGAGAGGTCCCGGCTCATGCGGCTTGTCTCAAACATGGATTTCCCACACTTTCATACCTGTTGTGAGAGGAGTTCGTATGTCCCAAGGCCCAGTACGTGACCTGATCGGCTATGGCGGTCGTCCGCCACGCGATCCTTGGCCCAATGGCGCGCGTATCGCCGTCAACTTTTGCGTCAACTACGAGGAAGGCGGAGAGCGCACCATCGAGAACGGCGATGACGGGTCCGAAGATCGGATCTCCGATGTTCTGGTCGAACGCCGGATGGGCCGCCGCGATCTGAACATTGAGCAGAGTTACAATTTCGGCTCCCGCATCGGGTACTGGCGTCTGCTTCACGCCTTTGTCGAGCGCGATTTGCCTGCCACCATCAACCTGGTGGGCCAGGCGGGGGAACTGGTGCCTGGCCCGCTGCGCGCCATGATCGATGCTGGATGGGACATCCAATGCCACGGCTGGCGCTGGATCGATCACGACACGCTGGAAGAAACGGAGGAACGCGCCTTCCTGGCCCGTTCGATCAAACAAGTTGTCGAGCTGACGGGAGCGCCGCCGCTCGGCAACTATGCGGGCTTGCCCAGTCTGAACACGCGGCGCCTCTCCGCCGAGATGGGCTTTCTCTACGACAGCGATTGCTACGACGACGAGCGGCCCTATTGGTCGGCCGAGTTCGAGCGTCCGATCCTGGTGATGCCCTATTCGCTCGACACTAATGACAGCCGCTTTTCGCGCGGCCAGGGCTATGAGACGGCGGATGACTTCGCGACCTATATCCGCGACAGTTTCGATACGCTCTATGCCGAGGGGGGCACGATGCTGACCATCGGTCTGCATGCCCGCCTGATCGGCCGTCCGGGCCGCATCCGCGCGCTGCATGAGATCCTCGACTACATTCGCGGTCATGACGCGGTTTGGATCGCCCGGCGAGGCGATATTGCACAGCATTGGGTCGGGAGATTTCCTCCGCCCGTCGGCTGCTAGAGCCCGAAACCTTTGGTATGGAGGCTCAGATTTCCCGTCCTGAGCGCTAAGGCTCGAGTCAAACGAAAGCGCCACGAGATACGACGCACAAAAGTTGCTTTTTTGTGGATCGGTTGCAAATCCAGACGAATGCCCGAACAAACCATGAAACTTGCCGTAGATCTGAGCCATTTTAGTCATGCAACCCGCGCGCCGGTTGCATCGACGATCAAGGTGCCATCCTGCTTGGCGAACGGTTCTGTGGGCCATTGGTCTAGAAGATCCAGCACCGCTTCGGCAGAGCGGCAGAGGCGCACGCCGCGATGGGTGCAGACCAGCGGCCGCCCCGATCATCGCGAGGACAGTGCGTGAGGTCCCACAATCGGGGTTGTGATGGATGACGACAGTGCCCGCGATGCTCATAGGCTGGCCTTTCGGGACAATCCGACGGTGGAGGGGAACCGGGGCATCACCGCCGCGCGATCCTCGGCCAGCATCGCGTCTACGCGGGCCTGGATCTCAGATGGGAACGGGGCCGCGCGTGGCCGTTCGCCCTCACGAGAGATATGCATCAGGACCGAGGTGTTCTCCGCCAGAACCGTCCCATCCGTCTCCCGGCTGATCCGGCTGACCATGTTGAGCCGTTTCTGATCAGCGTCGGCCAGCCACATCTCAACCAGGATTTGGTCGCCTTCATGTGCCTCGGCGAGAAACCGGGTGTGGTTGTCGAGATTGTAGAGCGTGCGCCGGGTTGCTGCGAGGTAGGCCGGGCCCAACCCCAACGCCTCCATCGTCGCGTCATTGGCGTAGCTGACCGCGATCACATAGTAGCCGTCGCGCATATGACCGTTGAAATCGATCCACGCCGACGGCACGGCGCAGCGGTAAGTGATCATCGCGCGGCCTCCAGTAGGAGGGAGACTGGGCTGAGATCAGCGAGCTCGGCAGGCGCCGCGAGCAGGGTGGTCAGCGAGGCTTCCCGGGCGGATTGACCTTTGGGCATCGCGTCGTGGAGCTTCTCGAACAGCGCGGTGCGCGAGGCCGGGGTCTCTGGGCTGCCCGGCAGGGTGGCGCAGAGGTGGTCAATGCGCGATCCGTCCGTAAGCTTCACCGTGATCCGATCTGGGTCTGCCGCGGACAGATCGACGGGAGAGTTTTGAACCGCCGCCGCTCGGGTCTCGATCTTCGCGGCCAGAGCCTTTAGATCCGCGCGTCCAATCGCGGCTTCGGTGAAATGCGCAACCGTGAGCGCTTTGTCGGTCAGCGCGGCGGCGATGCAGTAGGGCGCCGAGAACCGCGCCTCATCGACCTTGCTAGGCCAGCCAAAGCCCGCGACTGCGAGGTTTCGGGCAGGCATCTCCACATCGATCTGCGAAATGTCAGTGGGCGCGATCCGGGCGGCCAGGTCCAACACCCTGGGAACGATCCGCCCCAGATACCCACAGCAGGGCCAGAGCTTGACGACCAGTCCGAACTCTTCGATCGCCAGCGGATCGCCAAAGGGGCGCAGTGGCTGCGGCGCCTCGGGCCCGAACAGCTCGGCGAAGCTCAGCAGCGTCTCAACCCGCCCATCCGCGCCTGCACCCGCCAACAGCGCCGCCTGGATCCCGTTCATCGCAGCAAAGCCTGCATGAAGCGGTTTGCCCATCGAGCCGAATTGCCCCTTGAGGCTGGCCGCCGCACTGATGGCAATGGCCATCGCGTTCAGCATCTGCACGCCATCGAGCCTGAACAATCGCCCCGCCGTGACCGCCGCCCCAAGCTGCCCCAGGGTGCCGGTTGCATGCCAGCCGCGCTCATAATGCGCCGGGTTCACCGCCTCGCCCATTCGGTCCATCGCTTCGAGTCCCGCAACGAAGGCCTGAACCGCCGCCGCACCCGACACCGGACGATATCGCGCTACGGCCAGGACGACCGGCACCAAAACGGTACTAGGATGTGAGACCGAGGGGCGGTCATAGTCATCCAACTCGACCGCATGCCCCGAAGTGGCCAGCCGAAACGCCTCAGCCGCCATGCCATCGCCCAACGCGCTCGCCGCCCGCGCCGCAGGCGTTGCCTCGCCCGCGATGATGCAGGCAACCGTGTCGATCAGCGCGTTCTCAGCCCGCTCGACCGCCACAGGCCCGGGAGCCAGATCCCCTGCGGCCCATTGGGCAAACGCGGTCCAATAGGCGGCGTCAGGCGACATCTTCCATGGCTTTCGTGAGGAAATCCGCGATCTCGGTCAGCGAGGCTTCCGCCTCCGGGATCCCAGGGTAGAACTCAAACACATGCCACATCCCGTCCCAAAGCCTCAGGTCCGCCGGCGCGCCACCCGCCCGCATGGCGCGCGATAGGCGTGCGCACATGGACATGAGGCGATCCCGCGTTCCCGTGGTGATCAGGGTTGGCGGCCAGTCAGGCGTGAAGGCACTGTAAACCGGTGAGATCTCTGGGTTCTGCTTATCCCGGTCTCCGGCATAGAGCGTGGGCACGACAGCGGCGAACTTGCCCGACAGTGTCGGATCCCGATCGTCGTCCCAGACGTCACCGCGGTTGTGCATGTCCGCGCCCGGAGACATGAGCGCCAGCGCCAGCGGCATCCGCGCGCCCGCCTTCGCCAGTCGCCCGGTGGATGCCAGTGCGAGATTGCCCCCTGCACTCTCCCCCGCAATGGCAAACGGCCCGGCGTCAGCCAAAGCTGCCGCGACAGCAGCGCAATCGTCCAACCCGGCCGGAAAGGGGTTCTCAGGCGCCAGCCGGTAATGCGGTGCGATCACCCGCCGCCCGGTCTTGGCCGCGAGCTTGGCCGAGAGCGGCAGATCCTCCAGCGGCCCGCCCATGATGTATGCCCCGCCAAAGAGGTAGAGGATCGGCGCCTCACCCGTCAGGCTGCCAGGGGTGACGGTCAAACACCGCACGCCCGCGATGACTTCTTCACCCAGCGTCACACTCGTCTGAGCCACGATCCCAGGCGCCGCCGACTCAGCCTCGGCCAAGCTCTCCGCCCGCCATTGAGGAAACATCGCCGGATCCGGCTCCCGCGCATCCAGGTTCACCGGATCCGCTAGAAAAGCCCGCGCCTCGGCGCTCAATCCCCAATCAGTCATAGAACCTCCAGTATTGGCTAAGTGTGCACAGTCCCGATCCGTTGACTTTTACTCAACATCGCCGACCTCCCACTATGGCAAGTTCGATATCGTTACTGATCCGGCAGGCAGTTTCTCATCCACGATGTTAGAAACTTGGAATTCGATGGTGACGCCTGTGATCTGGTCTTTTATCTGCCTCAACGTCTCTTCCGCAGACATTCCAATTGCGTCCAGGTCCTGCCCTTGGATGACGTCAGTCGACTGATGTATCAGCACTTTACTCTCTCCCGGTGCCAGCGTGAGTTTCCCATCGGTTACCATCCAGTAGAAAACCCAGGTTGTCAGATTTGGGATGTTGATGAGGCGAGTAATGCTGTTCGCTTTTTGCTCGTCTCGTCGGAAGCTAAGATCGCTGATGCGTGCCGGGCCCACGCCGCAATTCTTCAACTCGACCTGGACAGAACCCACCGTACTGAATGTATAGACCTGGACGTCGGGGGCGATGTTAGCCTGCGCCACTTTCTGCTCCAGAGCGATCTGCTGCGCGAAACGCGCCTCAACTTTGCGCTCGTTGCGCACGGCGACCACAAGCGCAATCAGCGCTGTTAGCGCGCTGAACGCCGCTGCGATCGCCGCTATGCCATTAGTCCATTCCATGCCCGAGTCTAAGCCCCCAACGGCCTGAGGAGGTCGCGGGAGATGATGTGGCGTTGGATCTCGGACGTGCCGTCCCAGATCCGCTCGACCCTCGCGTCGCGCCAGAAGCGGGCGAGGGGCAGGTCATCCATCAGGCCCATGCCGCCATGGACTTGGATCGCCGCATCGGTGACGCGGGCCAGCATCTCTGAGGCGTAGAGCTTGGCCGACGCGATCTCGCGGTTCGCGGGCAGGCCCTGGTCCAACCGCCAGGCGGCGGCCAGTGTCAGCCAATCGGCGGCGTCGATCTCGGTGATCATATCGGCGAGCTGGAAGCTCACCCCCTGGAACTTGCCGATCGGCTGGCCGAACTGTTTGCGCTCGGCCGAGTAGTTCAGCGCGTAATCGAACGCCCGGCGCGCCCGGCCCACGCTCATGGTCGCGACTGTGATGCGGGTGGCGTAGAGCCACTCGTTCATCACCTCGAACCCGCCATCGACCTCGCCCAGGACCTGCGCATCCGGCAGGCGGCACTCGTCGAACTCGAGGACCATGTTCTTGTAGCCCTTGTGAGAGACCGACTGATACCCGTCGCGGATCGTGAAACCCGGGGTGCCGCGGTCGACCAGGAAGGTCGTGATCCGCTTCTTCGGCCCGCGCGGTGTTTCATCCTCGCCGGTCGCGACGAAGACAATTAAGAAATCCGCGTGATCAGCGCCTGAGATGAAGTGCTTCGTTCCGTTGATCACCCAGTCGGAGTTTGACCCGTTCATCCGCCGCGCCGTGCATTTCATGCCGCGCACGTCTGAGCCTGCATCCGGTTCGGTCATCGCCAGCGCGTCCATTTTCTCGCCTTTGACGGCGGGGGTAAGGTAGCGCTCGATCTGATCGCCCTCGCAGGCCATGAGGATGTTCTGCGGGCGGCCAAAGAAGTGGTTGAGCGCCATGGATCCGCGGCCGAGCTCCCGCTCCACCAGCGCAAACTCGAGGTGGTTCAGCCCAGCGCCGCCTGCGCTTTCGGGGAAGTTACAGGCATAGAACCCCAGATCGATCGTCTTCTGCTTGATCGCCTCGGCGACCTCCGGGCGGACCTCACCGGTGCGCTCGACCTCGTCCTCATGAGGGTAGATCTCATTCTCGACAAAGCTGCGGACGGTGGAGACGATCATCTCCTGCTCATCGGTCAGGCCAAATTGCATGGCAGAGGCTCCTCTCGGGCTTGGGATTCAGTCGTGAATTGATCTCGGTCAGGCGCTCGCGTATTCCTGAGCAAGTAAGTGTTAACGGGCGTGCCTGATGCTATCGTCACAGTATCGTCCATCGCGTGCCTTCGTTCTGCCATAGGCTGTCGCTTAATTCGGCTTAACCGCATATGACACGGGGTGATCCCATGAATGCGACAAAACTGACGGTGACGGCTCTTTTCGCGGGCGCTCTCTTGAGTGGGGCGGCGACGGCGGAAGTGATCGACCCGATGGCCATTAGTGCGGAAGATTTCGCACAGCTCGATTGCTACGACCTTACTGAGGAGCGTGGTTGGATAACCGAGGCGCTCACCAGTGCCGGTGACATGCAAGGGATCGAGCTGACCGAAGATGATGTCGCCAAGCTCAAGGGTTACTTGATCGCCATCGACACCTCGATGATGCGGAAGAAATGTAGCACTAGCTGATCCGCTTGCGGGCGGGGTGGCGGGGCCGCGGCGCGAATGGAGCGCGCGACGTGGCCCTTGCCTGCCGTCCCGATCTCTCTCGCACTTACCAACGATCCGCATCGTGTCCTCCCGAAAAAACGCATGAAGGCTACCGAGGGTGCTTTCAGAATGCTTGACTTTTTCGGAAGCAAATTTTGCTAAAAAGGCGCTACAAAAATGGAAAGCCAAAAAGAAAACCGGCGCCCCGAAGGGCGCCGGTTCGTGATTTCAGAGCGCTTAGCGCGGCTCGGTCTGCAGCGCTTTGTAGACGCAGTAGCACATTAGCAGAACCACCACGGTGAACGGTATCCCAGTTGAGACCGCCGCCCCCTGTAGTGCGGACAAACCGCCACCTAGAAGCAGGGCAATCGCCACCAGGCCCTCCAGCGTACACCAGAAGACCCGTTGTACGACCGGGGCATCCATCTTGCCGCCTGCTGTGATCGTATCGATGACCAGCGAACCGGAGTCCGAGGAGGTCACGAAGAAGATCACGATCAGGACCAGCGAGATCGGCGCGA
>JBCDAQ010000095.1:0-14473 GCA_039185285.1 Pseudomonadota bacterium
CCCACCCCCGCCACCCGCCAAAATCCTCAAAGGGCTGCTCGATGAGCAGCCCGGTGCTCGGGATCGTCTGCGGCATGCAGACCGAGGCCCATACGATGGGCCGGAAAGCGATTGTGCCAGGCGTTTTGCACACCGTCTCAGGCGCGCGTCCGGAACTGGCTGAAGAAGGCGCAAACTGGCTCGCCGATCAGGGATGCCGTCTACTGGTCAGCTATGGGGTCTCTGGCGGGCTTGATCCCGACCTGAAGCCTGGCCAGGTTCTTCGGCCACAGGGCGTGGTGGGGCCAGACGGGGTGTTCGAGCTGTCCCACAGCGAAGATGATGTCACGCTGTTTGGCTCGGACCAAATGGTGCTAACGCCAGACGCCAAGCAGGAGCTGCGCGCCCGCACCGGGGCGGCAGTGGTCGATATGGAAAGCCATGTGGTCGCACGGGTGGCGTCGGAGCGGGGTCTCGCGATGGCCGCCCTGCGGGCGGTTGGCGACCCGGCAGGCAGCACCCTGCCCCCTTTCGTGACGGCCGGGCTTAGCCCCACTGGCCATCAGCGGCCGTGGCCGGTGATCTGGGGTCTAATCCAGCGCCCCGGCTGGTTGCCGACGCTGATGCAGCTCAAGAAGGATACCGACAAGGCCTTGCGCGCCCTGACCGCCGAAGTCGAGGGCGGCGCGATCGATCGGTTGCTGGAGGCAGTAAAGTCGAACGGATAGAGGGTGTTTCGCGCCATCGCCGGAAAATTCACATTGGACCAGCGGGACAACTGCATCAAACTCGAAACAATAGCTTTGTTTGCTTCGATCGCATGGATGTAGTGACTGACGTGAAACCGGGTAAGCCGTTGATTTCGAAGGAATCTCTCCGCAAACCAAGAATGTTGCGTGTAGGGTTAGTCTTTCTCTTCTTGCTTGCGATTCTTCTTCTGGACGTTTCTTCGGGCGAAGAAAACACAATGCCCCTGCACTTTGAGAAGGGCATCTGTGTCGGTGTTGATACCTCGGCGCCTGAGATTACAGATATTCGAACCGTACGGAGGTTTAGCTCGCAAGCGTATCGGGGCTTTTTTCTCGAGGCGACCACGTTCTACCTTGATCTACCATCGGCGAGCGACCGGATCGCACTTTCCATTCGGTCTGCCCGTAGGCCGAGGCCGGGCGGTAAGGCGTCCTATTTTGGCCAGTGCAGCTTTACCGATGGTGTCGGCGGTTTCCTTAAACAGGTTCACGGTAGAGGCTCCTGCACCGTGGTTGGCAGCCGCACTTCAATCTACCACTCGGCCCCCGGCTCTCGGGAAAACGTGATTGTCCGCTGCAACCCAGATCTACCGGGTGTCTGCTACTCGATGACGCTGTGGCATATCGAGGGTCCGCTACAGATCAGCATTTCCGCTACGATCCGTGAACCTGCCCCCGAGAACTGGCTTCGCATCGCTGACGAGATCCGAGCATTTCTGCGTAAGAATGTATCTCATCTACCTGGATGCTGACCCGCTGCAATGCGGTCCCAACTCCCCAGTTG
The DNA here is from genome assembly GCA_039185285.1 of Pseudomonadota bacterium. GTDB lineage: Bacteria > Pseudomonadota > Alphaproteobacteria > Rhodobacterales > Rhodobacteraceae > Thermohalobaculum. The sequence goes on from JBCDAQ010000095.1 coordinate 1,513, forward strand.
TCGCGAAAGATCGTAAACCGGCGATCTTTTGTCGGGCTTCGTCCGACCCCTGTTAACCGGGTGATATCGGGAACTTTGTCCCCTCAGATCCCGAAAGATCCGGGAGCCTGGACCAATGAAAAACGCCGCGAAGCGGGGCTCCGCGGCGTCATCGAAAGGGTCGCGATGGTTACTCGGCAGCGATCTTGTTCAGCTTCGCCATTTCTTCGGCGACGATCCGCTCGTGATGCTCTTCCGCCTCGCGGGCGTTCGAGAGGACCGGCTCTGGTGCGAACTCGCCCTCGGTCTTGAGCCCGATAATGGCAAGCTTCAACATCTTGAGAGGGTTGGAGAAAGCGATGTTCGCCGCCGTCGGCTCATAGCCGCAATGGGCCATGCAGTCGGCGCATTTCTCATAGTTGCCGGTGCCGTATTTGTCCCAGTCGGTGGTCTCCATCAGCTCGGTATAGGTCTTTGCGTAGCCCTCGCCGAGCAGGTAGCACGGTTTCTGCCAGCCAAACACGTTCCGGGTCGGCATGCCCCAGGGGGTGCACATCATCTCCTGATTGCCGAGCAGGAAGTCGAGGAACATGGGCGAGTGGCTGAGCGACCAGCCCTTCGCGGTGCCCCGCTCCTTGCCGATCCGCCAAACTTCGCGGAAGAATTCCTTTGTACGACGGCGGCTTAGGAAGTTTTCCTGATCTGGTGCGCGCTCGTAAGTGAAGCCTGGCGAGATCGAGATGTTGACGCCCAACTCTGTGCAGTAATCGAGGTAATCGGCCAGTTCATCCGCCGGATAGCCTTCGAAGACTGTAGCGTTGACGTTAACCGCAAAGCCCTTGTCCTGAGCCGCCTTGATCGCCTTCACGGCACGCTCGAAGACGCCCTTCTGGTCGACCGCTTTGTCATGATGCTCTTTCAGGCCGTCCAGATGGACCGAGAAGAAGAGATAGGGCGAGGGTTCAAACAGGTGCAGCTTCTTCTCAAGCAAAAGCGCATTGGTGCAGAGCGAGATATACTTCTTTCGCTCAATCAAGCCTTTGACGATCTCGCCGATTTCCTTGTGAATCAGTGGCTCGCCGCCGGGGATCGCCACCATAGGCGCACCGCATTCCTCAGCCGCTTCCCAGCATTGCTCAGGCGTTAGTCGGCGATTGAGGATCAGGTCCGGGTAGTCGATCTTGCCGCAACCTGGACAAGCCAAATTGCATTTGAAGAGAGGCTCCAGCATCAGAACCAGGGGGTAACGTTTGTTCCCCTTCAGCTTTTGCTTGGCTATATAGGCCCCAACGGCCGCTTGTTGTCTGAGAGGGACGCCCACGATCCGATCTCCTTGGCGGATTTCTGATTGCTCGAAATTAGTGCCTGTTGGACCCGAATACACCACCCGGTGGCAATCTGCCACCCCTTGCAGTGCACAATAGGCTGTGAGGAGGCCGCTTTGGCTGCGTCAAATCGCGTTCGCCTGCATGAAAGCAAGCAGCCCATCTGGCCCTTCTCGATCCAGCAATCCTGAGAACTCATCGCGCTTCAGGATGAGGAAACTCGTACCCCCGACCATAAAGTCGACGACGAGGTGGCCGCGGTCGTCAAAATCATGAACACGCCAATCCACGGGCAAAGTCTTTCCGTTCGCCCGCGGGATTGCCGCGCGAACAAGAATATCCTTGCGCGCTTTCCGGGTCTCTTTGATCTCTGGTTTCGCTTCCAATCCGTTGCCAAACTGATCGGAATAAAGCTTTGCCAGGAAACCAGGCAAAAGCGCTCGAAACTCGGCAAGCTGCTCCTCCGAGAAGCTTTCTTTGTGCTTTCGGATCAGGAACTTCTCCCAGAAATCGAAAGCAAAACCAGTCTCGAGCGCGGCGCGCAAAGCGTCATTGCGTTCCGCCTCGGTCGTCTCAGCGGTCATTGCGGCATAAGTCTCGTCGACCAATTGATTGGCACGTGCGAGCGACGCCTCTTCCTCAGCCGCAAACACGGTTGGCGCTGACAGCCCGATCATGAGCAAAAGTGCAAAAGCGCTACAACGGATCATTCCGATCTCCACGATGTCATCCTTTACCTATACGTGGGGCTCTGCAGGCCCGTCGCGCAACCCCTTCACGAGCGCTTGATCGCAAATCTCGCGAGCCCGGGGGTCAATGCAAAGGTCATCATAACTGTCGCACTCAGTCCAATGGCGAGCAAGATCCCCATACTGGCCGTGCCTTGATGATCGCTGAGTCCAAGAGTGCCGAAAGCCGCGATCGTTGTCAGTGCAGAGTAGAACGTCGCCATCGGGGTCGAAGTCGAGAAAACTTGATCGGCTTTGCGCGCTCGCATCGCCAGGTGAATACCGCTGTCCACGCCAATTCCGATCATCAGCGGTAGAACAATCACGTTCGCATAGTTGAACGGCAAATTGAGAAGCACGCCCGCTGCCATGCAAACCGCCCCCGCAAGCGCGACAGGGATCAAGATGGACAGGGTTCCAGTAACACTGCGTAGCGTGGCGAATGACAAGACCCCGGCGCCCAGAAGGGCGATCGCAACCGCCTGCAACATCGCGTGTGAAACGGCGATCCTCGCCCCCTCGATTTGCGCAGGTCCACCCGTCAGGCCAGGGAAGTGGGTGGTGAGTTTCTCGATGAAGACGGCGCGGTTTTCCGGCAAGCGGATGTCTGCTTCGGGCAGGATATCGACACGATACTTTCCGCCAGAGACGAACTGACGTGAGAGAGCGTCGGGCAGCGTTTCAACCTCGACATAGTCCATCTCCAGCATAGCCGTCAGGCGGTCGGTCAGAAGCGGGAAGTACGTGAACAAATCCTCATTCAGCACCTCGTCCCGCCCAGCATCCTGTGCCGCTTGGTAGAGCCTGAGAGCCTCGGCCAGACCTTGACCTTCGGGCACGGCCTCCAGTCTCGCCGTAAGGTCATCGGGCGTTTCGGCCGTCGTCTCCGTCAGGGCTTCGGGCGTGCCAGTTGCTGCATGTTCCAAAGAAGGCCAGGCGAGGTCGACCAACTCCAGTTTGGTGTCCTGATCATCCGGGAGGAGCGATCCGAGCCAGCTGGCGCCCCGCACGCCCTCGATTTCTTTTGCCGCCGTCGCCAGCTCGTCCGCCTCTTCGGCTGTCTCGGCGACGACCGAGGCACGGAGCGGAGAGCGATCCGGATCCTCAGCCAACCAGTTGTAGGTTTGAACGGATGGGGCGTTCGGATCGCGCAGGCCCATGGGGTCAGAATCGAAGCGGCTCTCGCTCGCCATGACGGTTGCGCCGAGGCCCAGCGCCACCATAATCCAAGGCATGGCGCGCCTACCCGCCATCCCACCCGGGATGCGGCCCCGTGGCGCGCCGAGCGCCAATCCAGGCCGAAGTGCCACGATCGCCGGGATGAAGGTGATTGAGACGGCAAATGCGATCAGCACCCCTGCCCCGCCAATCAATCCCAGTTGCGCCATCCCAACGAAGTCGGTCACGGTAAACGCCAGAAACGCGAGCGAGGTCGACCCTGCCGTAAGGGCTAGCGCTGGTCCAATCGACTGTGCCGCTGCGATCAGAGGCTTCTCATCCCGCGTCGCTTTTTCATCCAAGTGCGCCAGAAAATGGATCGCGAAATCAATACCTAAGCCCACCATTAGAACGATGAAAGCGATCGAGATCAGATTGAGACTTCCGACACCGACTGCCGCGATCCCCGTCGTTAGGATCAAGGTTGTAGATAGCGCTGCTAGGCCCAGCAAGACACGGCCCATTGTCCGCAGAGCCAACCAGAGAACAATCGCCACGAACACCAGCGACAGGCCAAGCGACCATCCGATTTTTGCCGTCACCGAGCGGAGCTCCTCCTGACGCAACACCGGATCGCCGGTAATTCCGACCTCAACGCCCGGCGGCATATCGAATTCAGCAAGAACGCCCCTGATAGAGGCGAGAGCGGGCTTCGCTGGATTGAGGGCTGTAAAATCTAGAACCGGCTGTACCGTCAGTGTTCGCAATACCGGGCCGGACGTGCCTGCAAACACCGTGCTCCAGCCAAAGGGGCGTCGCTCACCCGCTGCAGCCGCCCGAAACACCGCCTCGGCTTCCGCGAAGACGGGGGCGAGATCGGCGGTCTCACCCGCCCCCTCGGCAAGCGACAGCGCCTGATCGAGGGTCGCGACAAAGCCCTGCAGGCTCTGATCGGATCGCAAACCCGCGATCAGGTTGGAGGAACCACTGATCCGGCTCAACTGTTGATCCAGTTCATCAGTCTCCAGGTAAAGCGCACCATTTGTCAGGAAAAACGGATCGACCGAGGGGGCGAAGACGCTGGCGATCCCTTCTTTGCCTGACACGGCCATGGCGAGCTTTGCGGTGACGCTGTCCGCTGCATCTGCATTCGCTGCGCGCACCACAATCACGATCGCGGTCTTTTGATCAGGAAACGCTTCGCGAAGCGCCAGGGCCTTCGCCTGAAAACCCAAATCCGGCGAGAGCATCTTGCTCGAATCGGTATCAACGCTCAGTCCCGTGGCGGCATAGATCGACGCGAGCAGCGCAATCCCATAGACGCTAACGACGATCGTGGCGCGATTTTCGACGAATCCGACCAGTCTGCCGATTATCGATGCCATCGAGCTGAGCTGGGTTCCGTCTGCTAAATCCCCGGATTGATTGCGATTCAGCAACTTTAACTCCCTGCTTAGGCGATCCATGCCTGAATTGAACTCAAACCCCTTGGCCAGAGCGGATCAAGAGATTACGTTGCCGCAAAGGTCGGTCGGGGACGAGAGAAAGTCGCGAGGTCCTGGACCTGAAAGTCTTGCGGGAGCAGTTAATGACGTCATCCTCAGTGGTAAGACTGGTCAGCATTATGGTGCTGACTATAGCGGTTTCGGCGTGTTCCAGCCCGGGGCCCGGCGGCGATATTTCTGAGCGTGATCCGTTCGAGAGCACAAATCGGACCTTCCATGACGTCAATATCTTCCTCGACAGTAACCTGATCCGACCTGTCGCCCAAGGGTATGACTTTGTCACACCGCAGACCTTCCAACACCTGATTGGCAATGCGTTCGATCATATTGATACCGCAGGCAACTTTGCGAATTTCGTTTTGCAGGGCGATGTCGACAGCGCGCTCGTGTCTTTTGGCCGGTTCCTGGTGAATACCGTCGTTGGTGCGGCTGGTTTGCTGGACCCTGCGACCGAGTTCGGCTTGCCCAAAGGCGACACTGATTTCGGGGTAACCTTGGGCAAATATGGTGTAAGCGAAGGGGCTTACTTGGTTCTCCCGCTTCTCGGCCCGTCGACGACGCGGGACGCGCTGGGCAGTGTTGTCGATCGAACTGCTTTGAGCCCGACCTTCTATGTCGGCTTGTTTGTCGACGGCGATATTGTCGACTATGCGCTTCCTGCGGCGACCGTCCTTGAGGTTGTCGACGCCAGAGCGCGCAACGCGGATCTGGTGGACGATATCCTCTATGAGTCCGCCGACAGCTATGTCTCGCTCCGCTCCATCTATCTTCAACGTCGTGATGCACTGATCAGAGGCCAAGAAGAGAGTGATGATCTGCCGGATATTTTTGACGAAGAGACCTCCAACTGACGAGAGGTCCCCGGGGGGACGTAGATGACAAACGCAGACAGCTTTGCCACGGCATTGGTGGAGGCGGCTGCGCGGGCTGAGGCAGCTCTCGATGCCTGCTTGCCAAAGCCTGAGGGCAGTCCCGGCGAGATCGAGCTCAACGAAGCCATGCGCTACGCCGTCATGGGCGGCGGCAAAAGGCTGCGTGCGTTTCTCTGTATGGAGGTCGCCCGGGTTTTTGGTGCCGACCCCAAAGGGGCGGATCGCGCGGCTGCCTCGGTCGAGTGTCTCCACGCCTATTCCCTGGTCCACGACGATATGCCCTGCATGGACGATGACGACCTGCGCCGAGGCAAGCCAACAGTCCATAAGAAGTGGGATGATGCGACGGCGGTTCTCGCAGGCGATGGTCTTCAAACCATGGCTTTTGAGATCATTGCCAACCCAGCGACCCATCCCGAAGGCGTTGTTCGCGCACAGCTTTGCCTGCGACTGGCGCAAGCGTCAGGGGCCGCGGGCATGGTCGGCGGGCAAGCAATAGATTTAGCCGCAGAAACTTCCGACGATCCGTTCACGGCCGAGGATGTGCGCAAACTGCAAGCAATGAAGACGGGTGCGCTGATCTCTTATGCTGCCGAGGCCGGCGCTATCCTGGGCCAGGCGAGCGACAGCGATGTCGCCAACATCCGCGCTTATGCAGACGCATTGGGCGAAGCTTTCCAGATCGCCGATGACCTCCTCGATGTCACCGGGACCGAGGAGGAAACCGGCAAACGCGTCGGCAAGGATGCCAGTGCGGGCAAGGCAACCTTTGTCGATATCCTCGGCATCGAAGGCGCACGCACCAGGGCTGAAGAGCTTGTCAAAGTAGCAGCAGACGCCCTCGCCCCCTATGGCGATCGAGCGGACCTGCTCATCGATGCAGCCCGCTTCGTCGTCGACCGTCGATCTTAGCCGGTGTGAACCCTGACAATGTCTCGTAATTGTCGGTGACCAAACCGATTACTCAACAAAGAAAAAGATAAACTCTAGCTCATGTCGTTAGTCCTCCAACGGACCTTGGACATAGACGGAGCGGAGGTCCGCTTTAAGCCCATAGCTTGAAAAATCGGCGTTGCTTTCAGTTCGTTCGCACAAGATCAAAGTCCTTGAAATTCGCGGCAAGACCGAACCGTGGAACGCGATTGGCAAATGAATCGAAACGGCACCTTTGCGAACCGCTTCCGCTGGTATAACAAGGCCAGATAAAGCGTTAAAAAAGCAGGCAATGCTCGATCAATCTGAAGCTCTTCGTCCGTGTGGCGAGACCCGTCCCGCAAAGGATTGGGTCCGAACTCTCGCCAGGTATCGTGAACCCAATCCGATCCGTAGTTCATTCGAACTGGCGATCACTTTGGGTCCGTATCTGGCTTTGTGGGTCCTTGCATGGTGGTCGATGTCAGTCAGCTATTGGCTGACATTCACGCTCTCCCTGTTGAATGCGGCCTTCCTGCTCCGACTTTTCGCCATCCAGCACGATTGCGGTCACGGGTCGTTTTTCCAAAGCCGAACCCTGAATGACTGGGTTGGACGCGCGATAGGCGTCCTGACCTTGACACCATACGACGTCTGGCGGCGCTCCCATTCCATTCACCACAGCTCGTCGGGCAATCTCGGTCGACGTGGTATGGGAGATATCAAGACCCTCACGGTTGTCGAATTCCGTGAGCTAAAGCCTCTAAACAAGCTAATTTACAAGCTTTATCGAAATCCTCTTGTCATGTTCGGCTTGGGGCCGGGCTATCTGTTCTTTCTTGAGAACAGGCTTCCCTTCGGCTACATGGGCGAGCTCAAGTACTGGATCAGCGCAATGTGCACGAACATCGCGATTTTCTTTTGGGTGGCAACTATTCTGTACTTTGGCGGCTTGGCGCCCATCCTGTTGATTTTCCTGCCCTCGACACTCCTGGCAGCAACCGCAGGGATCTGGCTGTTCTACGTGCAGCACCAGTTCGAAGACACGCATTGGGACGCAGAAGAGGACTGGCAGTTGCATGACTCAGCACTGAAGGGAAGCTCGCATTACGTGCTGCCACCAGTCTTGCAATGGGTGACCGCCAATATCGGAATACATCATGTGCACCACCTCTATTGCCGCATCCCATTCTATCGGCTGCCCCAAGTTCTGCGGGATCATCCGGAACTGGCCAAAAGCAATCGTATGACCATCCGGCAGAGCTTTGATGGTGTTCGGCTGCACCTCTGGGATGAAGCATCGAAGCGTCTGGTATCTTTTGCTGAAGCAAAGTCTCTCTGAACCTGATCCGGTTGTACTTAGCCTCCTGTGAGAGCTCGCCTCGACATGCGACCTTTCAAGCCGCCCTTATGTCGGATCGACTTGTCGACCCCTCCGATCGTCGTATTCTTTCTATGAAAGGCGGACTACTCAGATGGGGCCGTTCAGGAGGCGGAACTCTTGATGGATGACAAGCAGAGTGACGGCCCAATCTGGTGCATCGATTTCATGATGCCTGGGAAAAAGGGAAAACTGATCAAATACGATCTTCCAAGCAATGACGAGGAAAAGCGCTATCAGGCGTCGAACGCCAACCGCGAGGGCGAGGTTTTGCGGCCCGAATATGTCCCATCCCGGCTCTATTGGGAGCATAAACGGATGACACCCAAGCGCCCCGCGTTGCCCGATTTGTTTTGGATCTACGATCGTTTTGTGGTCGTCACGGCCCGGTTCAAATCGGTGCTTGAGCAATTCAGTATCGGTCGGACGCGGTTCATTCCGGTGCCGCTGTTCGATGATGGGATCGAAGTGACCGACGAGACATTCTTTGTCTTGAACCTCGCCGAGGTCCGGGAGGTGGCGGTGCCAGAGAAATCGACGGCGGCCTTTGACGCTGGCTTTGGACACTGGCTTATCTCGGACATCAAATCTGGCGATGTGGTTGTGAAACCCGATCTGATGGACGGTCTCGACCTTGTTTATCAGCCAAAGTTTTCGTCAGCGGTCTTTATCTCCGACCGGCTCGAAAAAGCGATGAAGGCCGCGAAGGTCCGAGGGGCGACCCGAGTGAAATGTAAGTTCGACACGGCGTAGCGCTCAGGACCACGGCTTTTCCGGTTCAATGCATTTGATCCAATCTCATTTTCTGGGCGGGGAAGCCTTTCATGACTGAACGGCCCCATCGCACATCATCAACGACGGCTTCACCCCGCCATCTCACTCTTCGAAGAACGTCCCATTTCCGATTTGTCAGTCGTGCCCGGGAGCGGCTCAGAGCCGCTCGGCGTGCCATTTGATGTGGTCTTCGATGAAGCTGGCCACAAAGAAGTAGGAGTGGTCGTAGCCAGGTTGCATCCGAAAGACGCTCGGTGTCCTGGTCTCGGTCAACGCGCCCGCAAGAGCTTCGGGTTTCAACAGATCCAGGAATTGGTCCGAGGCGCCTTGATCGACCAGGATGTCCCGGCGCCACCCGGTTTCGCGAACCATCAGTGTCGCGTCATGGCTGGCCCATTTGCTCTCATCCGCACCGAGATAGGCGGAGAGTTGCTTGCGCCCCCAATCCGCGCTTGTTGGGTGGGCAATGGGGGCGAAAGCTGAGAGGGATCGGTAGAGATCTGGCTGCGACAAGGCGAGCGTGATGGCCCCATGCCCGCCCATCGAATGGCCGGTGATCCCTTGTCGTTCAGGATCGATGGGAAAGTTCTCCGCCACCAAATTTTGCAGGTCTTCGGTGATGTAGGAGTACATCTGAAAATGCGGCGCCCAGGGCGCCTCGGATGCATCGACATAGAAGCCAGCGCCCTGCCCCAAGTCATAGGCTTCATCGTCGGCCACACCCTCGCCCCTTGGCGAGGTGTCTGGGAAGATAAGAGCCAATCCAGCCTCTGCTGCAAATGCCTGGGCCATTGCCTTGGTCATTGCATTCTCATGCGTGCAGGTGAGGCCTGAGAGATACCAGAGGCAAGCCACCTTCTCGCTCGCCATCATCGGCGGCAGGTAAACCGCGAAGGTCATTTCGCAGTTTGTCGCTAATGAGTTATGTTTGTATACACCTTGTATACCTCCAAAACACACATTCTCATATACGGTTTCCATGCGATTTCTCCCCACAAAATGAAAAGCGCCGGGGCTTGTTTTCCCCGGCGCCTTCCGATTCTGTCCAGTGTCTTATTGCGCTTGCGCGTAGTGCTCCGACAAGTGGCGAGACACGATTTGGAACCACTCCCCGCTCGACTTCATCTTGCCCAGCCCATCATCGATTGCCGCGAGATAGGCTTCTTTGTTTGGGTTCGTCTTCGCGATCACCGCATGCATGGTCGCGATGTAGGAGAGATTGTCCTGGAAGACGACTTTGTCTTTGGCACTCAGTTTCGCGATCACACCTTCGGCCACGTCGGCGGCAAGGATCACCGCGTCATACTCTCCGCTCAGCAGACCGTCGAAACACTCGGTCGGGCCATTCGGCGCTGCATGGGTGATGTTCGGCGCGACAAGGCCATGCTCTTCCATCATGAAAGTTGCGTAACCTGCTGGTCGGCAGAGTACTTTGCCATAAAGATCTTGGTGCGAGGCCGGGTTCGCTTCTCCCGCGCGCATGTAGTAGCCGACAACCTGTTCGAAGATCGGCTCTGACCAGTCGAGGTTGTTGCAGCGGAATTTGGACCCATCACCAAGACGGTCCACCACGTCACAGTTCGGCCGGAACCAAGCGATGCTGAAGTCATACGCATGATCGGTGACCAGAGGGCGAAGATGCGCACCCCAGTCGTTGATGAAGTCGATCTTGTAATCCGGACCGCCGTCCGCAATCTCAAGCGCACGGTTGGTAATCTCAACCGCCATGCCGCCTTGTTCTTGACCCTCATCCGTGAACGGGGCCCAATCGGTACCCACGACGACGCGGATCTGGGCCTGTACGGGCGCGGGAAGCGCCTCGGTCGTTGCGACGGTTCGGATAACGGACGCATCGGCGGCCGATTCAGTTGCACCATCCGCGCACGGGATATCCAACACAAGGCCGACGGAAATCAGCTCAGGGCTGGGGCCGATCGCAACTGAATTCGCAGTATAGATCAACTGGAAGCTGCTCGCGTCGCCATACGCCCGATCGGCGATCTGGCTAAGGCTGTCGCCTGGCACGACCGTATAGGATGCGCCGCAGGTAATAGCCGACTGTGCCCGAGCGATGCTCATATCACTCAAAAAACCGGTAAGTGCTACGCCACCAACGGCGAAAGCGCTAAGGATAGTGTTTCGTTTCATCTGATAATTCCCCACCAACTTTGAATTGTTTCACCGGGGTTAACGTATCTCCAAAGTTGTTCTTGGGCCAGCCATGACCTGCTGTTTTCTCGAGGTTAATAGCTGTTCTTGGCGTAAATCTGTGTGAGATCCCCTGCCCATTCGTCCTGATAGCTCTGGAGAAGTTCCTCAGCGGGAGTGATTCCCCTCTCGACGATGTCTGTTAGGGCGTTGAGGAAGTGGGTTTCATCGGGAATCATACCCCCAGCACCAGGGCGAGCCCGGGCCTTAAGCCCCGCCTCGGCGATCGCGAGGCAGTCGGCCGCGATATCGCGAAGCGGCCTGCCGCCAAGCTCTGCCTTCAAGCCGCTGACCGAAGCATCGATGCGAAGCTGGTCGCGTTCCTCCGCCGTCCAGTTCTTAACAAGGTCCCAGGCTGCATCGAGAGAGGACTGATCATAAATCAAACCAACCCAAAAGGCCGGCAACGCGCAGAGCCGCCGCCACGGCCCACCATCGGCGCCTCGCATCTCGATGAACTTCTTGATGCGAGCTTCCGGGAAAATCGTTGTGAGATGGTCGGCCCAATCCGAGAGCGTTGGAACCTCTCCCGGCAGTGCAGGTAGCTTCCCGGCGAGGAAATCTCGGAAATTCTGGCCGAGCGCGTCGATGTATTCCCCATCGCGATAGACAAAATACATTGGGACGTCGAGCGCGTAGTCCACCCAACGCTCAAACCCCATGCCATCTTCGAAAACCCATGGCAGCATACCGGTCCGGTCCGCGTCGAGATCGCGCCAGATCCGACTGCGCCAGCTCACATGCCCGTTGGGCTTTCCATCAAAGAACGGCGAGTTTGCAAAGAGCGCCGTCGCGATAGGCTGCAGCGCCAGTGCGACCCGGAGCTTCTGGACCATGTCGGCTTCGGAGGCGAAATCGAGATTCACCTGGACCGTGCAGGTCCGGTACATCATCTGCGTGCCATGGGTGCCGACCTCACCCATATAGCGGGTCATCAGCTTGTAGCGGCCCTTGGGCATCATCGGCATCTGCTCATGGCTCCATTCAGGTGCCGCACCCAGGCCGATGAAACGCACGCCAATATGGTCTGCGATCGATTTGACTTCTTCGAGGTGTTGGTTCACCTCATCGCAAGTCTCATGGATCGTCTCGAGCGGCGCGCCAGAAAGCTCCAATTGCCCGCCGGGCTCGAGGCTAACATTGGCGCCATCCTTAGTGAGGCCGATGATGTTGCCGCCCTCTTCCAAAGGTGCCCATCCATAGCGGTCTCGCAACCCTTCTAGCACCGCTTTGATCGAGCGTTCGCCCTCGTATGGCAGCGGCTGGAGCGTGTCTTTACAATAGCCGAACTTCTCGTGCTCGGTGCCGATCCGCCAGTCTTCCTTGGGCTTGCAGCCAGCCTCGAGATACCCTGCCAGGTCATCGCGGCTTTCAATAGGGCCACCGCCCTGTTGTGGGATAGACATTCTTGGCGGCTCCTGTCTTCAAGCACGTGCCCTCGCGAGCTAGTCCGCTGCGTCGGTAAGGGCAAGGTGTAATTGCGTGATAGCTGTCTGAGTGCTCAAGTTCTCCGCCGGATCAACCCGCGCACTTGAGGTAGAGACCAGCAGGGTTGGGTGGGCCTTGGACCTCGAGGAGGTTGTGTTCGACCCCGTCCAGCGTCGCGCGCCAGAAGATCACTTCATGCGTTCGCTGCCCCGTCATTGAGAAGTTAATCGCCAGACGCCCATCGCCCAGGCGCCCACCAGAGATCTGAGGGTCATAGCGCCAGGTTTTCTGAGCTCCATCCCCGTCGGTCGTCGTCATCGCGAAGCGACCGTTGCCAAAGGCAAGCTCGATGAGCCCCTGGTCGGCGCCCTTGATTGCGCAGACCGCTTGGGCGGAGGCAACATTCTCCGCATCCGTCGCCGCCTGGCTGTCGCGCATGACTGCCCAGCGCCCGGTCAGGGCATCTTGAACAGACTCGGCCGCCGCCCCGGAGGACACCAGGGCGGCGACGATGACGATTGAGCGGATCAATAGGTGACGACCGCGCGGATCGACTCGCCTGCGTGCATCAGGTCGAAGCCCGTGTTGATCTCGTCGAGCGGCATGGTGTGAGTGATCATCGGATCGATCTCGATCTTTCCTTCCATGTACCAATCTACGATCTTTGGCACATCAGTACGACCGCGCGCAC
>JBCDAQ010000096.1:0-14426 GCA_039185285.1 Pseudomonadota bacterium
GACCATTCAGGGCTGGCGCGACGACCTCGGTCGCCTCGGTCAAAAGATCGAAGGCTTGCGAGATCCGAGGCAGGTAATCAGCTCCCTCTTTGGTCAGCAACAACCCTTGCGGAAGACGCCTGAAGAGCGCGATGCCAAGGGACGCTTCAAGCCGTTTCACTTGTTGACTAATTGCACCTGGGGTGACGCCTAACTCTCCCGCCGCTGCCTTAAAACGAAGATGGCGCGCTGCGGCTTCAAACGCTTTGAGCCCGTTCAAAGACGGAATGCGATAGGTCATCGGGGCACCTCCAAGGCTTCCGGTATCATGGTTCCCGGCCAGAGTAGACCGAGATTTTCTAAGCCTTCGATGCAGTTTTTGTCGTTTGAACGGACGGTCGAAAGGATGTCGAAGATGCCTCCTCAAACGTCTGGAATGAAAGGACTGCCTGATATGCAAGATCTCAGCGGCTTCGGCGCGATACGCAGCTTGGACTATGTCATCCTTCTTTGTGAGGACCTCGAGAACATGACCAATTTTTACACCACTCTCTTTGAGTTTCAGGCTGCGGAAAGCACGCCCGGCCATATGGTGTTCTTCCGCGTCGGGACGCTGTTCTTGGGGCTCCGGCGTCGGGGACGGTCTTATGATGGGCCCCATGTGCCTCAACAATCCACTGCAATCCAACTCAGCTTTCGCGTGCCACCGGCTGATGTGGACGCCGCCTATGAGTCGCTGGTCAAGCGTAAGATCGCGGTGATCGAAGCACCCACCAATCAGGATTGGCCTCATCGCACGCTGTTCTTTCGAGACCCGGAGAACAACATCCTCGAAGTCTTCGCCGACATCCATCCGCGCGAGACTTTGGATGCGCCGTCGGGTGCTCATTTGCTGACTGAATAGGGACAAGTGATGCCCATCGGTTTCGACACTGACGAGGGTTGGCAAGCTCGAGGTCGCGGGTTTCAGTTGGGCGTTTGCCAGCCCAAAGGGCAGTTCATCCATTTAACGGGTCAAGTTGCCTGGTCGTCGGATGAGACAATCGTTGGCAAAGGGGACGTTGCCAGGCAGACCCACCAGATCTTCGAGAACATCTCAAAGCTTCTGCGAGTGGTGGGCGGAGACCTCGCCGATGTCGTTGCAATAACCACATATTTCACTGATCGAGCGCATCTACCCGCGATCCAGGATGTTCGAACGGCCTACTTCAAAGCGGGTACGGAGCCCGTTTCGACCTCAGTTATGGTCGCTGGCCTGGGACACGAAGACTTCCTAGTCGAGTTAACACCCATCGCCGTTGTTCCAAACGAACGCTTTATCCGACCGTAACCACTTCGCAACCTAAGTCTTTCGCATTCCATCTGAGAGGCTGTTCCAATTGAAGACTACGCCTTTTTTGGCGAGGTTTCTGGTGGTGCGGTTCTGGAGACGATAGATGCCAGTTGAAATATGGACGATATATGTCGTGACGGTCCTTGCGTTAATGAGCACTCCGGGCCCAAGCCAACTTCTGATGTTGTCCAACAGTGGCGTTCATGGCTTTCACCGGGCGCTCGCGACAGCGGCGGGAGATCTTTCGGCCAATGCGTTGCAGATGCTGGCAGCGGGCCTCGGACTCGCAGCGATCATTGCGGCTTCAGCAACCGCTCTCACCGCAATCAAATGGGTCGGGGTTGCCTATCTGATTTGGCTGGGAGCGCGGATGATCCTAAGGGCAAAGGCAGGAGATGCCAGCGATCGTGGAAGACGTGAACTCACAACGCTTCGTAAACTTTGGTTGCAGGGCTTTCTAACCTCTGCCGCAAATCCAAAAGCCGTCGTGTTCTTTGCGGCATTGTTTCCCCAATTCATTTCAGCGGAAGCTGCATTCTGGCCCCAGTTCCTCATTTTATCGGCGACCTACCTCGTTATGGACGGTTTGTTCCTCTCGGCCTACGGCCTGGGATCGAGTTGGATCGTGGCGCAACTCAAGGGGACCGCGCGCGTCTGGATCGAACGCCTGGGGGGCGGCTTCATGATCGGTGCTGCGGTACTTCTGGGGCTCAAGTCAATGTCACGTGAATAGCGCCTGGCGCGGGCTTGGCATCAAGCACCCTTTGCTCAACTCGCGAGTTCGAGCGTTTCGTCAGGTTCGCTGTTCAGGTAGGCCTGCGGGTCGGATCGCAGAGGATCGTCAATCATCTCGATCCACTTCGCTCCGTGGGCACGAATGATATCTACCGATGCAGCATCTGCATGATGCATCCAGATGGGTATCTGGTAGTTCATGCCAGACTGGTTGGCTGTCCGCTCAAAGGGACGCAGCAGCTCGTGGATCGTCGCGTAGCTCCTAAAACCGGAGTAGTATTTCGGCTGACCGCCGACCGACATGATCAATTGGAGGTCCTTGCCATGCAGCTCGCCTCCGGCGCAGCCATACGCAAACCCATAGGTCAGCACATCATCCAGCCATTTCTTCAGCAGAGGTGTTGCTGAGTACCAGTAGAATGGGAGTTGCAGGACGATCGGATCATGCGCCAGTGACAGCTCTAGCTCATGCGCGACATCGATCTCGAAGTTTGGATATTTAACATAGAGATCGCGCGACGGCGCGACCTTACCGCTGCACTGGATCTGATCACGCCAGATCCGGTTGACCCGCGATGATGCGAGATTGGGGTGGAAGACCAGGTGAAGGTTTTTATTGGATTACGCCCTTATGTTTTGAGCAAGCCAAAATGCACCATGGCCCTTTCGGCAATCAGCAGTCCGCCAGATTCCTGAACGACGTGACCGCCCTCGGCGATCTCCAACGGCTTTGGACATTCACGGATCACGGTGGGCATAAAGTTCATCACATCCGGGCCAAGCATCTTGTCGGTCATGCCGATAGCCATGAAGCTTTCGCCTTGCCACTCTCCCGAGCAGAACTGGGCGGCATAAGCCGCCGCCTCGGCATCGTTGATGATGGGTTCGTTCTTCTGCATCACGAACTCTACCGGGACATTCGGATTAGAGACGATATCAGCCTTCCATTCTTCGAAGGCTGCGCTGCTCACGGGCCCTGCCATCAGACCGGTTTTCATGATCAAGAACCGCTTGAACCGGTCGGGCATTTCCATCAGCAGGGTCAGGCCAAGCACCCCACCCCAATCTTGGCAGACAAGTGTAGTGTTGCTTAGGTTCAAATGCCGAATGAAGGCCAGCATGGACTCCCAATGGAAGTCGTACGAATACACCTCATCGTCTACGGGCTTGTCCGAACGCCCAAAGCCAACCAGTCCGGCGCGATGACGCGAACACCGGCGGCCGCAAAGACCGGGATCATCTTGCGGTAGAGATAGCTCGAGCTCGGCTCTCCGTGCAGGCAGAGAAACACCTCGCCCGAAGTCGGATCGCCTCCATCCAGATAATGCTCCCTAAGGCCCTCGTATCCAGAGAGCGAATCCACGTAATGCGGCGCGAAATCGTAACCAGGTAGGTGTTTGAATCGGTCGTAGGTCGTGCGGAGTGTTTTGATCATTTTGAAGTTATCAAATATTTAGTCACATGACCTAAATTGAATAGGTCACTTGACCAAACACGTCAAGCATCTATCTTGCGACCATCTATTCAGGGCAAGAGGACGACGATGGCAGACGGCGAGGAAGAGCTTTCCGACAAGGAACTAATGATCCTCGACTGTGCGCTGGGCCTTCTGCAAGAAACCGGGGATGCGGGGCTCACCATGCGCAAGCTCGCCGAGCGGGCGGGGATGCGGCTGAGCAACGTGCAGTACTACTTCAAGTCCCGCGACGACGTGTTGAAGGCGATGGCGACGCGATACTTCAAGGAGTGCACCCGAGAAATCCGACTGCTGACGCAGGACAAACCCGGCTCCACGATGCGTGAACGGGCGCATCTCCTGATCCTAACAGGCCTCCAGCACGGCGACGAGTTATCGGACATGTGCCGCATCTTCCGCGAGCTTTGGGCGATCTCATCGCGGAACGACGCCATTCGGGACCATATGGCCGAGTACTACCGTACTTTCTCATCGTTGATAGCGGGATTTGTGCTGGGCCAGGACGCCAACCGGGATAGTTACGACAAGCTTGCCAGCCTCATGCTGCCTTTCTTCGAAGGATACTCCGTGACCGCATCGTCGGTGCCGCTGCCGACCGAGGAAGTCGCAGACATGCTGACCGATATCGCGGTTTCGGTCGGATCACAGCCTTGACCCCGCTCCGGCCAACCAGCCGAGCAGGGTCGCCTCAGAGCCAAAACCGGTACGTTTTTGAGTTCCCGATCGAAAGCCTACAGGCTATCTCCTACCAAAGCTGGGCATCTTTGGTCGCGTGATCGACAGCCATGATGCTAGATAAGCTCCTTGACCAAGAGGACCCAATCCTCACTCTCGGTTTCCCAATCTTCTTTGACGCATGGTGCTCTCGCCAATTCTCCATAGCCTTTGCGCTCATAAAGACGCCGTGCGCCGGTGTTCGCGCTGGCCACAATAACGCTCATACGAGATATGTTCTTCGCACGTGCGATGTCGTCGGCGAGATCAAGCAGACGCGACCCGAGACCTTGCCCACGATGCTCAGGATAGCAGGCCAGAACGTTTACGTACCAACTACCAAGCGCCTGGTTCTCGAGCTCCTGCAGCGGTCGGAACAGAGCGGGAAAGTCCTCACTGATCTCGATAGGTGCCATGCCAATCTTGTAGCCAGTAAGGCTCGCGACAGCACCATTCCCGTGGTCCACGACAACGATCTGCCCATCACCAGCCTTCTCCGCTTGTCGCGCGCGACCGATTTCCCATGGGTCCTGGTCACCTTCTGCAAGACCCGTCCAAAGATAATAAGGCATGCCCTCGCCTGCGAAGTTCACAAGATCTGCGAGCTCGTGCGCATCTGCTTCGTTGGCCAATCTCAACGGCGGTTCAAGATCGATCATTTCTTCCTCCTGAGATGTATTTGCGGGTGATGTATTCTCTAAACTCAATGAAAGCGCTCGCTGGAAAGAGTTGGTGCGGACTGCTCCGCCGGGTTCTTCTGCTGCATGCTTTCGATCGCTATCAGATCGTGCCTGCCTGCTCATCAAACCGGCTTGAAGCCGCGGCATACGACGAATTCGCCCGAGATTTTGTAACCGCGGGCCGCGCGGAACGGACGGATCGACTTGAGGTACTCATCGTGGACGGCATCCCGTGTCTCATCGTCAAAACGATGATAGGCGAGGGCGACCGGGCCGCCCGCGAAAGCGGCGAGCAGCGCGCTTTGATCGTCGGGATAGTCCAACTGCGATGCGATCCGGGCGGTTTCGATACCGTAGAGGCCAGCCGTCTCCATCTCCTTCGCCAAAGTCTGTCCTGTACCAAGTCGGAAGAAGAGTGGGCAGACAGAGGAATGCACGCGGGCATCGACGATCGGGAAGATCTCGGCCCAGCCGCATTTCCGTCGCTCACCCCAGACAGCAAAGACCGCGCGCCCGCCGGGTTTGAGCACTCGATACGCTTCCTGCAAGGTGCGCAAGGGGTTGGCGACATACATGAGACCAAGGGCACAGGTGACCAGATCAATACTGGCATCTGGGATCATATCCAGACTCTCAGCATCCGCGCGGAGCGCATTGATCTGAGGCAGATCCATCTCTTTGGCCTCGGCAAGCACTGTCTCGATCATCCGCTCCGAAATGTCAGTCGCGACAACGCGACCACTGCATCCAACAGCATGAGCGAGTGGAAGGGTCACCAGCCCTGTGCCACAGGCAAGGTCGACGACCTGCTCGTTCGGCCAAGCTTCTGCCATGAGCAGCAGCTGATTCTGCGCCGGTGCCAGATTAGCCTTCCAGCCGTCTTCGTAGGATCCCACTGCGCGATCCCAGCCATAGCGTTGAATGCGGCGCTGAAGATTAGCTTCCATTTCGGCCTCCTATTCTGTGGTTTGAGGGCGGTGCGACCCGTATCTGATGGGTCACCGATTGCGGATTTGCGAAGACCTCGAGGAGCGGGCTGTAGCGCAACGACTTCGCGATGATGTCGTCGAGCTTCGACGGATCCGCGGGAGTCCTGACATCGATCTGGAGACGGATCCCGAGGAAGCCAGGCGTGATTTCATCAGCCAGGCCCAGCTGCCCTCGCGCATCGACATCCGTCTCCAACCGGACCTCGATTGCGTCAACCTCGACACTCTCACGCGCTGCGGACTGTTTGATGCCGATCGCGATGCAGGAAGTGAACGCAGCGCGCAGGACAGTGCTTGGTGACGGACCCGCGCCAGCACCACCGAGCGCTTGCGGGACATCGATCACCATCCGATCATTCCCTTCCGAGATGGTGCAGCATGTACCGTGCTGAACCCGCGCGATGTTTGTGTAAGTGCGCTGACCTCGTTCTGGCCGCAGGGTGACGGTCCGCGCTGCACGCTCGAGCGCAGCGCGGATAGATGTAGATCCGTTCATTTCGATATTCCTTGCATCTCAGGCGGCGATGCCAGCGCGGCCGTTGAGAAATCCATGCAAATGTTCAGAGAGCGCCTTGGCGTCACCCTCGACGCCCGAGATCTGGTGAGAGCGTCGACGCCGCAGGATTGGCAGGCCCATCGCATAAATGCCGGGGACAGTTACCACGCCGTTTCGGTGCCGAAGTCGCAGCCGCGCGTCGAAGGCGGGTAGGGTCAACCACTGCAGCGATGGACGAAACCCCGTCGCCCAAAAGACCGAGCGGATGCCGCCCTGGCCCAGGGCCCAATCCAGCGGCTGATGCAAAGCCAATCGGGTATCCGCCGGCCGGTCCGGCCCGTCAATTAGGCGTTCCAATCCATTCGAATGCACCCAGCGATCCACATCGTCCAGCAATCGGGTCATTTTCAGATCAGCACCGGTAACTAGTCCCGAAAGGCCGCCTGAGAACACCGCCCGATCGCCGCGGATATCGACCAATCTTCCAACGATGGTAACACCTAGCGACTGTAGCGCATTCAAGTCGACCGGATCGGATCCGCCCTGAAGTTGTGGTGACGGCAGGTGCCGAGCTCGCAAGAGGTCGTCGATATCGTCCGCCCGCTCATCCATGAACCCAAGCAGATCGAGCCAGCTTTCGATGTCATGCCCACGATATCGCCGTGGCAGGCGCATATGGCTGCCCACAGACAGGATGACGGAGCGCCCTGCGCGTGCGAGCTCCCGCGCGATCTGAACACCAGAGGCCGAGGCGCCGACAACCAAAACCTGGCCATCCGGCAGATCCCCGGGGCGTTTGTAGCGAGCGGGAGTGGTCTGCTCGACACCGTGCGGCAGGGCAGCAGCGACAGCTGGAAGATGTGCCTGAGCACAGGCGCCGGTCGCTACAACCAAGCTACGACACCGGAATGGCCCGTTGCTCGTATCGACCTGAAACCCATCATCTCGCCGGGTAACCGATTGCACGTCAGTATCTCTCTGAACCGGTGCATCGATCTTTGCAGCGGCGCTCTCCAGGTTACGGACCAGCTCGGATACCGGCATAAACCCGTTGGGATCAGCGCCAACGTAAGGCGCGCCGGGCAGCCCGTTGGCCCAGTTCGGTGTCAGGGTGGTCAGACTATCCCAGCGTTGTGTCCTCCAAGCGTGACCAACGGAACCACGTTCCAGAAGAACGTGGTCAATGTCGCGGCTCTTCAGCGCGAGGCTCATGGCAAGACCCGCCTGCCCGGCACCGACAATCAAGGTGGATACGGTCTTCACGTCTCATCTCCTGATCATGTTTAGTGGCCGCCGCCATTTGTGACGGCTAAGGGCCAGGGCCTTTGATTGGCCCTGGCTATGGTCAGCGCGCATCGTCCCAGTAAGGCGGCTCTGACAGGGCTGCACGAATATCGTCTCGCGTCAGACCAATATCGCTGAGATCATGGTCGCTCATTTGCAGCATCCGCCGGTACTCAGCGCGATGCGCCTGCTGGCGCTTTAGCGCCAGGACCAACCGGATCGGCCAGCCGATGGCGCTCTTCAACGCCGTCGCGAACCGTGCAAGGTCTTGATCTGTGACCGCCAACATCAGGACCGCTCCACCTTCGTCGCCGTTGCATGAACGTTTGTCGGGTTGGTGATGATGTCGAAGACAGCCGAGCGTTTTTGTGACTGAGCGACCAACGCCGCGATTTCATCCTCGGTTGCATCGGCATCGATCTGAAAGTCGATCCGGATCGCACTGAAGCCGTTGCGAACCTCTGGGTCGATGCCCATGATGCCGGCCATATCCATATCGCCCTCGACACTTGCCTCGACCGAATGAAGCTGAATTCCACGGTGTTGCGCGACCGAGGCGACACCCGCGCCAAGGCAACCTGCCAGAGCGGCAAGGACGATCTCGACAGGCGTGGCGCCTCGATCGTATGCTGCGAATTGCTCGGGGTGGTCAGCCTGGATTTTATGGCTTCTTTCGCGCGTCTGCTCTTCACAGAGGCCGTAGAACCCACTCATCTCCACATTGGTCTGCGTGCCGCCAGCCCATTTTGCTCGTGCTCGCCAGGTGAATTGGCCCAGATCAGGGGCGTCTTCCATCGCTGTGCGGGCACCAAGCAAAGCATCGACATTGACGCCGTTCTGAATCGGCGCGGTCTCATTTTGCACAGTCATTTCAATCTCCATCAAAGTTGATTTCAGGGCAGGACCTCGGGAGGTCCGCTTGCCTTGTGGAGATGATTTTGATGTGCGCCGTGCCTGAACACCTGAAGGAAAAAGAAATTAAACCTGAAACTCTTGGCGACGGTCATCGATATCGAGCAGCATACTGGGCCGCACAGTCAATCACCCGGCGCCTTAAAGGCGATGGGCGATAGAAAAGCATAGAGATCGCTTAGCTCAGGCGGCTTCCATACGCTCGAACGCGCGGCGGAAGTCCCGTTCCTGCCATAGCATGTCGCTGATCGGATCCGCCTCGATCCAACCCGAGTATGTCATGCCCTGATCCATCAGCAGAGCAAAGGTTTCGACGGCGAGATCTGTTGCTCCTAAATGAGCAAGCGCAACCACGTCATAGAGGAACGGGCGGGCTTGTGCCCGCTGCATGATGGTCTCGGTGTCTTCGGTCGGACGCCCCAATATCGCACTTGCGGCGGATCGGGCGCTCAAAAAGCGCATCGAGTTAGATCCAAGCGCAAGATGCGCCTCAATCCGGCGCAAAGCGAGCGATGCCAGCTCATTCGCCCGTTCGGCGTCGCCAAGTTTCAGGGCAGCACGCGATGCATTAAACGCGGGGCGATAGTCCTCTGGATCCAGATCACAAGCCCGCTCCGCCAGAGTGATCGACTGGCGTAGATAGCCGCTGCCCATACAAACCTTTGCCGCCAGGTAATGCGTTTCGAAATCGTCAGGATCGATGGCAAGACAGGCGGAGAAACTCGATAAGGCACCGTCCATGTCGTTCGTCATCCCTTGCACAAAGCCCAACGATCGTCGCGAGGGAAGTTGGTCAGGGCGCAGCCGAACCGCATCATTCGCTGCTTCGGCGGCCAGAGCAAGGCGAGCGGATCGATCACCCACATGAACCGCGGCACAGACCATTTGAAGCGCATACTCGGCCTGGACATGCGCCGTCTTCGGAGCGGTTGCAACCGCCTCCTCGATCAGGCGATCGATTTCCGCGACCGCCAGCAGACCCTTGTTGCGCGCAAGACGACGCGCCTCCGTTACCGCTAGATGAGCTGCAACGCGCTGCTTCGAGCCATCATATCCGTCTTGAATGGCCGGGATGTCCTCCAGGCTTTCTGCATAGAGCCTGACCTGCATCGACAAACGATAGCCAGCCTTCGGGACCGTTTCGATGTACTGTCGGCACCGATCATCCTTTCCCAGCACACGCCGCAACTCAGCAACGGCTTGCGTCAGACTTTCGTCACTGACATGAATGTCGGGCCAAACGGCCTCGAGCAGATCGGTGCGAGATACAACAATCCCTTGCGCCTCAACCAGCTGAAGCAGCACACCCATCGCTCTCGGAGACAAGCGACGGGCCAGATGACCATCTGACACTTCACGAGAAGTACGATCAATTTGCCAACGCCCAACGGTTAGGGCCTGCGGTAGTGCAGGTGTCAGACGTGGCTCAGTCAATGCCTGCTCCGCTTCGATCCGACGAAGCGACAAGCCACCAGGATAAACCGTCATGATTGATCCAAATTCGTTTGCGATTTCGTTGTAAGTCTGGCTATGAGCCGCGTTTGGCGTTTATCTTCCAACAAATCAAAGTGGCGTGACAAAACTCACATTACACAAAATTGTGACGCCACCAGTCCGACTTCTCTGCTTGGCAAACTACCCATGCCGTCGGAATACCGGATAGCAGCGAGTATCTCGCTCGACCAAATCAGGCCGTTACGCCGCCTTACCGATTTTGCTGGCGTACACCTGTAAGCCGCCAGTCACGGCAGGTGCCAGGGACCTTAGCCGAAAGAGGTCGGCAGCGCGCAAAGTGCGATTAAACCGAAAGCACTGTCTTTCAGATCGGAGATGAACCGCCTGTTCTAGGCATCGGCGACTCCGAAAGCAGTTGCGGTTAGTGAATGTCCTTAGAACTCTTGTTGAACTCGATGCATCCTAGCCGCTCGCCAAGGTCTTGGGGAACGCGCCTTCGCACATCGTATACGCCGCCACGTCGCCAGAGATGATTCAGTTTGGGCATGCCGGTTTACCGGTTCCGCGTGACACACGGCGCCCAGAGGTGATTTTTAATCAAATGGTTGGTGACTTTATGGAAGAAGATAACCCCGTGGTACGCCCTACGGGACTCGAACCCGTGTTTCCGCCGTGAAAGGGCGGCGTCCTAGACCGCTAGACGAAGGGCGCCCCGGCGGTGCAGCGCTAAATAGCGAAGGGTCGGGCAGCTGGCAAGAGCGAAATCCAACGAAAGTTCATGGCTCGATCAGGCGGTGGCCGCATCCTCGACCCGAAGTTTAGCACGGCGCCTGCCGCCCCAATCGTCAATCTCCAGGATCCCGGCCAAATGCATTGCGCCACCGGTCTCGAAAGCCGATGCGAATGCAGGCGCCAATCCTGTCTCCTCAGCCCGGAAAGCGATGGCATCCAGAGCCCGCCCCTGCCCCGCCTTCAGGCGCAGCTGCGCATGACCTTTTCCGACGATGCGGAAATGCGCGATCTGGACATGGCCAAAGGCGATCCGGGGCGCAGGGTTTGCCGGGCCGAAGGGTCCTGCGGCCTCGAGCTTCTCAACCAGGTCCGAGGTGGCAGCACCCGGCATCAAAGCGCCATCTAGGCTCAGATCCTCGGGCCCGGCCAGATCGACACCTTGGCCCGCGATCTTCTCAGCCAGCGCCTCCATCGCTGAAACGATTTTGTCTGGCGCAACCGTGAGCCCCGCTGCCATCACATGGCCACCACCTTTCAAGAGCAGCCCTTCTTCGGTCAGAGCACTGACCGCGCGGCCGAGATCGATGCCCGGGATCGACCGGCCTGAGCCTTTGCCTTCGCCGTCGGCAACGCCGATAACCACCGCTGGGCGGTGGAAGCGATCCTTCAGCCTGCTGGCCACTATGCCAACCACGCCGGGATGCCATCCCTCATCTGCGGCCCAAACGATCGGTGCCATGGGATCACGCGTCTCGACCTGATCGATCGCGGCCGCGAGGACTTGCGCCTCGATCTCTCGCCTTGTTCGGTTCAAGTCATCCAACCGATCGGCCAAGGCCCGCGCTTCATGCGGATCGGCCGTGGCGAGAAGGCGCATGCCGAGATCCGCGCTCCCGACCCGGCCACCTGCATTGATCCGAGGACCAAGCGCGAAGCCAAGATCCGTCGAGTGCGGCGGCGCCGAAAGCCCTGCTTGATCGGCCAAAGCAGCCAATCCCGGGCGGCCACGCTGCGCCAAAACAGTCAGACCTTGGCGGACAAAGGCCCGGTTGAGTCCCACCAAAGGCGCAACATCGGCAACAGTCGCCAATGCGACCAAATCCAGCATTGCCCGCAGATCCGGCTCAGCCCGGTCGGTGAAGTGGCCCTGCGACCGGAGAACCCGGTTGGTTGCAACGAGCAGCATGAAAACCACTCCAGCCGCGCAAAGATGACCAAGGTCGGAGTGATCATCCCGCCGGTTTGGGTTCACGACCGCGAAAGCCTCTGGCAGCGTCTCGCTCGCCAAATGGTGGTCTGCGATGACCACATCCGCCCCTTGCGCCGCCGCAATAGGCTCATGACTGAGAGTTCCACAATCAACGCAGAGGATCAGATCATGCCCGCCGGCCAATTGCGTCATCGCCGAAACGTTGGGCCCGTAACCCTCATCGATCCGGTCTGGGATGTAGGGGGTCGCCCTTACGCCCAGTTGCCTCAGCCAGTCGATCAGAATCGCCGTCGACGCCCCACCATCCACATCATAGTCGCCGAAAATCGCGATTCGCTCTTGCGCCGTCACTGCTTGGGCGAGGCGGGCTGCCGCTTTCTCCATATCCGCCATGATCGCAGGGTCAGGCATCAGACCGCGCAGGGTGGGTTGCAAAAAATCTGCGGCCTCCTCCGGCAAAACGCCGCGTGCCGCAAGCAACCGTCCAACAATCTCTGGCACCCGGGCTTGTTGCGCGATGGCGAGGCCCATCCGCTCGACCTCGGGTGCCGGACCGATCCAGCGCCGTCCCGTCAAAGATACTTCAACACCAAACATAGGTGCTGGTGAGGTCATTTCCTCTCGCTCTTCAGAAGCGAGGCAATTGCTTCAAAATACATACGAAAATCGCCTAGTAGCGACCAAAAGGGATAGCGGAAGGTCGCAGGTTTATTCTTCTCAAACACCATGTGTCCGATCCACGCGAAGAGATAGCCTGCAACCGGGACAGCAATCAGCAAAGCCCATGACCCCGTGACCAGGGCGTAGATCAGCAGCCCCATCGCAAGTGATGTGCCGATATAGTGCAACTTTCGACTCGTGGCGTCTGAGTGCTCGGCCAAGTAGTACGGATAGAATTCTGCGAAGCTTTTGAATTCTTCTTTTCCCATGCCGGATGTCTCCTGAACCTCGGGCACTATTTCGCTTGGCGTCATCAGACTGTCAATCTGCGGCGCGTTGTCCGCTGGATCTGAGTGTGGCACAAGGCTAGATGGTGCCAGGATTAATGGGCTTTAAAAGGCTCGTGTGCGATTCCACCCAACCGAGCGCACGCAAGGGAAAGGAAATGAACGTGTCTGACGACGTGAACACCCACTCTGACGACGATCATAGCCGCCGCGATTTTCTGTATATCGCGACAGGTGCTGCAGGTGTCGTCACGACCGGCGCCGTTGTGTGGCCGTTGGTTGATCAGATGAACCCGTCGGCCGATGTTCTGGCGCTGGCATCGATCAAGGTTGATGTCTCGGATGTTGCTGAAGGCAGCCAGATCACCGTCAAATGGCGCGGCAAGCCGGTCTTCATCCGGCACCGGACCCAGGACGAGATCGATGAGGCGCGTAATGTCGCGCTCTCCGACCTGATCGATCAGGTTGACCGGAACGACAACAATCCAGGGCTGCCCGCCGATGACCAGAACCGCGCGTTGGATGCGGACGGCAAATGGCTGGTGATGCTGGGGGTTTGCACGCATCTGGGCTGTGTGCCACTGGGCGACGGCGCGGGCGAGTTCAACGGCTGGTTCTGCCCCTGCCACGGCTCGCACTACGACACGTCGGGCCGCATCCGCAAAGGACCAGCGCCCACCAATCTTCCTGTGCCGACGGCGGTTTTCGTCGACGACGCAACGATTCAACTAGGCTGAGGAGAAGACCTATGGGCAATATGCCTCAGGAGCACTACAAGCCAGGCACAAAGATCGAGAGCTGGCTTGACCAACGCCTGCCCGTGATCGCCCTGGCCGTGGACTTCATGAAGTTCCCAACGCCGAAAAACCTCAACTGGATGTGGATCTGGGGTATCGTACTGACCGTTTTCCTGGTCGTCCAGATTGTCACCGGCATCGTTCTGGTGATGCACTACACGCCGCATGCCGACATGGCTTTTGCCTCGGTCGAGCATATCATGCGCAACGTGAATGGCGGCTGGTTGCTTCGCTACATGCACGCAAACGGTGCTTCGTTCTTCTTTATTGCGGTTTATGCCCACATTTTCCGGGGTCTCTACTATGGCTCCTACAAAGCACCGCGTGAGATTACCTGGATCATCGGCATCCTGATCTACCTCTGCATGATGGGCACGGCCTTTATGGGTTATGTGCTGCCATGGGGTCAAATGTCCTTCTGGGGTGCGACCGTGATTACCAACCTCTTCTCAGCCCTGCCGCTGATTGGGGAGCCTCTGGTGACTTGGCTCTGGGGCGGGTTCTCGGTGGATAACGCGCTGCTGAACCGGTTCTTCTCGCTGCACTACCTCTTGCCCTTCGTCATTGCAGTGAGAAGAACCGGTTCAGCGTCGGGTTGTCCACGGCGAACCCGCCCCAGAGCCACTCGACGATTGGATCGCCGACCAGTGGCAGCGCCGAGAACAGGTTGGTGATCACGGTCGCGC